>JAJPJL010000040.1 GCA_021324255.1 Bacillota bacterium
CTGTACCGCAACGAGCGCCTCTACGGGCTCGACGCCGCCCTCATCTCCGCCTCGTGCGACCGCGTCGCGGTCGAGTACAGGGTCGCCGCGCGGCCCGGCGAGGGGCGCGTCTACCACGAGATCCCCGCGGCCCTCATCGACGTCCAGATAGCCGGGGCCGCCTGAACGCACGCCAGGTTCCACGCTCGACCGTGAATGGCCGGCATATCCTTGGGCACGTGCTATGATCAACAACACCTCTCAAAACATCGACCTCCTCCTCGTTTGGGGCCCCCGGGCCCGCCCGACCGGTTCAAGGACGGCGCACCCGGCTGGCTCTACTGCGGGCGTCGGTACCGCGAGGTCCCGATCGAAAGCATCGTTGCGCAGGACTGGAACGGCCACACCAAGCAGTTCCGGGCGATCGAACGCCTCCTCTCGAACCGCGAGGGCAGCGCCAACGACACCGCCCCGCCCGCCGAGATCCCGACACCGTCCATTGGTCGTCGGTGGGACGCCGCCTGAAGAGGACATACTAATGAAAATCACCTGCACGACACTCGCTCTGCTCCCGGCCCTGCGGACCGCCGCCCGGGCCGTGTCCCCCAGAGCCACCATGCCGATCCTGGGCACCATTCTGCTCCGGGCCTCCGGTGGGCGGCTTCATATCGCCGCGACCGACCTCGAGCTCGGGCTCGAGACGAGCTGCGAGGCGGAAGTTGCCGAGCCCGGTGCGATCGCGCTCCCCGCCAGGCTGCTCGCCGAGATCGTCGCCAGCCTGCCCGAGGGCCAGGTGCAGATCGGGTCAAGCGAGACAGGCGCAACGATCACAGCGGACGCCACGAGGTTCGACCTGGCGAGCATCGTCGTCGATGACCGCTTCGTCGGTACCGGGAGCTTCAATTGGACGCGCGAAGCAGAGTGCTGCAACTGGGAGAACCTGGTGGTCCTCGACGACCCAGCGCTTGCCCGCGCCTTCGAGGCCGAGTTCCAACGGCTGTGGGGGGCACAGTAACTCATGTCGCAGGCCCTGCGGAAGCTCACGGGCGCGATCAGCCAGTCGCACACGACGGTGGTGTTCATCAACCAGCTCCGCGACAAGATCGGCATGATGTACGGCCCCAGCGAGACCACGCCGGGCGGCCGGGCGCTCAAGTTCTACGCCTCCGTGCGCATGGAAGTCCGACGGATCGAATCCCTCAAGTCCGGTGATCAGGTGACGGGCCAGCGCGTCCGCGTCAAGATCGTCAAGAACAAGCTCGCCGCGCCGTTCCGGCAGGCCGAGTTCGACATCCTCTACGGGCAGGGGATCAACATCGGCGGGAGCCTCCTCGAGGCCGCGCTCGCCACCGGAGTGCTCGCGCGCAACGGCGCGTGGATCCTATACAACGGCCGCCAGCTTGGCCAGGGGCGGGACGCGGCTGTCCAAGCCCTCGCGGCCGACCGCGCCATGGCCGCGGCCATCGAGGCGGAGGTGCGCGGCCGGTGACTGCCAGGATGCCGCGAGGCCGGCGCACCCGCTTGACCACGAGACCGGGCCATTCCCAGGGCGCGCACGTGATCCCCAGCGCGATCATGATCGGCGGCCGCATCCTGATAGGACGCGAGACCCGGACGACCGTACCGATGCTAGACGCGTCGCAGCGTCACCTTCTCACCACACTCGACACCCTGGACGCGCTCGCGAGCTACCTCGTGGCGCAGGACGAGCGGCGCCGGGACCTTCTGTGGGCCACCGCGGACGTGCTCGCCGCGTGGGTGGCAGCGCGAGGCAACGGGGGTCCCGTGACGCCGCTCTATAAGGCGCTCGCGCAGGCGACCGGGTGGAGTAGCCGGTTCGTCCGCGACCTCGTGCGCACCGCGACGGCCTTCCCGGCCGAGGCCCGTGCCCGGTACGCCGACAAGGCGTGGCAGTGGTTCGCGGAGTGCCTGCGAGAGGGCGATCCCCTCAAGGCCGCCGAGCGCTACGCCGATCTGTCCGTGCGCGAGATCCGGGACTACCGGCGCACCCGCAACCACCGGCCCCAGGAGCCCGGGTACGTCCGCCTCAGCGTGACCCTGCGACCGGACCACGCGCAGGAGCTCGAGGCGACGGGTCACGTCGGCGTGAGTGCCGTTCTGCCGGACGGCCACGAGGCGCGCGTGACCATCACCAGAGGAACGCGCATCATGCCTCCAATCAACGCCTGATCTCTTGTCACCCGGCGCACAACGGATATCATCCGACCAACAACTTCGCATCCCGGAGGACATCCGTGACCGACCTCCTACCCCCGCCGCCGATCACCAGGCGATCGCCGGCCGAGATCCAGGCCGACATCGATCGGGCCGTCGCCGACCTCCGCGCCTTGAGGGCCCGGCAGGCCGGCGTTCATTTCGCAGACCGGCCCGGCCTCGCCGCCCAGATCCAGGTCTTGCAGGACAAGCTTGACCGCTTCTACGAGGAGAAGCGGGCGGCGCAGGCGATCACGAGTCGCGCCAGCAGGCACCACCATAGCCGCCCGGCAAACCCGGTAAGGACCGTCCCCGAGAACCGATACGCGACGACCGCGCGCCTCGTGGCGGGGCTCTTTGCTGATCCGGTAGGCTGATCTCTCGGCGGGCCGCGGCACGTTCCCCCATAGGCCGGGTTGCAGCCCTGTTGGCTACCTTGCGCGTTACGGTATCGTCGCCCATGCGTAGACAATCAATGACGGCCCCAAGGCGAGCAACGGCTGCGAAACCGTCTCCTTCCAGGACGCCCGACCGGACACGGAGAATACCCACTACCCCGGAGCCAGCCATGACCGACCTGGAGCGCCGCCTGCTCGACACACTGGCCGAGTTTATCGCCCGCGACATTCTGCGCCGGCGGGAGCGGCGCGACGCGGCAGATCTGGAGGCATCGTGAGAGCCGCCATCTATGCCAGGTATTCGTCAGAACTTCAGCGCGCCACCAGCATTGAGGACCAGGTGCGCCTGTGCCGCGAGGCCGCGGAGCGCCTGGGGTACGCTGTTGCTCCCGGCCACGTGTTCTCGGACCAGGAGATCTCCGGCGCCAGCGCCGCGCGGGCGGGCTACCAGCGCCTCCTCGCCGCTGCGAGAGAGCGCGCGTTCGACGCGATCGTCGTCGAAGCCCAGGACCGGCTGTGGCGGGACGCCGCCGAAATGCACAGCGCCCTCAAGCTGCTCCGGTTCCTCGGCGTGCGCGTCTTCTCCGTCGCCACCAAGACGGACCTCACGGACCGCGCCGGCAAAATTCTGGCCGCTGTCGTCGGCCTCAAGGACGAGCTGTTCCTGGAGGACCTGCGGGACAAGACACGGCGGGGCAGGGAGGGCACGATCCGCCGCGGCCTCAGCGCCGGAGGACGCGCCTACGGCTACCGCTCCGAGATGGTCCATGACGACGGCGGACGTGAGATCGGCCGCCGCCACGTCATCGACTCCGCCGAGGGCGAGGTCGTTCGATACATCTACCGGCTCTACGGCATAGACGGCCTCACGCCGCGCGCCATCGCGCACCGGCTCAACGCCGAGCGCATGCCACCGCCGAGGACCGCCCGCGGACGACGCGCCGGATCGTGGACGCCGGCCACCATTCTCGGTCCCGCCAACCGCGCCCTCGGCATCCTGCGCAACCCACTGTACGCGGGCAAGATCGCCTGGAACCGCAGCCAGAAAGTCCGTGATCCAGAGACGGGCAAGCGCGTCATGCGCGTGCGGCCGCGGTCCGAGTGGGTCTGGCACGACGCCTCGGAACTACGCATCGTCCCCGAAGACCTGTGGCAGCGCGTCCAGGCTCGCCTGCAGCAGCGCGCCTGGACGCCGGGGGCCCGCGAGGGTGCCCGGCCGAAGTATCTCCTCTCCGGCCTGCTCGTCTGCGGCGAGTGCAACGCCAGGTACGTGATCCAGCAGCACCGGCCCGGCGTTCAGCACTACGGCTGCGCCGTCCACTATGATCGTGGGCCAGCCGTTTGCGACAACGGGCGCCTGGTGCGGCGGGACAGCATGGAGCGGAAAGTCATCGAGTATGTGTTCGGCGACCTGTTCACGCCGCGGCGCCTTGCCTACCTCGACCGCGCGGTCGCCGAGGCCGTGGAGCGCATGACGCGCCGATCTGGCGACGCCACCGCCGAGCGCGAGGCCGCGCTTCGCCAGGCCCGCCGGGAACTCGATAACATCGCCGCGGCCATTCGCCAGGGGATCCTGACGCCGACGACTCGGCAAATGCTCGAGGACGCCGAGCGTCGCGTGGCCGCCCTGGAGCAGGCCGTCCGAGAGGCCCGGCGGGCGCCGGCGCCCGTAGTGTCGGTGCGATCTGTCGTTGAACGCGACCTGCGCGACCTGCGCGGCCTGCTGGAAACGAACGTGGACGAGGCCCGGCGGATGCTCGCGTTCGCCATGGATAAGATCGTGCTGCTCCGCGAGGGGCCGCACCTCGTGGCCGAAGTCAGGGGCAGCATGGCGGGGTTGCTGGAACTGCACGGGTGTGTGAGTAGCGTTGGTGCCGGGAGGGGGATTTGAACCCCCACGGGTTTCCCCACACGCCCCTCAAACGTGCGCGTCTGCCAGATTCCGCCATCCCGGCAACGAAAGCCCCTGCCGGATC
>JAJPJL010000122.1 GCA_021324255.1 Bacillota bacterium
GCATGATGGCGGGAGTGCCGCCGTACGTGGGGGCGTGGTGTAGCCTGGTTTAACACACCTGCCTGTCACGCAGGAGATCGCGGGTTCAAATCCCGTCGCTCCCGCCAGCCTTGTTCCATAGATTACATTACCCCGGCGGCCCGTGCGCCTTCCGCTCGTACGAGATCGACGAGCGCATCGATGTCCGGGCGTGATGCGCGGGGATTGACGATGCACGCCCGTAGCACGAAGTGTCCCCGCAGCATGGTACTGGAGACAAACGCCTGCCCGCTCACCTGGACGGATTCCAGGATAGTCTTGTTTACGGCGTTGAGGCGCTCCCGATCGCCCCGCAACGCCGGCGGCGCGTGGCGAAAGCACACGATGCTCAGGCTCTGCGGCGCCGCCAGCTCCAAGTCGGGCGCCTGTCGCACGCGGGCCGCCAGGTGCTCGGCGAGCGCGATGTCGCGGCCGATCGCCTCGGCATAGCCGCTCAGGCCGTGGTACTTGAGCGCCATCCATACCTTGAGCGCGCGAAACCCGCGGGTCTGCTGGAATCCAAATTCGCTGAACCACGGGGGTCCGCTGACGCCCGCCCCGCTGCCGCCGGTACGGAGATACGGTGGCACGAGGCTGAACGCGTCGCGCATCGCCGCCGCGTCACGCACGAGCACGAGGCCGGCTTCGACGGGAACGTACAGCCACTTGTGCGGGTCTACCGCCACGCTGTCGGCGAGCGCGAGCGGTGCAAGCTCGGGCCGGTAGCGGTCGGTGAGGATCGCCGGCGCGCCTCGCAACGGTCGCGTTCCACGCGGACGCGCCCTGGCGACGGCCGGCTCTGCACGAGGTACGTCTTAGCGCTCCACGGAGCCCGGCGTTACAATTGTGGGTGAACGTGGTGCGGCGGCTCGCGCGACTCAACGACGGTGGTGTAACGGAGGCTCGAGCATGTCCGTGGACACGGAGCGGCAGCCTCAGGGCCACGGGTCGTCCAGCCTGCGGCCTCTGGACCCATACCGGTGGGAGATCCCGTCCGACTACAAACCCGGCATGCGGGTTCCGGGATTGGTCTATGCCGACGCGGCCCTGTTATCGCAGATTCAGACCGACCAGGCGCTCGAGCAGGTGGCCAACGTCGCGACGCTTCCGGGGATCGTCGGCCGGTCGATCGCGATGCCCGATATCCACTGGGGCTACGGCTTTCCGGTTGGCGGCGTGGCCGCCATGCGGCTCGACGATGGCGTGGTCTCGCCGGGCGGCGTAGGATACGACATCAACTGCGGGGTCCGGCTGCTCGCCGCGTCGCTCTCCCACGAGGAGATCGCGCCGCACCTCAGGGCGCTTGCGGACCGTCTTTTCAAGGACGTGCCCTCGGGCGTTGGCACCCGCGGGCGGCTTCGGCTGACCCAGTCGGATCTGGACGAGGTGCTCGCGCATGGGGCTGCCTGGGCGGTCGCGCGGGGGCTCGGCCGGCCGGAGGATCTTGCGCGCATCGAGTCGGAGGGCGCGATCCCCGGTGCCGCGCCGGATGCGGTGAGCCAAAAGGCCCGTACACGCGGGCTCGAGCAGCTTGGCACTCTCGGCTCGGGCAATCACTTCCTCGAAGTGCAGCGCGTCGATGAGATCTTCGACCCTGCCACGGCAGCCGTCTTCGGGTTGCGGCATCCGGGTCAGATCACCGTGCTCATCCACTCGGGATCCCGGGGGCTCGGGCATCAAGTGTGCGACGATTTCCTCACCGTGTGCGACCGCGCGCTTGCGCGCTACCACATCGCGCTGCCAGACCGGCAACTGGCATGCGTGCCGCTCGCGGCTCCCGAAGGCCGTTCATACTTGGCGGCCATGGCCGCCGCCGCCAATTTTGCGTTCGCCAACCGCCAGGTCATCACGCACTGGATCCGCGAAGCGTGGGACGCGGTGCTGGGGACGCGCGCCGCGCCGCCGGATCTCGTCTACGACGTCGCCCACAATATGGCCAAGATCGAGGAGCACACGGTCGGGGCTGAGCGCCTCAGGCTTTGCGTGCACCGGAAGGGCGCCACGCGGGGATTCCCGGCGGGGCATCCAGACGTGCCTGCGCCGTATCGGGGCGTCGGGCACCCGGTGTTCCTGCCGGGCGACATGGGCCGGTATTCGTACGTGCTGGTCGGGACCTCGCGGGCCATGGAGGAGACATTCGGCTCAACGCCCCACGGTGCCGGCCGCGTGCGGAGCCGCGGCGCCGCGCGCCGGCTGCTCCGCGGCGTGGACATCGCCGATGCGCTGGCCGCGCGGGGCATCATCGTGCGCGCCGCGAGCCGCGGCCTGCTCGCGGAGGAAGCCTCGGAGGCGTACAAGGATGTGGCGGACGTGGTCCGGGCGAGCGATGGCGCCGGTCTAACGCGCCGCGTGGCGCGGTTGCGTCCGGTCGCCGTGATCAAGGGGTGACGCGTTGCCCGCGTGCCCGGCACCCGTGCAGCCGTTTGAGACGTTCGAACACACCGCCGACGTCGGCCTCATCGAGCGCGGCCATACGCTCGAGCAGGTGTTTTGCAACGCCGCGGCCGGCCTGGTCGACCTGATGGTCGACCCGGAGGGACTCCGCGAGGACGTACACCTCAAGGTGACTGCCGAGGCCGCGGACCGCGCCGGCCTGCTGGTGGCGTGGCTCAACGAGTTGCTCTATCTCCTCGATGCGCAGGGCTTTGTGCCGCGGCGATGCCGCGTCGTCGAGTTGCGCGACACGATGCTCGCCGCGGAGGTGTCTGGCGATACCGTCGACCCGGCGCGGCACGCCGTCCGCCGAATGATCAAAGCCGCCACGTATCACGGCCTGTCGCTGACGCGCACGGATACGACATGGGAAGCGAAGGTTATCCTCGACGTATAGGTGCGCGGGTCCGGCAGGTGAGTGCCGCGGCGGCGATGGAGACAACGAGGGGCGGCGCCCCCGGGGCCGCCGGGAATAGGACGCAGCGCGGCGCAGCGGGTGCGCCGGTCGGGTCGCCCGCTGCGCCGCGTCTCATGTTCACCCTGGCGCTGTTTAGGTCGCCTTGTCGAGCGCGTCCTGAGAGACTTCTTTGCTGAGACCGCGAATCGCTTTGACGATCGCTTGGTTCATTTGGCCCCGGTCGCGGAGGGCGTCCACCGGAATCTCCTCGACCGTTGAATGCGTGCCCCGGGACAGCTCGACTGAGAGCATGCCGTTCTGTGCTTCCTGTACTTCACCTACGCCGACGTCGTCCCGGCCAAGTCCAATGATTGCCTCCTCGATCGTCTGCCGGTACCGCTTCAGGTCCTTGGTCGTGGACATGGTCTCACCTCCCCTTTCAGGATATGTACCCGCAGGGCGCGAGAGTGTATCCTCCAGGTCACGCGGCCATGGGGGGGATGCTGCCGTCGCCGCGTGGATGACGACTGGTCCTCGGTGCCCGATGCGGTGCGAACGAATCCGTACCTTGCCGTGACACGACGCTCTTCGCTATACTCGGAGCGTTTCGACGAGTTGCCGGGGTAGCTCAGGTGGTAGAGCAGGGGACTGAAAATCCCCGTGTCGGCGGTTCGACTCCGTCCCCCGGCACCAAGGTTTTCTTGGCCCGAAATGGCTCGGATGGGTGGAAGAGCGCGTATGGCACGTCTGACCCGTGAGGAGCGCGCTGAACTGGGACGCCGTGCGGCGGAGGCGCGATGGAACCGGGTCGGGCACGGGAAGAAGACGCCGCACTTGGTTGGGGATCAAGATGGCAATAAGATATGAAGGCTGGTACCTGATCGACACTTACTCTGGGCAAACGCAACACCCGTGGCCGGAGGTTGGTTTCGGGTAGATGAGGTGACGAGGGTGGATATCTTCCCTGGGATTTCAATGGATCCGGATGTTCGGTTCGGGAAGCCGTGTATCGCCGGAACCAGGGTAGATATTGCAACGATAGTGGCGGCGGTCGCGGCGGGCGATAGCATTAGCGAGGTTGGGAAGGCGTATGGACTAACTCATGAGCAAGTCTTGACTGCTTTGCGTTACGCTGCGCACCTACCACCAGACAGCCCTCAATCCTCCTCCCGCGCACGCTCGAGTCGCTGATGGGCCCCGGAAGGCGGGGCGAGGAGGTCACCGCCTATCCGGTTTGAGGAAGGAGTGCGGGCATGAAGGAATTGAACCTCGTTGTCCTAACGTTGGCGAGCGACATTGTCTTCGACACCTTGCTACCGTTCGGGCTCGCGCGCCATCCGGTAGGCATCGTGCTTAGCGCCGCGCTCGCCTACAGCGGGTTCAGCTGAATTAGACGACATAGATGCAATTCACGCGCTCGTCGTCCCGATAGAACCGCATGGCAGTGGTGCCATTGGCCATCTGCGCGGGCATCATTGTCTACCTGGTCGGCGCCGGCATCTATGTCTATCTCATGAGCGCAATCCTGTCGGCACCCTTCATGACGTGGGTCTATGGCGGGCTGCTGCTGAGCATGACGGTCATTGCCGGCGGCGTCGTGATTCTTGACGATTACCACGCGGAGGACAATCGTCACGGGTTGCTCGTCATCGTTGTGAAGCGCCTGATCGGATGGAGTCTGGTCGCGCTGCTGCTCATTCGCGTGGTCCATCAGACCGGACCCATTTGGGCCTGGTCCTCGTCCCTCGTGATCACGCTTCCCGCCATCATCATCGCGCACGGCATCTGGCGGACGGTGCAGGTGACGTAGCATCCACTAGGTGGCGTCGTCCTGGGCACGCTTGGAGTCCTGTTGGCGACGGAAAGGGGGGCCCTCGGATGGCGGACAAATCTGCGGACGTCGTCGGCACCGCGCCCGAACCGATGGAGGGGCACGGAGCTTACAACCGAAACTCGCGCGTGCAGGCGGCCGGCCTTTCAACGGCGCTGCCACTCTTCGAGCGCGCGGCGCGAGGGGTGCCGCTCACGGACGGGATGGAACCGATTGTCATCGCCGACTACGGTTCGTCCGAGGGGCAAAATTCGCTCGCCCCGATCCGCGCGGCAATCGCCGTCTTGCGGGCTCGTACGGGCGCCGGCCGCGCGATCTCGGTGGTCCACACCGACCTCCCCGAGAACGATTTTGCCGCCCTGTTTGAGACGCTGGAAGGACCCGACAGCTATCTCCGCGGCGATCCGGCTGCCTTCGCCTTCGCCGTCGGGCGGTCGTTTTACCAACAGATCCTGCCGGTGACCAGCGTGACGCTTGGATGGAGCTCATGGGCCGTGCAGTGGCTGAGTCGCGTGCCCAGCCCTATTCCCGACCACGTGCAGGTCTCCTACAGTCGAGACCTGCGGGTGCGCGCGCTCTACGCGCGCCAGGCGGCCGACGACTGGCAGTTGTTTCTCGTCCATCGCGGGCGGGAGTTGAGGTCAGGTGGGCGGCTCGTCGTTGTGACGATGGCGTTGGACGAGGAGGGTCGTTTCGGCTATCAGCCGCTCCTCACGGCGATGTACGCTGCGCTCATGGACATGGTCGAGGACGGATTCGTCCGCACCGAGGAAGCGGCGCGGATGACGATCCCCACGGTCGCTCGGAGCCGCGACGACCTTGTAGCTCCGTTCGCAGACGGCGGACGATTCGCAGGGCTTGCGATCGAGGAGGTCGACCTGTTCCAGGTCGAGGACCGGTTCTGGGTCGATTACGCCCGCAGCGGCGATGCCAGCGCCTTCGGTGCGGGGTGGGCCGCTTTTGCGCGCGCCTCGGTGGCGCCGACGCTCGTCGCATCCCTTGATGGCGGCCACGACGATCCCCGCGCCGCCGCTTTCGCGGAGCAGATGGAGCGCGGCATGGCGCGCCGCTTGGAAGCGGCGCCGGAGCCGCTTCTCATCCCGCTCGCCAAGATGCTGCTGGTAAAGGAGAGTTGAGGGCGTCTGGTCGTGACGGCCACATATGGCTGTACTTGCTGCCCAGATAGACGGAGAGAAGCCGCGAAAGGCGTCATGTCAGTCGCTTACTGCCCCCGGCCCTCCCTGTGCGGATCGCATGGGCGGCGGGGCCTGAACCACAGGTGCTGCGGCGTCGAAGATCGCCGTGCGACCACCCGTTCGTGGCGGGTAGATTCGCTGGCAGTTGATGGTCCGCTTTACCAGTTTCGCTTCGCTGCCTGTCAGTATCACACGGCGATTCCAGCCTTCGGTGTAGACGGCCCCCCACGCGCCGAGATCGAGCACGGTGACGTACCAGTCGATGCGAAGCGGGAGCATCGGTTCGCCGAGCAGGTCGCAAGCAACATTATGCCCGGCGAAGCGGCCCATCGGCCGCGCGTGTTGGCAGGACATCACGGAGGCATGCGTGCCATCCACATGGAACCACGCTGCGTCGCCGGCCGCGAATTCGGCATCCAGTCCCTTCACTTTGAGATATTCGTCGACGGGTAGGCGACCGAAGCGGTCCGGCGGAACCGGGAACCGCGCGCACAAGGGATGGGCTCGCATACCGCCGCACCAGATGATCGTGGCCGCACTAATCCGCTCACCGTTCGACAGGATGGCGCCATCCGCGTCCACGGCGCGCACCGTGATACCGGGACGCATTTCGATGTGCAGAGCGCCGAGTGCACGTTCAATGACTCTGCGGGCTTCTTCGCCCATGTCAGACCCAATCCATGGGGCGCGGTCAGCAAGAATCACGCGGGTCTTGCCGAGTGCCGTGAGACGGTCCGGCATTTCCGTGGCAACCTCGATGCCGGTGAGGCCGCCACCGACCACAAGAACTGTGTTGTGAGCACATGCTGTCGGCTGCGAAGGCAACGCGGCGAGGTGATTCCGCAGTCGAGCGGCGGCTTCATAGGTGTCGACATTGAACGCATGCTCCGCGAGTCCGGGTACGGGCGGGATGTCGAGCCTACTGCCAAGGGCGAAGACCAGGCGATCATAGCCGATCGGTTCGGGCAAACCCTGAACCGAAATTTCGCGCCGCTTGAGATTGATGTCCAAGACCTCGCCTCGCACACGTCGTACACCGACCGAGGCAAGAACGTCGTCGAACGGGACGCGCACATCCGCAAGACTTCTCTCGTAATTGCGCACACGAATCGCATGCCAGTCGGTGCGATCCACGAGGACGACTTCGATCTCGTGCAATGGGATCCGACGCTCGTTGAGTATCCGTGCGGCGCCGACGGCGCTCCACAGTCCCGCGAATCCCCCGCCCAACACAACGATCTTCTGCATCGCCGCGCGTCTCCTTGGCGAACGGGCTCACCTCGCGTTCAGGTGAACAGACACATCGTAGCAGGCGGGCTACGTGCAGATTTACCTTTTGGCACTCCCATCGGGGGTGCCAACCGACTCTTTCCGTCCGGCGACCCTCGTCGCGGCGTCGCCGCGGGGTGCGTCGGGCGCTGTATGATGAGTCGGGCGCGCACAGCAACGGACCTCAGGGATCGCGAACCCGAGCCGCATTCTGCGGGGGGCTCGCTGCAGCGTCCTTCGTTGCGCGTCCGTGGCATTTCGCGGATGAGGAGTCTTGCACGGCAACATGACTGGGAACGAACTCGAAACGCTAAGCGGAAGACCAGACAGAATCCCGTCCCTGAGACACTCCCTCGGCGTCTCACCGCTTGGCCCGTAACGCCTCGGCCCGTACGCCGTTGACGAGTCGGACAACTTTGGTCTATGAGACTGTGCGGAGTGGTCTACCAGCCGCAGGAACAGGGCATGAACGTCGCAGAACCTGCTCTGCCGCCGGCGAGGTCCCTGTGACAACGAGCCGTAAGCCGATGGTGTTGGTGGAGAGGCGGGACAAAAGTCCCCTCGGGGTGACCCGCCGGAAGCGATTTGACGAATCACTGTCGCTCCTCCGGGCATTGGGCTTGTCCCCCGCGGCCGTCGAACACTATCGACGGCTGGCCCGCAAGACTCAACGGCTTCCCCATGAGCTCGTATGCGCGATGGCTGAACGCGCGGCCGACGACGTCGCGCTCGTCGCGATGATCTCGCTCGGCCGAGGTCCCGCGTAGGATCCACGGTTCACCGCGCGCTCGCCGCGGTCGCGGCCCCCCGCTGCCGCGGATGACGACCCGCGGCGCGTGGTAGAATGGATCCCGCTCCACGTTCGCCTCGATTGGCGGCCGGTCCGTGCGCCCGCAGCAGGCGCCATTCGCGTTCGCATCGAGGGAGGGGTCTGCCTGACCGTGCTCTACCCCGAGATCGCACCATACGATCGCGGCATGCTCGACGTCGGCGACGGTAACCGCGTGTACTGGGAGACGTGCGGTGCCCCGGGCGGGAAGGCGGCCGTCGTCCTGCATGGCGGCCCCGGCTCGGGCTGTACGGAATGGCATCGACGGCTGTTCGATCCCCAAGCGTATCGCGTCGTGCTGTTCGACCAGCGCGGGTGCGGCCGGAGCACGCCGCACGCCGGGACGCTCGAGACGTCCCTGGAGCACAACACGACCTGGCTCTCGTCGCCGATACCGAACGGTTGCGAAGCCACCTGGGCATCGCCCGCTGGCTCGTGCTGGGCGGCTCTTGGGGGAGCACGCTCGCGCTGGCCTACGCCGGCCTTGCCCCCGGGGAATGTAGGCCGGGTCGGCGCCGTTTGGGCGCAACGGATTGCATGGCGTGTTGAGGGGGCAGCTCGATGCTGACGTTGCTCGTTGTCGTTGCCAGCACGCGCCCGGGCCGCGTGGGAGCCTCGGTTGGGCGGTGGATCACTAGCGCGGCCGAGCGGCACGGCGCGTTTCGTGTCACGGTCGGCGACCTCGCAGCCGTGAATCTACCGCTCTTGGACGAACCCGCGCACCCGCGGCTGCACCAGTACACGCACGACCACACCAAGACATGGAGCGGCCTCGTGAGCGCCGCCGACGCGTTTGTGTTTGTCGTCCCCGAGTACAATTACTTTGCGCCCGCCACGCTCGTCAACGCCATCGATTACCTGTACCATGAGTGGCACTACAAGCCGGCGGCGTTCGTCAGCTACGGCGGGGCGTCGGGCGGCGTTCGTTCCGTGCAGGCGATCAAGCCGCTGCTCACGTCCGTCAGCGTCATGCCCCTGTCCACCGCCGTCGCCATCCCCTTCGTGAGCCAGCATCTCAACGACGCCAGGGATTTCGCGGCGACCGAACAGCACGAACAGGCGGCGACGGCGATGCTCGACGAGTTGCGCAGGTGGGCCGCGGCGCTGGTCTCGATGCGGGAGCCGACGTCCCGCCGATGATACCTCGGCGCCTCACCAGGGGACGTCGAGATGCCGGATGCGCCACCCGGCATCGGTCCGGACGAGCCGAGCGGTGAACGCGCCGAGCGTCCGGGCGGGACCGCGGGCCGTGCCGTCCGCGGCGAGACGGTACACGCGCGGATGCCATGATGCCTCCGCGCGGTCGGGGCCGAGGTGAACGCGGTACCCGTCGGTCACGCAACGAGCCCGGGGCTTGCGCTGGAAGACATCGCGGAACTGCCGGATCACAGCACTGCGGCCGTGGCGGTACTGCGTGTCGAACCAGTTGACCGCGACGTCCCCCGTAAAGACGGTGTCCAGCGATTCCCAGCGTTGATGATTGAGCGCCTCCTGAAATCGTGCGAGCAGCTCATCGATTGCGGCAGTGTCGGTCTTGGGCTCGGGCATGGCGAGGGCGGCCATCGTGATCTCCTCTTGGATGCGTCATACGCTCACTACAGCGGCTAACGTCCACGGCGCGCGAAGCGCATCCCGCGGCGGCATGTCCTGACGTGGTGGTGCTCGAGGCCGGCGGGGCGCGACCCGCTCCCGCGCTGCGCCTTCGCACGTGGGGGTTCCGCCTCGCGCTCGTTGGGGTGCTGGCGCTGGCGGCGGCGGTGCGCCTGCACTGGATCGGCCTCGGGTCGCTCGACATCGACGAAGCGTTTGCCCTCTGGGTCGCCCGCCATCCGCTTCGCGGCATCTGGCCGGTGCTGGCGAGGCTTGACGATCACCCGCCTCTGTACTACCTCGCGCTCCACGCGTGGGTCCGGGTGTTCGGCGACACCCCGGTAATGTTGCGGATGCTTTCGGTCGCCGCCGGGGTGCTGACGGTTGCGCTGGCCTGCGCGCTGGGGCGCCTGGCCGGCGGCCGGGCGCTCGGGGTGGTCGCGGCTCTGCTGGTCGCGCTGGCCCCCGATCTCGTCCGATGGAGCCAGGAGGCCAGAATGTACGCGCTGGAAGCGTCGGCCCTGACCGGCGCGACCGTGGCCGCGGCGACGCTGCTGGCCGGTGACGGCCGCTCGCGCGCCGCCTGGATGGGATATGTCGGCGCCGCGTCGGCTGCTGTGTGGACCGACTACAGCGCGTTGCTCTTCCCCGTGGCGATGGCGGTGGTCCTCGTCTGGATCGCGTGGACACTGCCCCCCGCGGCACGAGCGCCGCTCGCGCGGAGGTGGGCGCTGGCGCACCTTGCCATCGCGGTGCTGTGCGCTCCCGTGCTCGTCTTGCTCGCACAGCAGACAGCCGGAGGGACGGTCGTCGCCTGGTACGCGCTCAACCCGTACGCGCCCGCCGCGGTCGCGCTGGCGGCTCTCCTCCTCCTCGTCCTCGGACGTGCGGCGTGGCCGGGCGATCCCCGCTGGGTGGCCCTCACGACGGGATTGTGGGTCGTCCCGATCGCCTGTCTCATGGGCCTGTCGGCCGTCGCCCCGGTCTTTGTGAAGCGCGCCTACCTCTGGACGGACGTCCCGCTTGGACTCGCGCTCGGCGCGGCGCTGTTGCGGGTGCGGGCCCCGGCCTTGAGACTCACGCTGGCCGCCGCGATCGCGGTCGGTACGGCCGCCGGGCTGGCGGCCCATTATCGCAACGACCTCGCCGGCGACGCGCTTCGCGGGTGGGATCGGGCGGCGGCGTATGTCGCCGCGCGAGCCCGCGCCGGGGATCTGTTGCTCTTGTACGTGCCCTACGTACAGCCGGCGTTCGACTACTATTCGGCGCGGTACCGGCTGTCGATTGACGAGCGGGGCGTGCCGGTGGATTTCGGCGGCGGACGGACCCTCTTTCCGCCGCTTGGCAGGGCCGGCACCGCCCGGGTGCGCGCGCTCCTCGCGGGGCGGTCCAGGGTGTGGCTCGTGCACGGGATGTACCCGAGCGCGGCGCCGATTCTCGACGTGCTGGGGGCGCAGGGACATCTGATCGATCGCCGGACGGTGACGCCCGCGCTCACGATCTACCTGTACGACATGGACTCCGCCCGTCCGTCGAAGTAGCCGGGCATCCCGGCGTCGCGGCGCGGACCGCTTCGCGTCACGACGGGCAGGGTGCGCTTCCGGCCCGTTGAATGGTAAGGAATCATCAGCCCGGACAGGGAGGAATCGTGAAACCCAGGACGATCATCGACAAGATCTGGGACGCGCACGTGGTGCGACGCGCGCCCGAACAGCCGGATGTGTTGTTCGTGGACATGCACCTCGTGCACGAGGTGACGACGCCGCAGGCGTTCGAGGGCCTCCGCCTGGCGGGGCGGCGGGTCCGGCGGCCCGACCTCACGTTCGCGACCCTCGATCACAACGTCCCGACCTGGCCCCGATCCCAGCCGGTCACGGATCCCATTAGCCGGCGGCAGATCGCCGCGCTGGAAGACAACTGCCGCGCATTCGGGATCCGGTTGGAGGGGCTGGAGAGCCGCCGGCAGGGCATCGTGCACATTATCGGGCCGGAGTTGGGCCTCACGCAACCCGGTATGCTGATTGCCTGCGGCGACAGCCACACCGGCACCCATGGCGCGCTCGGCGCCCTGGCGTTCGGAATCGGCACGACGGAAGTCGAGCACGTGCTTGCCACGCAGACCCTGCCGCTCCGGCGCCCGAAGACGATGGAAGTGAGGGTCGAGGGCGCGTTGCCGCCGGGAACCACGCCCAAGGACCTGATCCTCGGCATCATCCGCCAGATCGGCGTCGGCGGGGGGATCGGTCACATCATCGAGTACACGGGATCGACGATCCGCGGGCTGTCCATCGAAGGCCGGCTCACGGTCTGCAACATGACGGTGGAAGGCGGCGGGCGCGCCGGGATCATCGCACCCGATGATCAGACCTTCACGTACGTCGCGGGCCGGCCATACGCGCCGCAGGGTCGCTTGTGGGATGAGGCGCTCGCGTACTGGCAAACGCTGCCCACCGATCCCGGCGCCGCCTACGACCGGCGTGTCGACGTCGACGCCGCGACGATCGCGCCGTTCGTCACATGGGGCACCAACCCGGCTCAATCGGAACCGGTGACGGGGCGAGTGCCCGACCCCAGCGCGGTATCAGACCCGGCGGCACGCCGTGCGATCGAGCGGGCGCTCGCGTACATGGCGCTGCGGCCGGGAACGCCGATTCAAGAGATCGCGATCGACCGCGTATTCATCGGGTCGTGCACGAACTCCCGCCTCGAGGATCTCCGGGCCGCGGCGCAGGTGGTGGCCGGACGCAGAGTGCATGCCGGCGTGCGGGCCATGGTCGTGCCGGGCTCGCAGCAGGTCAAGGCCGCCGCGGAGCGGGAGCGTCTCGATCGCATCTTCACCGACGCCGGCTTCGAGTGGCGGGAAGCCGGATGCTCCATGTGCCTGGGCATGAACCCGGACATCTTGGGCCCCGGAGAGCGCTGCGCATCCACCTCCAACCGCAACTTCGAGGGTCGCCAGGGCCCCGGCGGGCGCACCCACCTCGTCAGCCCGCCGATGGCCGCGGCGGCGGCGATCGCCGGGCGGTTTGTCGATATCCGCGAGTGGAGGGCGTAGGGATGGAGCCGTTCACGGAGCACACCGGCGTGGTCCTGCCGCTCGACCGGGCCGACGTCGACACCGATCTCATTATCCCGGCCCGGTTCCTCAAGCGTATCGAGCGCACCGGGTACGGCGACATGGTCTTTTATACGCTCCGGTTCGACGCCGGCGGCACACCGCTGGCCGATTCGATCTTTGCCAAGCCGCAGTATCGCGGGGCCACGGTGCTCGTGGCCGGGCCGAACTTCGGATGCGGGTCATCCCGGGAGCATGCGGCGTGGGCGTTACGGGAGTACGGGTTTCGCGCGATCATCGCGCCGTCGTTTGCGAATATCTTCGCGGCCAACGCGGCCCAAAACGGCCTGCTCACGGTCGTGTTGCCCGAGGAACGGGTCCGCCAGATGCTGGAGACGGCGGCCACGCGCGAGGGCTACCAGCTCACCGTAAACCTGGAGCAGCAGACGGTGACGGACGGGTTCGGCCGGCGGGACCGGTTCGAGATCGATCCATTTACGAAGCACTGTTTGCTGCACGGCTTGGACGCCATCGGGCTCACCCTGCGGGCGTCCGACGACATCGCCCGCTTCGAGGCGTCGCGCCCCGGGTGGATGCCGCGAGTCACGGCGTAGGCGGACCCGCCCGCACCGCCGCGCGACCGCCCGCCGTGCATTGCGCGGCGGCAAACGCCCCATCCGCGCGGGGACGCCCGGACGTCGCAGCCCGGGCGTCCTCAGCGGCGACAGCGTTTCGCTCTATCCGCCGACGTCGAACCCCGTATCCAGCGACGCCGTCTGGTCCCCGCTCTTGCACGTCACGCGCACGTTCCGGTGCCCCGCCGTGCCGATCGTCTTCCACATCCACGTGACTTGCCCCTGAGCGTTCGCCTGTCGCTCCGGCAGGCGCCCCCCGCTCGGATTGTTGCCTTGTCCTCCCGGTTTGCCGCCCCCGGCCTTTTGGAGCGTAATCTCGCCGGAACACGCGGCGCCTGGCTGCGTTTGGATCACGAGCGTGGATTGCTCGCCGTGGCTGACCGTTGGCGTGATCGACACGAGCGTCACCGTCAGGCTATCGGCGAAGCCGGGCGCCACGGCGACCGCCAACACAAGAAGCATGCCGAGACCCGCGAACGTGCGCATGTCTCCCCCCTCGACCGTGGTACCTGCTGACTCGACGTGAGCTGAGAAGAAGACGGCAAGATTGGACGAAGAACGTTGTCCGGCACGTATTCGGGCCGGTTACGGGTTCTCCCTGCTCCCGCCGGCGCGCCCTATCCGGCTCGTCACGGTTTCGCGGCGCGCAGGAGCGCCACGTACTCATCCGCCGTGTCGCTGCCCGTAATCAGCCGCAGCACGAGCTCGTCGACGGCGCCATCCCACTGGGCAAGGGCCGGGGGGAGTCCGTCCGCGGCCGGGACGGCGATCGCGGCCTCGGCCGGGGACGCTCCCATGCGGGCAAAATGGGCCTGGTAGGCCGGGATCGTCGCGTACCGCGCGCCTTCGGCGGTCAACCGCGCCCGCGCTGCGTCTCCGATCGCGGCGCGCACGTAGGCCAGGACCGGCGGCGGTTCGCGGCCGGCTGCCGCGGCGCCCGCGCGCACCCATTCCGCGGAGCGGCGCGCATGCCCGGGGGTCAGCCAGTTGAGGAGTGCGCCGTCGGACACCGCCCCGGCGAGCCGGCACATCTGCGGCCCCAACGCGGCCACAATCAGGCGCGCCGGCAGCGCCGAGCGCAGCGCGGCGACGCCGTCCCGCACGCGGGCCAGCGCGCCCGGGTTGGGGCTGCCCACGCCGAGAAGCAGGCGGTCCAGCGGCAGCCCGTTGGCCCGTACGCCGTCGGCGATGCTCGCCGGCCCACGCGTGTGCAACGGGATCACGCCCACCCCAAGCGCGATGCGTCCCGTGTGCCGGGACGCGGCTGCGAGGGCGGCGAGCCCGTCGATCGAGCCGGGATAGTTCACCCAGAACGAGTCGTACCCGAGCGCTTCCGCCTCGCGCGCCGTGGCTTCGATGATCGCGGGCGCAACCCCGGCAAACAGTGCAACGCCTCGTCGCATCCCTGCCGTCCTTTCGCCCGAGCTACCGCGTCGGCACACTGTTTTGCGGCCGGCCGGACGAGGACCTCTCGCGGGCCGGCGCCGAAGAGGAGGGGGCCGCCCAAACGGAGTCCGACGTCCGGCGATGCGCCGCAACCCGTCCGCGCCCGAGGTGATCGATGAGCAATCTCTGCGTCTTGATCGCGTCGTACCTGGAGCCCGAGTACGTCGAGCGGATTGCCGCCGTGCCGGGCGTGGATGTGATCTACGAGCCCGCGCTGCTGCCGCGGCCGCGGTATCGTGCCGACCACCACGGGGCCTCGCTGCGGCGCGCGCCGCGGGATGAAGCGCGCTGGCGCGAGTACCTCGCCCGCGCCGAGGTGCTGTTCGACTTCGATTTCACCAACCTGGACCGGCTCCTGGAGTTGGCGCCGCGGGTCCGGTGGATTCAAGCGACGAGCGCCGGCATCGGCCAGCTCCTGGTCCGCACCGGCCTCGTACACAGCCAGGTGGCGTTCACGACGGCGAGCGGGATCCACGCCGTGCCGCTGGCGGAGTTTTGCCTCTGGGCCCTCTTAGGGTACGTCAAGGACGCGCCCCGGCTCGCCCGCGAGCAGGCGGCCCATCACTGGGAGCGCTACTGCGGCCGGGAATTGCGAGGCATGACGGCCGGTATCGTGGGGCTCGGCCGCGTGGGCCGCGAAGTGGCGCGGGTGTGTCGCGCCTGCGGGATGCGAATCGTCGCCACCAGGCGGACGATCCGTGCCGGCGATGCGGAGGGCGTCGACGAGCTCGTGCCGGCGGACGCGCTGCCCAGGCTGCTTGGCGTCTCGGACGCGGTCATCCTGTGCGCGCCGCACACGCCGGAGACCGAGCGCATGCTCGGCGCCCGCGAGCTGCGCGCCATGAAGCGGGGAGCCTATCTGATCAACATCGGCCGCGGCGCCCTCGTCGACGAGCCCGCGCTGATCGAGGCGCTGCGGGAGGGCCACCTCGGGGGCGCCGCGCTCGACGTGTTCGCGACGGAGCCGTTGCCGGCCGCGAGCCCGCTATGGGACATGCCGAACGTCATCGTCAGCCCGCACTCGGCGAGCACGGCGGATACGGAGAACGACAAGTTGACGGCGTTGTTTTGCGAAAACCTCACGCGGTACCTCGCGCGGGCGCCGCTCTTGAACCGTTTTGATCCGGACCGGCTCTACTGAGGCACGGCGATCTGCGCCGCCTCGGACACGGTGGTGGTGACGACGGCGCCGGCCGGGGCCTGCACCTGCCCGCCGTGGACGAGGGAGCCGCCCAAGAAGCCGATCGGCCAGATGAGAACGATGCCGGCCACGCCGGATCCGGCGGTCCTGCTTGCGCCCTGGATCTGCGCCACCGTATCCGGCGTGACGTCCACGGGCGACAGCTTGATCGGGCGGCCGTCGACGGCCGTGGTGTCGATGCTCTCGATGTGCACGCGGGCGCCCTTGCCGAAGAGCCCCGGGTGCGCCACGGCGGTGACGACGCCGCGAGCGGGCGTCGCCGCCCGGATCACGATGGACCGATCCACCACGACGTCCGACGCGACCTCGAACTGCACCGCCGTGCCCTGTTGGGTCGTCGAGGAATCCACCGGCGTCTCGAATCGAAGCAGCACCTCGGCGCCGGCCGGCACCGGGACGCCGACATCCGCGAGAGCCGGGGCCGCTCCGGCGGCCGCCACCACCAGCACGGCCGCGGCGATGATCGTGGCGATGCGCCGCATCCTCCTCGACCTCCACGCGCGCAAAGCGCTCGAAGAACCGGAGGCGGAGTTTCTGCCGGCTCGGTGGATTCTCCTCCAGCCGGCCGGGATGCCGGCGGGCCGCGCCGCGTCGTGCCGCAGGTGACGGGCCGGGGTCGACCGCCGTGCCCGGGGGCCCGCGCCCCGCGGAGCCGGAAAAAATAAGGCAAATCGAACGCCTGGCGGGAGGAAACCCGCCCCTGTTCCCGAACACCGTAACCCCGAGATTGGTTCACCACGACGAGCGCGGGAGGGACGTATGACCAAGGCCCAGTTCGCGGCGCGGCTTGCCGAGAAGCTGTCGAGCAGAGAGCGAACCGTGAGCAAGGCGGAAGCCGGACGGATCGTGGACGAGATCACGAGCCTCGTGACGACCGTCCTGAAGCGGGGCGACAAGGTCCGGTTCCCCGGCTTCGGGAGCTTCCGCGTATCCAAGCGCAAGGCGCGTACCGCGCGCAACCCGCAGACCGGCGAGCCCGTGCGGGTGCCCGCGCGGACCGTGCCCCGGTTCACGGCGGCAAAAGAGCTCAAGGCCGCGATCAAGTAAGCGCCGGCGGGACCAGGGCCGCGGGGCGTAGGCCCCGCGGCCCTGTCTTTGGCGCCGGTCCGGTTCCCGCCGCGGGCGGGCGCGAACAGCGCGGGCATGGACGTTCGGGCCGCCGCCATGTTACCATTTAGTATCGTGAGTTCCGGGGCAAAAGCTCGAGCCGCGACGCTCGGGTCGACCCGCTATCGCACGTGCTCCGCGGCTCCCAGGAGGCCACGCAAGGAATGACAGTTAACCAAATGAAGCTGCTGATCGGCGGCGTGCAGCTTCGTGACGGTGTCTCCACGGTCGCCGACCTCGTCGGCCGAATTCTCACCCGCGCAGGACTGCACGTGCTCGGCGTCGAGCGGAACTTCGCATCGACGATCTACGGCGCCCACCAGTACGACCCGCTCGTCGTCTCCGCGAGGCCGCTGGTGTCGTGGGGCGACCGCGCCATCGATGTGCTCGCCGGGCTCGAGTACGACAGCAACCCCGACGCGCCGCAGCAACCCAACCGCGACACGATCCGGCAGCACGCCGGCGATCTCGTCGACGGCGGCGTGCTCCTCTACGACAGCTCCGGCGGCCCGGTGGAGACCGGGGCGCTCCAGGCGCGCGGCGTGCAGGTCTTTGCGATTCCCGCCCGCGATATCGCGCTCCGGGAGCTCAAGAAGGAAGTGGTCAAGAACCTGATCATGACGGGCGCGCTGTTCCGCCTGCTCGAGTTCGATCAGGACGAGCGCTGGCTCCGCCGGTTCTTGGAGGAACGCTTCGGGCGCAAGGGTGCGGCCGTCGTGGATCTCAACCTCGAGGCGGCGCGCCGCGGGCGCGCGCTCGTCGAGCGGATTCTCGAGGACCGGCGCCAGTCCTCGGTCGGCTACCGGATCGAAGCGGTCCGCGATGCGGCGCCCGCCGTGTACGTCAGCGGCAACGAGGCGTTGTCGATCGGCGCGATCGAGGCGGGGGTCCGGTTCTACGCGGGCTACCCGATCACGCCCGCGTCCGGCATCCTCGAGTACATGGAGACGTACCTGCCCGGGTACGGCGGGCGGGTGCTGCAGGGCGCGAACGAGCGCGAGTCGATCCGCGCGGCGCTCGGCGCGAGCGTCGCCGGCGTGCTGAGCATGGTGGGGACGAGCGGGCCGGGACTGTCGCTCAAGGTGGAGGAGATCGGCGTCTCCGGGACCACCGAGACGCCGCTCGTGATCGTCGACGCGATGCGCGCGGGGCCGTCGACGGGCATGCCGACCAAGGCCGAGCAGGGCGACCTCACGCTCGTCACGGGCGGCGGGCACGGGGAGATCCCGCGTATCGTGCTGGCGCCGTCGACGATCGACGAGTGCTACACGCTGATGCGGGACGCGGTGCGGCTGTCGGATCGGTACCAGTGCCCGGTCTTCTTTCTGACCGACCTCAACCTGAGCGAGGGGCGCATGACGGTGCCGGAGTCGGTCTTCCGGCCCGGCCGCGCCTCGATCGCGCGCCACGTCGCCGCCGAACACGACGTGCGCGGGGAGCGGTACCTGCGCTACCGTCTGACGGACAGCGGGATCTCGCCGCGCCTGATCCCCGGGCAGCGGGGCGGCATCTCCAAGATCAGCAGCACCGAGCACGACGAGTTCGGGTTCGTGACGACGGACCCCGCGATGCGGGTCGCCCAGATGGACAAGCGGATGCGCAAGCTCCACACGTACCTGCGGGAGGACGCCAAGGCGCCCCAGGTGTACGGTGAGGTGGGGCGCGGCCTCACGTTAGTCGGGTGGGGCGGGACCAAACTCGCCCTGCTGGACGCGCGCGAGCGGCTGCGCCGCGATGGGATCGAGGCCGCCGTCGTCCATTTCACGCACCTCTGGCCGTTTCCGACGCACCTGGCAAAGCCGCTCCTGGACACCGGCGGGCCGGTCGTCGTGTGCGAGCACAACTACTTTGGACAGTTCGCGGATCTCATCCAGGCGCACTGCCTGGTGCCGACGCGGCGCGTGCTCAAATACAACGGCCGGACGTTGTATCCGTCCGAGGTCGTGCGCGCGGTCCGGGAGGTCACCCACAACGGGGCGGTGGCCGTCCGACTCGGCGGCAAGGATCCGGTGATGGTCGAGGTGAGCATCGATGCCTGAGGCGGTCCAGGCGACCAAGGCGATCTGGGACCAAAATGCCGCGCCGCGGCACCGCATCCAATGGTGCCCGGGCTGCGGCGATTACGCCGTGCTGAACGCGGTCAAAGCGGCGGTGACGTCGCTCGAGCTCACGCCGGCGGAGCTGCTGCTGGTGGCCGGGATCGGGTGCTCGGGGCAGATCCGCAACTACCTGAACGGCAACGCGTTCTACGGCACCCACGGCGGCGCGCTCGCCTACGCGCTCGGCGCGAAGATGGCCAACCCGGAGTTGACCGTGCTGGTCATGGCGGGGGACGGCGACACGCTCGCGATCGGGATCGAAAACTTCGTGCACGCCTGTCGCCGCGATCCCGACATCACGCTGGTGCTGATGAACAACGGCGTGTACGGGCTCACCAAGGGGCAGGACTCGCCGTCCGCGGGGCTCGGCCAGCCGGATTGGAAACCGTCCGAGGAGCACCCGCCGTTCATCGATCCGGTGGAGGTGGCGCTGACGTGCGGCGCGACGTTTATCGCGCAGGGATTTTCGGGCGATCCCAAGCACGCCGCGCAGCTGATCGTGGAGGGCGTGCGCCACCGCGGATTCGCCGTCATCAACGATTTTTCGCCGTGCGTGACCTACAACAAGGTGAACACCTACGACTGGTTCCGCGCGCACGTGGAAACGGTGCCCGCCAGCCATGATCCGTCGAGCAAGGCCGCGGCGTGGGACCTGGTGCGCGACTTCCAGCGCCGGGGCAAGCTGCCCACGGGCATCGTGTACCGCGCCGCGCGGGCGAAGGGGGACGGGGCGAAGCGCCTCCCCACCTGGCCCGACGAACTGGCGCGAGCCGATGTCGAACCGTTGGTCAAGCGGCTGCGCTGACGCTCCGCGGCGCGATCGAGGACCCGGGATACCGATGACCGCCGCGAGGCGGTCATCGGACGTTTCCCGCCGGCCGCGCGGCGCGGGGATCGGGAGGGCGCCCCGCCGCGCCGCTCCGCGGCTCGTCCGCGGGCGTCGGCGCCGTCGCGGCGCGAGCCGCCGCGCGCCGCGGGACCGGGAGGTTCCGCCCCGCGGCGACCCACACGATGGCGACGCCCGCAATGGACACCATCCCGAGCAGCACCAGCGCGGCCTGGGGGCCGGCCACGTCCGCGAGCCGGCCGAACACCAGCATGCCGAGCAGGGTCGTGCCGGCGATGAACACCTGCCGGCTCGCCATGAGCCGGCCGACGATCCATGAAGGGGCGTTGGCCAGGGAGATCGAGGCGTTGGCGATGTTGGTGGCGATGTTGCCGGCGCCGAAGAGGAACGCCCCCGCGATGAGCACCGGGTACGACGTCGTCAGGCCGAACAGGCCGACGCCCACGCCGGTCAAGAGAAACGTCATGATCACAAACGGTACGCTCACCCACCGCCGTCCGGTCGCGGCTAGCGCGACCGCGGAGGCGAGCTTGCCGACGCCGATGACGCTGTTGATCACGCCGTACGCGACCACCGGCAGGCCGGCGGCGCGAATGATCATGGGCGCGCGGAGCGCCGGAAACGCCAGCGTGAGGTACCCGGGGACGATGAGCAGCGCCAGCACCAGATGGAGGGGCGTGCGGCCAATGTAGGTGAGGCCTTCGCTGATCTCCGTCACCAAATGCTTCGGGGCCGCGCCGCCCAGGCCGGCCCGCCACGCGAGCGGCATGAGCCCGACGCAGACCGCGCTCACCACAAAGCTCAGCGCGTCGAGATAAAACACCATGTGGTAGCCGAGCGTGAGCACGATCGCCCCGCCGAGGACCCCGCCGACGATCTCCGCGATCCGCTCGGTCGTCTGCAGCATCGCCGTGCCCGTCGGCAAGATCTCGTCGGGGACGACCGCCGGGATGAGACCGTACACCGCCGACCGGAAAAACACCGTGCCGACGTTCAGGACGACGAGCACCAGGAGCCCCGCCGGCAGCGATCGCAGGAGCACAAAGGGCAGCGCCGCGACCAGCGCGGCCCGCCCCAGGTCGGCCGCGATCATGACCCCGCGGCGGTCGATACGGTCCGCCAGGGCGCCGGCGAGGAGGCCCAGGAGGCCCTGGCCGACGGTGGCGGTAATGAGCGCGACGGCGAGCACCGTGGCGGACTTGGTGAGCTGATACACCCACAGCGTCAGCGCGATGAAAAAGATCTCGTCGCCGAGAAAGCTGACCAGCTGGCCGCCCCACAGCAGGGCGAAGGAGGGTTGCCGGAAGAGCAGCGCCCACGCGGGGAGCGGGCCCCGGCCGGCGTCCGGCGCCCGGCGTTGCTCGGCCGCGCCGGCGTGCAGGCGCATGACCCCCGCGCGGGCGAGCACCGTTTGCAGCGCCGCGATCACCCGTGGATCGAACTGGGTTCCGGCGTTGCGGGCGAGCTCCTCGAGCGCTTCCCGCGGTGATCGCGCGGCCCGGTACGGACGGTCCGTGGTCATGGCATTGTAGGCATCCACCACGAGGTTGATGCGCGAGCTGAGCGGGATCTGCTCTCCGGCTAGCTTGGACGGATAACCGGTGCCGTTCAGATTCTCGTGGCTTGCGCCCACGAGCGGCGCAATCTCGGCCAGCCCGCTGATGGACTCCACGATGCGCACGCCGGCCTCGACGTGCGATTGCATGATGCGCCACTCTTCGCTCGTCAGCTTGCCCGGCTTCAGCAGGATCTCGGAGGGAATCACGGTCTTGCCGACGTCGTGCAGCAGCCCCGTGAGGTAGACGCGATGCACTTCGGGCTCGTCGAGGCCCAAGACCCGCGCGATCCGTCTGGAGAGCTCGGCGACGGCGGCGGAGTGGTCGGCCGTGTAGGGGTCCCGCGCGTCCACGGCCGCGGCCAGGACCGACACCGCGGCCAGCGCCCGGCGCTGTTCCCGGCCGCGCAGGATCCGCGGTAGATAGAGTTGCAGCGTGAGCGCCGCGGCGAGCGGGGGGACGAGTAGCCGCGCCGTCAACGACGGATTGTTGCTGGCGGCCCACACCGCGACAAACGCGGCCCCGGTAAAGGCCGCCATGTGAAACGTCGTCGAGGTCACCTGGAAGCGGACCGCCTGCGGCCAGGTGAGCCCTTCCTCCAAGTGCAGGTGCGCCGAGGCCAAGATCCAGCGAATGACGGTGTAGACGAGGCCGGCGACGATCACATCGCCGGCGCTGCCCCACTCCGGCATGGCGTACACGACCAGGGCCGCGGCGCTGATCGACAACAGCTGATCGCCCGAGTCCATCAGTACGTCTTGCCACGGCCGCCGGAGCAGGCCGAACGTCATGCCGGCAGCGGCCCCGAGCAGGGTGGGAGTCCAGCCGAACAACACGAGCGCCGCTACCGTGATGACGGGGCTCAGCGGCAACTCGCCGGAGGGGTCGAGGTAGATCGGATATTGGTCAAGCAGCGCCGTGGTCAAGGCGATCACGAGCACCGCGGGGATGTCGGCGGTGGTGATCCCCCGCGCCCCGCTGGCCAGTAGCACCGCGCTACAGGCGGCGATGCCCCAGGTCAGCGTCGTCAGCGGAACGTTCCGTCGCGCCGCAGTCATCTCGACCATGTTCAACGGGTCGCCACCGCGTTCTTCCGGTGCTCCGCAAGCGCGGCGACCAGCGCGTCAACGACCTGCGGGTCGAGATCACGGCCTCGCATTGCGCGCAAACGCTTCAACGCATGACGCGGAGCGCCGGCACCGGCCTGGTGCTGCGCATCTTCATACGCTTCGGCGGCCGCGAGGATCCGAGCCGCGAGGGGAATGCGCCGGCCCCGTTTCCCGTCCGGCACCCCTCGGCCATCCCAGCGCTCGTGGTGCGCCCTGACGATCCGCGCCACGAGCGGGTCCGGAAATCTCGCGAGAATGGCGCTCCCCGCGCTCGCGTGATGGGCCGGGGTTTCGGAGCCCGTGGAGGGGCCGGCCAGCATCCCAACGTCATGGAGGCGTGCGGCGAGGCGCATACTGCGAATCGTCGCCTCCGACATGCGAAGGCGCCGTCCCACCTCGGTTGCGAGACTGCCCACGCGCTCTCCGTGTTCCCGCGCGCGGGGATCCACGCCTTCCAGCACCCGCACGACGGCCTCCACGATCTCGCCGACCGCCTGTTGCGACCGATGATACGAGGCAAGCTCCTGCCGCGGGATCGGCAGGGCGATCGCCGAGACGGCCGTGAGACCCAGGGCGGCCCACGCGTTGCCGAGGCGCGCGGCGATGCTCGCGAGCAAGATCGCCATCGGTGCCGCGAGCAACTGGATGTCCCATTGATCGATGACGTTCTGGCGCCACGTGGCGGACAAGGGGTGGCCGAAGCGCAGGTGCTTGTACACCGCGAAGATCCCTTCGTTCACGATGCGATTGACGGAGACGATGACGACGGCCGCAACGAAGAACTGCAGGAGCCCGGGCTCGATCCTCGCCGCCGCCGCGTGCCCCGCGAACGCGGCCGCGGCCGTGGCAAGGCCCCAGCCGGCGCCATTGTTGCCGGCACGCCAGAGTTCGCTCCTGGAAAAGAGCAAGAGTCCCACACACGACCCGATCCCGACGCCCAACAACACGTCCTGGGGCAGCCAGATCAAGGCCGCCACGATCTTGACGTTGTTGACGGGGAATGTGCTGCCGCCGGAGGGGTTGGGGATCGGCGGGACAAGACCGGCGGCCATGAACACCAGCGCGAGCCCCGCGACGATCGCCGCGTGGCTGTGCGGCACCGCCACGAGTGCCGCCGTTACGTATAGACCCGCGAGCGCGAGGCTGAATCCCTGAATCGGACGCGAAAGCCCGCGGAACGATTCCCCCATTGGCGAGCGAGATCGAGGTAGGCGATCCGGGCGGCGCGTCATTCACTGAATCTCGTTCAGCAGCCGCTGTCCCCAGCCATGTGCCTTCGGAGCCTAGAGCGATGAACCGTCACTACATGTGATATCGTCACATGCATGTGGCGCTCACCATCATCTGATGGCCGGCGGTTCCGTCGATACCTGACGGCGTCGGCAGTTACAGGCCCCCGCGTCGACGACTCGTCGATGCGTGCGGGAGCGCCGCGGCGTGGCATGCCGCTTCGTGGTATCGCGCCGCCCGGATCTCACCCATTATGCAATTATGAGTGCCCCCTCGATCCTCCTGGAACGCTACGACATCGGGTCAGGAAGCATGACGCTTCGTCGAATCTCACTGAACTCCTGCTGGGCCGGCGTTCGGCCCACGGTCAACTTGGATGCCACACATGCCGGTCCAATCAACTTTCCTCAATCAACCTTCCTGTGGTCGTGCCCACGCCCCGCGGTGAACGGACCTGGATGTGACCAAAACGCGCCGCACCCATCTCTCCTCTATCATCCAGATACGCCCGCGCAAATACCGCGCCGGTCCGAGTTGCCGACACCGGCGCGCACAAACGATCGGAGATCGTGTCACAATCGATAATCAGGCGTCCTCCGTCCGCGGATATGGAGTGGGCGCGGTCAGCGCGGTCGGTTTTGTGATGCTTAATTCCAAATAAACTAACCACCCTCACCTCCGCTCCAGATGTCAGAGCGGTCTATGCTGGGGCGCGACGATACCGGGCCCGGCCCTCCTCATATACGTCACCGCCGTGGACGTCGTTGACCACCACGACGGGAAATCGTTCCACCACGAGCCGGTGGATCGCCTCGGGCCCAAGGTCGGGAAAGGCGACCACGGCGGCGTCGCGGACGCACGCGCCGAGCAGCGCGGCGGTGCCCTCAACGGCGCCAAAGTAGACGGCGCGCTGCCTCATCATCGCGGCGCGGACCTCGGCGGAACGCTTGCCTTTGCCGATCATGGCTCGCAGGCCGGTCGCGTCCAGGATCAGCGGGGTGTAGGCATCCATTCTGGACGCCGTGGTCGGGCCGGCAGAGCCGATCGGCCGGCCCGGCCTGGGCGGGGTCGGACCGCAATAGTACACGACCTGATCGCGGAGATCCACCGGCAGCGGGAGGCGACGGGTAATGAGGCCGGCGAGGCGCTCGTGCGCCGCATCGCGCGCGGTGTAGATCGTGCCGCTCAGGAGCACGGCGTCGCCCGCGCGCAGGCTCTCGGCCCGTCTCGTGTCGAACGGGACCGTGACCTGGAGGGCCGGGCGGGAGGTCATAGGACCACGCTGCCCGCCCGGTGGGAATGGCAGTCCAGATTGACCGCGACCGGCAGGCTCGCGATGTGGGTCGCACGGCTCTCCACGTGCACGGCGAGCGCCGTGACCCGGCCGCCGAACCCTGCCGGGCCGATCCCGAGCGCGTTAATTTTGTCGAGCAATTCGCGCTCGAGCGCGGCCAGCTCCGGATCGGCGCTGGGCGTCCCCACGGCCCGCAGGAGCGCGCGTTTGCTCAACAGCGCCGCCTGTTCGAACGTCCCGCCCATGCCCACGCCGACGATGAGCGGCGGGCTGGGGTTGGGCCCCGCGTCGGACACCGCCTGGACGACGAACCTCACGGCGCCTTCCCGGCCGTCCGACGGCGTGAGCATCGCGAGGCGGCTCATATTGTCGCAACCGGCGCCCTTGGCGAGGAAGCCGAGCGCCACCCGATCCCCCGGCACGACGCGCGTGTAGACGATCGCGGGCGTGTTGTCGCCGGTGTTGATCCGGCGTAACGGCTGCTCGACCACGGACGGTCGCAGGTAGCCCTCGCGGTACCCCTGCCGGACGCCTTCCTGGATCGCCGCTTCCAGGTCGCCGCCCGCGACGTGGAGGTCCTGGCCCAGGTCGAGAAAGACCACTGCCTGGCCGGTATCCTGGCAGATTGGGTACCATTGCGAGCGCGCGACCTCGGCATTTTCCAGCAGGCGTTCGAGCACGTGGCGGCCGGTCTCGCTCTCTTCCGTCGCCCGCGCCCGCCGGAGGGCAGCGAGCATGTCGTCGCCCATACGGTGGTTGACGGTGATGCACAGATCGCGCACCGCGGCGGTGATGTCGCCGGCGGCGATGGTCCGGATCGTCAAACGACGCCCTCCGCCGCAAGCCGCGCAAGGTCGTCCTTTGTGAGGCCGAGCCACTCCCCGTAGACCTCGCTGTTGTGCGCTCCGAGCGGAGGCCCGGCCGTTCGGACGGCGCCGGGTGTCTCGGAGAACTTCGGCACGACGCCCACCATGGCCAGGTCGCCCGCATCCCCGTCCGGCACCGAGATCACGTTGTCGCGCGCCGCAACGTGGGGGTCCGCGACGATGCGCGAAACGTCGTAGACAGGTCCCGCCACGGCGCCGCTCGCTTCGAGGCGGGCGAGGACTTCGCTCTCCGTGCGGCCGCCGATCCAGCCGGCGATGATGGCGTCGAGCTCGGCGCGGTGTGCCACGCGGGCCGCGTTGTCACAGAACCGCGGGTCCTCGATCAACTGGGGCTGGCCGATGGCTGCCGCCAAGCGTTCGAACACGCGCTGGCTCGTCGCCGACAGCGCGATCCACGTGCCGTCGTTGGCGGCGTACAAGTTTCTCGGGGCGGCGTCCGGGAACGTGCTGCCGGTCCGCCGGGCCTCGATGGCGAGCGCCCGGTACTGCGTCACATGGGGGATGAGCATCCGCAGGAGCGGCTCGTACAGGCTCACGTCGACGACCTGGCCCCGGCCGGTGGCGTGGCGGTGATGGAGCGCCATGAGCACCGCCATCGCCCCCATGACGCCGGCCACCTCGTCCGCGAGCGGGATCGGCGGGACGAGCGGCGGCGAATCGGGGAACCCGGTGATGGCGACGAGCCCGCTCATCGCCTCCGCGATCGTGCCGAAGCCCGGCCGGTGGCGGTAGGGACCGGTTTGACCGAACCCCGAGATGCGCAGCACGATGAGCCCCGGGGCACCCTGGAGCAGGCGGTCCGGGGCCAGCCCCCATCGTTCCAGCGTGCCGGGCCGGAAGTTTTCCACCACGACGTCGGCGCGCTGCGCGAGACGGACCAGCAGCTCCTGGCCCCGCGGGCGGCTGAGATCCAGCGTGATGGATTGCTTGTTCCTCGACATGACCTTCCACCACACCGAGGCCCCGTCGACAAATGGTCCCCAGGAACGCAGCGGGTCGCCGCGCTTCGGGTGCTCGACCTTGACGACGCGGGCGCCAAAGTCGGCGAACATGGATGTCGCGGTGCCCCCCGACACAATCGTCGAGAGGTCCAAGATGGTGAGATCGCTGAGCGGGCCGCTCCTGTGCATCATCGCGGGCTATACGAGCGTTCGCCTCCGGGCACAGATTCCGCCCGGACATCGGCGTCCCTGCCCGCGGAGCTCTCCGGGCCGCAGCCGCGCCCGCGGCGCGCTACGGCGGAGGGGGTCACAGGACCGGCGGTCGCAGGAGCGAGGCGCGGGCGTCGCGAGCCGGCGCCGATAGGGGGTGTCCGGGGAGATCTTCGAGCTGGGCAAGGATCTCCGCGGCCTGCCAGGCGAGACGCTGCAGGTCGCCATCGGGGATGTGGTGACGCGTCGTCACGCTCCCCCAGGCCCGGCCGGCCGCCCACGTCATGATCGCCGAGGCGCGCCACGCCGCCTGGGCCGGTTGACTGCCGGCCCCCGCAAGCTCGTCCTCGAGCGGGTCCGGCGGGAGTCGCTTCTCGCGCAGCGCGGCGTTCAGCCGCACGACGACGCGCCGCAGCGCGAGGAGCGCCCGGCGCACCTCTTCCCCGACGGGCCCGTGCTCCCACCCCGCCAGGCGCGCCGTGGCCTCGGATTCACGGTGACCCGGGCGGGCGAGCGCCCGTACCCGCGGCACGACAAGCCGTTCGGTCCCGAGCGCCCCGGCCACACCCGCGAGCGCCAGGGGCTTCGCGGGCAGAATCCGGGCTCGGATCGCCTCGGCGAGCAACAGCATTCTCGGATGGCGCATGCGCGCGGCCGTACGGCCGGCATCCGTGGGGCGTCCGGCGGCGTCGAGGTATCCGAGATCGCGGAGGATCGCCCGGCGCGCGCGGAACTCATGCACCTCGCGATTCTCGAGAGCGTCGAGCGTACGCGCCGCCTCCCGGCGTTCGCGCTCTAGGGCCGCAAGGTCGGGCAGGCTTGCGAGGCAGCGGTCGACGGCGGGGCACCCGGTGCAGGGGACCCGCACGATCTGCTGCCCGAGCTGTGCGACCGCCTCCGCCCCGCCGGGCCGGCGCCGTGCGCGCCGCAGGCGGTCGAGCAGCCCCTCAAACTTGGCCCGTGTCGCCAGGCGGTCGCCGCAGGGCCGGTCCACGAGGGGATCCTGCGGGAGCGCGGCGAGCCGTTCGCGCGCCGCGGCGATCTCCGGTTGCCGCAGAAAGCCCGCGAATGACCGGCGCATCATCTCCTCCGCGTCCGCCGACGGTCCGCGGACGAGCAGGTTGAGCACCTGCGCGTCGCTCGGCGTGAACCTCGAGACGACCGGGTCGGGCGCGGCCGCGGCCAGGGCCAGCCCCGCCTCCGCATCGTCCGTGCGTTCCGCCGCGACGACCACGATCCCGAGGGTGTCCCGGCCCCGGCGTCCTGCCCGGCCGCTCATCTGATGGAATTCCGTCGGCGTGAGCGGCTCCACGCCCTCGGGGCCGTGCCGGTAGAGTGTCGAGAGCACGACGGTGCGCGCCGGAACGTCCAGCCCGGCCGCCAGCGTGGTCGTCGCGCAGACGAAGCGCACCAACCCTGCCTCGAGCAACTCTTCCACGCACAGGCGCCACGCGGTGAGGTGCCCCGCGTGGTGGGACGCCACGCCCGCGCGGCGGAGCCCTGTGAGCAGGGGGTGCGCTGAAAGCTGGGGAGTCGCGGCGAGCCATCGCTGGATCCGCGCCGCGCGCTCGGCGTCCCCGGGCGCGGGGCGGGCGCCGAGCGCGCGCGCCGCGTCGTCGCACTCGCGGCGGCTCGGAAAGAACAGAATCGCGGGCGTGAGACGATGCCGGTCGAGTCCCTCCGCGACGGCCGCGAGCCAGCGCGGCTGTTTCGAGCGCGCTCGAATCCCGGGCGCGGCGTCCGGAGGAAGGAGTTGCCCGCTCGCGTCCGCCAGGAGAAACGCGAGCGGCACCGGGCGCGTATCCAGCGTGATCACCGCGGGCGCGCGCCCGCGGAGCGTGCCGATCCACGCTGCCAGCGCGCCGGCGTTTGGGATCGTCGCGGAGAGCAGGAGCAGCCGGCTCTCTCGCGGCGCCAGCAACAGCACTTCTTCCCACGCCGTGCCGCGTTCAGGGTCGGCCAGATAGTGGGCCTCGTCGAGCACGATCACGCCCGCCGGCGCCTCCCGGCCTGCCGGGTCGTACAGGGTATTGCGCAGGATCTCGGTCGTCGCCACGATTACCGGGGCGCGCGTATTCACGCGCCGCTCGCCGGTGAGGAGCCCCACGGCGGCGTCGCCGAACAGGGCCTGGAACCTCCGGAACTTCTGGTTCGAGAGCGCCTTGAGCGGGGTCGTGTACCACACTCTGGAGGGTGCGGCCCCGGCCGGGGTCTCGAGGGTGCCCGCGATGTGCTGCTCCGCGATCCAGGTCTTGCCGCTGCCCGTCGGCGCGGAGACCACGACGTCGCCGTGCTCCAGCGCGGCGAGCGCATCGCGTTGGAACTGCGCGGGCGCAAACGGGCTCCGCGGCGCCTCGCCGACGTCGCGGAGGATCGCCTGCAGCGTGGTCACGCGGGCGCGGCCCACAGGAGCCGCCCGGGGCCGCGTCGAATGCCGGGGGAGCACACGAGACCGTGGTGGTTCGAGGGACCTGTGCCGAGACAGACCAAGGGATTCACAGCGTACGAGCGGCGGTTCTTGGCGAGCCTGATCCGGCAGGTGTGGCGAGCCTGCCAGGGGTTCGTCGCCGTGGTCGTGGAGCGCGGACCGGGAGAAGCCATCTACGCGCTCGAGAACCTCGCCGAATGGTCGACCGCCCAGCGTGCCCGGTTGCGCTCAACCGCGGGGCGTTCGCAGGCCGTCGGCGACCCGGCGCGCCGGGTCGCGACCGAGCTGCTGCGCGACGTGCACACCTTTTGCGGCGGGCTCGGTGATCTGCTCGGCAATACCCAGCAGTCCGCGCTCGATCCCGATGAGGTGGAGGACGAGGCGCTGACGATGGTCGATGGATTCCTGTCGTGGACGACCTTGATGGCCACGCAGCTCGGGATCTCCGGCAACCTCCGCCCGCGGACCCTCTGGCACGAGCGCTAGCGTCGCGCCGGCCTACCGGATCTCGAACGTGTCTCCCGGCTTCAGCACCTGCACCCGGGACTCCGTTGACGACTCGACCCGCCGCTTGAACGCCTGCGGATCCTGAGCGATCAGCGGCCACGTGTTGTAGTGCTGCGGCAGGATCGTGCGCGCGCCGAGGAACTTCGCCGCGAGCGCGGCGTCCTCGGGTCCCATCGTGAAATTGTCGCCGATCGGCAGCATGGCCACGTCGAGCCCGCCCTCGCCGATCAACCGCATGTCCGAGAAGACGGCGGTGTCTCCGGCGTCGTACACGCGCTTGCCTTCGACCTCGAGCAGGATGCCCGCCGGCATGCCCCCGTAGGCGCCGTCGGGGAACGCGGAGCCGTGGAACGCCGGCGTCAGCTTGACCCGCCCAAACGGGAACGTGTGACCTCCGCCGATGTGAAGGGCATGGACGTTGGCCACGCCCTGCTTCTGCGCGTAGTTCACGATCTCAAAGTTGGCGATCACCGTCGCCCCCGTCCGCTTCGCGAGCTCCGCGGTATCGCCGTAGTGATCGCCGTGCGCATGCGTGACGATGATGAACGCGGGGCGAAGCTCGGCGGCGCCTGGCGGCGCCTGCGTATTGCCGGTGAGAAACGGGTCGATGAGCACGGTCGTGCCTTTGGTCTCGAGCGCCCATGTCGCGTGGCCCAGAAATGTCAGCGTCGCCATCACCCAGTCTCCTTCCGTGCCGGTTGTCCCGCGCGCACGCCGGCCGTCGATCGAGCCATGCGGTTCCAACGGTGGGCCATACGGTGTCGGCAGCGCAGTGGTGTTGCGTCTATAATATGGTAGCAGATTGTCCGGCAGGGAGGTAGACGTGACGACACTGATCGATCTCGCCAGCGATACCCTGACCAGCCCGTCGGCGGGCATGCGGGCGTTCATGGCGCGCGCCCCGGTGGGCGACGAGCAGCGTCAGGAGGACCCCTCGGTCAACGCCCTGCAGGAGCGGGTCGCCGCGCTGCTCGGCAAGGAGGCCGCGCTGTACCTTCCGTCGGCGACCATGGCCAATGCGATCGCGGTCAAGACGCACACCCGCCCGGGCGACGAGGTGGTGCTGGAGCGGACGGCGCACATCGTCACGTCCGAAGCGGGCGGCACGGCGCTGCTCTCCGGGGCGATGGTGTACGTCATCGACGGCGTCCGGGGCGTGTTTACCGAGCAGCAGGTCGTCGACGCCATCCGGCGGGACGACCCCCACTGCGCGCGCACGCGGCTCGTCTGCGTGGAGCAGACGTCGAATCAGGGCGGGGGCACCGTGTGGCCCGTCGCCCGCCTGCACGCGGTCGCGGAGGCCGCCCACCGGCACGGGTTGCGTACCCACATGGACGGTGCGCGCGTGATGAACGCCGCGGTGGCCTCGGGGATCCCGGCCGCGGAGCACGCGCGCGGGTACGATTCCGTGACGTTTTGCCTGACGAAAGGACTGGGATGCCCGGTGGGCGCGCTGCTTGCCGGCGAGCGAGCGTTTATCACGGAAGCCCGGCGCTACAAGCACATGTTCGGCGGCGCCATGCGGCAGGCGGGGATCATCGCGGCGGCCGGGCTGTACGCGCTCGACCACAACGTCGAGCGGCTGGCGCAGGATCACACGCATGCCAAGATCCTGGCGCGGGGCCTCGCGGAGATTCCAGGCATTGCCATCGACGTCGCGCACGTCGAGACCAACCTCGTCTTCTTCGACGTCGCGGGAACGGGACTCACGGCCAAGGAGGCCGTCGAGCGGCTCCTGGCCCGCGGCGTCCGGATGGGGGCGACCGGCCGGACGCGCATCCGCGCGGTCACGCACATGGACGTCTCGCAGCAGGACGTGGAACGGGCGGTGGAGATCGCGCGCGAGGTATGGGGGCGGGCGCGCGCCGGCGCCCCGGGTGAATAGGGCGCGGACCGGCGCCGGGCGCTCACCAACGACGGGACCGGGAGCGCTCGGCGCCCCCGGTCCCGTCGTGCCGGCAACCCGATCGGGTCAGACGTGCCCGTGTTTTGCTTGGAACTCGTCCTTGCTCAATTTGTAGTGGTCGGCGCCTTCTTCGATGTACTTTTTGTACTGGTCCGGGACGTCGCCCTCGGCAAAGATCGCCGTGACGGGACACACCGACTCGCACGCGCCGCAGTCGATGCACTCCTCCGGATTGATGTACAGGTGAATCTCTCCCTGGTCCTCGTCCGCCTTCGGATGGATGCAGTCGACGGGGCAGACCTCGACGCACGAGCGGTCCTTCGTCCCGATGCACGGCTCCGTGATCACGTAGGTCATGCTGGGGCGCCTCCTTGAAGACTGATCTCTCGCGATGCGCTTCCGCTGCCGCCATTATACGCTAGGGGCCCGCGGATGTCCTGGTGTGGCCGCGGCCGTCCCGCGCGGCGCCGGAGCCGGCGCCGGGATCCGGCCGGGGAATCCGCCGGCGGCACGTCGTATGCTATGCTGGCACGCATCGGAGGAAAGGACGGGCCGGTTGGATTCGCGATCGCGCCGCCAATCCGCGGCAGGGCCGTCGAGCGGGCCGCAGTCCCGGCCGGCCGGGGGCCGTGGCTTGAGCCGCCGGCCCGGCCCCCCTGGCAGCCGCGCGGTCGAGGCCGCTCCGATCCCGCCGGAGGTCGGCGCCCTGTTGCACGACCTCGGACGGTTTGGCGCGCACGTGCGGCGCGCCTTGGCCGGCCGCGCGCACCGCCGGCGCACCGCCGTGCCCGGCGCGGCCCGGGCGGCCGTGCTGGTTCCGCTCGTGCCGTCGAGCGCCGGCGCCGCGGTGCTCCTGACGAAGCGGACGGACACCGTGCTGCACCACCGCGGTCAGATCTCGTTTCCCGGCGGCCGCATCGAACCGGGCGAGACGCCGATCGATGCGGCGCTGCGCGAGACATTCGAGGAGATCGGCGTCCCGCCGGCCGACGTGGAGATCCTGGGGCGCCTCGGCGACGAGACGATCCGCGCGTCGGGATTCACGGTCACGCCGGTGGTGGGCGTGATTGCCGCGCCCCGCCGGCTGCGGCTCAGCGTGCGCGAAGTGCGTGCGACCCTCCGCGTCCCGCTGTCGGTCCTGCTCGACCACCGGAACATTCGCAGCGAGGTGTGGGAGCGAGACGGGCGGGTGCGGCCCGTGCGGTTCTACCAGATCGGCTCGGATGTTGTCTGGGGCGCTACGGCGCGCATCCTTGCCGGGTTCCTGCACGCCGTCCTGGGAGCGCCCGCGCGCCGCGTGGGACAGGTCGGATAGGAGGCGGATCGGATGCGCGTTGCCATCCTCTCGGATGTTCACGGGAACGTGCGCGCCTTGGAGAGCGTCTTGGCCGACGTGCGATCCCGAGGCCCGTTCGACGCGACCGTCAACGCCGGCGATCTCGCCTTCGGCGGCCCGCGGCCGCGCGAGGCCCTGGAGATGCTGCGCAGCGTCGGGTGGCCGACGATCGTGGGCAATACCGACCAGTGGCTTGCCGGCGACATCCCCGGGGTCGAGGCGCCGCCGGCGCTCGCCGGCGTTCGCGAGTGGGTTCGCCGCCGGCTGCGGAGGGACGACTTGGACTACCTGCGCGCGCTGCCCATGGCCCACCGGATCGAGCCGGCCGGCGGTCCCTCGCTCGTGGTGGTCCACGCGACGCCGTTGAGCACCACCGACTCCGTCGATCCGGACGCCCCGGCAGCCGTGCTGTCGACCATGCTCGAGCAAGCGCGCACGCGCCACCTGGCCTACGGCCACATCCACCGTCCGTACGTGCGCGACGTCGCGGGCGGGATGGTCGTCAACGTGGGGAGCGTCGGCCTGCCGTTCGACGGGATCCCGCAGCCCGCGTGGGCGGCGTGCACGCTGGCCGGGGGGCGCTGGCACGCCGAAATCGTGCGCGTTCCGTACGACGGCGAAGCGGTCGCCCGCGAGCTCGCCGCGAGCGACCATCCGCTTGGGGAATTGTTCGCCCGCCGGGTTCGGACCGCGCGGATGGACTGACCGCCGCATGGTGCGCTCGGACTATCACGTGCACCTGGAGCGGGGACCGTGGACGCTCGAGTGGCTCGGCCGGTTCGCGGCCCAGGCGCGCGCCGCCGGGTTGACGGAGATCGGCTTCAGCGAGCATCCGCACCGGTTCCGGGAATGCCGGAAGATGTACCCGCCGCGCGACGCCGTGGAGGGCTGGGTCGATCAACAGTGCACGGAGAGCCTCGAGAGCTACATCCGCCTCATCGAGGACGCGCGCCGCGCCGGCCTGCCCGTCAAGATCGGGCTGGAGTGGGACTACCTGCCGGGATACGAGGCGGAGGTCGAGCGGCTGCTGGGCGCGTACCCGTGGGACTTCGCCATCGGCTCGGTCCACTGGCTGCCGCCCGACGACCGGAACGGCGTGTGGTGGGGATTCGACAACCTGAGCCGCGCCGACGAATGGGAGCGGCGTGATGTGCTCGCGGCGTACCGCCGGTACTTTCTGCTGATCGCGCAGGCGGCGGAGACGCGGCTCTTCGATTTCATCGGCCACCCCGACGTCATCAAGGTATGCGGGTACCGCCCGGCCGGCGATCTCACCGAGCTCTACGAGGCCGCCGCGGAGGCGATGGCGCGAGCCGGGGTCTGCGCGGAGATCAATACGGCGGGGTGGCGCAAGCCGGTCGGTGAGGTGTATCCCGCTCCAGGGTTGCTCCGGGCGTGCCGGCGCGCCGGTGTGCCGACGCTCATCAACTCGGACGCGCACGTCCCGGAGGACGTCGGGCGGGACTTCGCCCGCGCCGCGGCGATCGCCCGCGAGGCGGGCTACGCCGAGGTGACGACGTTTGCCGGCCGCGCGCGGGCGATGACGCCGCTCGCGTGAGGCGCCGGCGCCGGGAGCCGCACGCGGCGGCGGTCGTTGACAGTAATCGGAACCGTTTGCGATTATGACATTGGAGCATTGAGGGAGCAGGGCACGTCCCTACCGGCGCGTCGCTGGCGCGAAGCCGCGGGCGCCGCGGTCATGTGTGGGCCTTGTTTGAGAGGGTGTCGATGTCGGGATATGTCCCCGTGCTGGTGCACCTCGTTCTCGCGGCGCTGCTCGCGTGCACCGTGCTCGGTTTGCACCTCCTCGTCGGGCCGCGGCGCCCCACACTCGAGAAGTCGCTGCCGTACGAATCCGGCGTATGGCCCGTGGGCAGCGCGCGCGAGCGGGTTCCCATCTACTACTATCTCATCGCGATGCTCTTCATCCTGTTCGATGTCGAGATCGTCTTCGTCTACCCCTGGGCCGTGCTCGTGAGGGAGCTCGGGCGCACCGGCCTCGGCGAGATGTTCGGGTTCCTGGCCGTGCTCGTCGTGGGCTACCTGTATGTTCTCCGTCGAGGGGCGCTGCAATGGGAGTGATCCGGTCCGAGCAGGACCTCGAGCGCAACGTGCTGACGACAACCCTGGAGCGGCTCGTCGCCTGGGGCCGCGGGAACTCCGTCTGGCCGGCGCAGTTCGGCCTGGCCTGCTGCGCGATCGAGATGATGTGCGCCGCCGGATCCCGGTTCGACATCTCCCGCTTCGGTTCCGAGCTGTTTCGGGCGTCCCCCCGGCAGTCGGACCTGATGATCGTGGCGGGGCGGGTGAGCCAGAAGATGGCGCCCGTGCTGCGCCACATCTACGACCAGATGCTCGACCCGAAGTGGGTCATCTCGATGGGCGATTGCGCCAGCACGGGAGGTCTCTACAACAACTACGCCGTGGTGCAGGGCGTCGACAAGATCGTGCCGGTCGACGTGTACGTCGCGGGCTGTCCGCCGCGTCCCGAGGCGCTGCTGCACGGGCTGCAGCTGCTCCAGCGAAAGATCCAGACGCGCACGACGGGCGCCGCCGCGCGCGCGACGTAGCCGGGCGACCTGTGGTGGACGAGACGTCGATTCTCGACCGGCTGCGTCCGCACGTGCCGTGGGATCGCCTGGCCGCCCGGGTGGAACGGGGTGGCGCCGTCGTCGAGGCGCCGGCGGACGTGCTGCTCGCGGTGCTGCGCGCCGCCCGTAACCGGCTCGGGCTCGATACGTGTGCGGACATCACCGCGTGGGACCGGCTGCCGCGCGAGCCGCGATTCGAGGTCGTGTACATGCTCGGACGGGCCGGGACCGGGGATCGCCTGATGGTCAAGGCCCTGGCCGCCGGCGAGCCGCCGCGCCTGCCGAGCGCGACCGCCGTCTATCGCGGCGCCGGCTTTCCGGAGCGCGAAGTCTACGACATGTTCGGGGTCGTCTTCGACGGTCACCCGGACCTGCGGCGGATCCTGATGCCGGACGACTGGGAAGGCCACCCGCTGCGGCGTGATTTCTCGCTGTTCGAGGAGCCGGTGGAGTTCATCGGGCACACACCAAAGGTTCCGAGCGAGATCATTCCCTACTTCCCGCCCGGCAGCCCCTCGGGGTCCGGCGGTGAAACCCCGCCCCGGTGACGGCGATGGCGACGACGACCGAGACGCTCACGCTGAACATGGGCCCGCAGCACCCGAGCACGCACGGGGTGCTGCGGTTGGTCCTCGAGCTGGAGGGCGAGGTCGTTCGGAAGTGCACGCCCGTGATGGGCTACCTCCACACGGGCATCGAGAAGGAGATGGAATCGCGCACCTACCACCAGAACGTCACGCTGGTGGACCGGATCGAGTATCTCGCAAACTACAACGAGGAGATGGCGTTTCATCAGTCCGTGGAACGCCTCTTTGGGCTCGAACCGCCTCCGCGCGCCCGGTACATCCGCATCCTCATGTGCGAAATGAACCGCATCGCGAGCCACCTGATGTATCTCGGCGCCGGCGCGATGGACCTGAACGTCAGCAGCGTGTTCCTGTACTGCCTGCAGGACCGCGAGAAATTCCTGGACCTCTCCGAGATGATATCGGGACAGCGCATGATGCCGGGGTACTTCCGCGTCGGCGGCCTGGCCGAGGACCTCCCGGACGGGTTTGTGGCTGCCTCTCGGGCGTGGCTCGACGAGATGGCGCGCCGGATCGACGAGTACGACCGCCTGCTCACGGACAACTTGATCTGGCGGGAGCGGCTCGAGGGCGTCGCGTTGCTGTCCCCGGAGGACGCGATCGCGCTCGGCGGCACCGGTCCGGTGCTGCGGGGCTCCGGGATCGCGCACGATATTCGCAAGGTCCTCCCGTACGGCGGGTACGAGGAGTTCGACTTCGACGTGCCCGTGGAGCGCGGCTGCGACGCGTTCGCCCGCTACCGGGTGCGCATGGAGGAAATGCGCCAGGCCCGCCGCATTGCGCTGCAGGCCCTGGACCGCCTGCCGGACGGGCCGGTGATCGTGAACGACCGTAAGGTCGCGCTGCCGCCGCGCGCCGAACTGGCCCGCAGCATGGAGGCGGTGATCCATCAATTCAAGCTCGTCAGCGAGGGCATGCACCCGCCGGCCGGCGAGACCTACGTGGCCACGGAGTCGCCGCGCGGCGAAAAAGGCTACTTCGTCGTGAGCGACGGGAGCAACCGCCCCGTGCGCGTGCACGCCCGCGCGCCGAGCTTCTACAACCTGCAGACCCTGCCGGCGATGGTCGAGGGCCGGCCGCTCGCGGACGTCGTCGTCGCGGTCGCGAGCATCGACATCGTGCTGGGAGACGTGGACCGGTGAGCGGCCGGGTGCTGTCGGACGCGACGCTCGGCGAGATCGCGCGCCTGCGGGACGCCTATCCGCAGGCGCAGTCGGCTCTGCTGCCGGCGCTGCACGCGGCGCAGGACCAGGTCGGGTACCTGAGCCCCGAGGCCATCGCCGACGTCGCGCAGGCGCTCGGCCTGGCCGAGACCGAGGTGACGTCCGTCGCGAGCTACTACAGCATGTTCTTCCTCACGCCGGTGGGGCGGCACAAGATCCGCGTCTGCACGAACCTGTCGTGCTATCTCAACGGCGCGGAGGAGGTGCTCCGCCGATTGTGCGAGCGGCTCGGCGTGTCGCCCGGGGAGACCACGGCGGATGGGCGCGTCCTGCTCGAGGCGGTCGAGTGCCTCGGCGCGTGCGAGGAAGCCCCCGTGGTGCTGGCGGACGCGACGCGGCACGCCCGCGTCACGGCCGCCGGAGCCGACGACCTGCTCCGGGAGTTGCGCTGATGCCCGAACCGCTGCTCATGAAGTACGTGGGGCGGCCGGGACGCGACGCGGTCGACGAGTACGTGCGGACGGGCGGCTACGAGGCGGCGGCGCGCGCGCTCAAGGAGCTCACGCCGGACGATCTCGTGGCGATGGTCGAGGCGTCGGGCCTGCGCGGCCGCGGCGGCGCCGGCTTCCCGACCGGCCGCAAGTGGCGGTTGACGCCGAAGCGCGAGGGCGACGTGCGCTACCTGGTCGTCAACGCCGACGAGGGCGAGCCGGGAACGTTCAAGGACCGCACGCTCATCGAAGGCGACCCGCACCAGATTCTCGAGGGCGTGCTGATCGCCTCGTACGCGAACAGGGTCCACCGGGCGTTTATCTACGTGCGGGGCGAGATGTTCCTCGGGTACGAGCGCCTGCGCCGCGCCCTCGAGGGCGCCTACGCCCGGGGGTTCTTTGGCCGGAACATCCTCGGCACGGGGTTCGATCTAGACGTCACGCTCCACCGCGGCGCGGGCTCCTACGAGTGCGGGGAAGAGACTGCGCTCTTGGAAAGCCTCGAAGGACGCCGCGGCGAGCCGCGCGTCAAGCCGCCGTACTACCCCGCCGTGAAAGGGCTGTACGGCCGGCCGACCGTGCTCAACAACGCGGAGACGCTGGCGCACATCCCGCACATCGTGCGTCTCGGGGCGGACGGCTACAAAGCGTACGGCCCGCCGATCCTCTACTCGGTGTCGGGCCACGTCACCCGCCCCGGCGTCAAGGAACTGCCGATCGGGACGTCCCTTCGGGAGATCATCTTCGAGCATGCGGGCGGGCTGCGGCCCGGCCGCACCTTCAAAGCGGTCTTTCCGGGCGGCTCGTCGGCGGCGATTCTCACCGCGGAGCACCTGGATACGCCGGCGGACTTCGACTCGCTGGCGAAGCTCGGCTCCATGCTGGGCTCGAGCGCGATCATCGTCATGGACGACACGACCTGCATCCCCGCCGTGATCCGGCGGACGGTGGAATTCTACCGTGACGAGTCCTGCGGGAAGTGCACCCCCTGCCGCGAAGGCACGATCTGGCTCAGCCAGATCCTCGACCGGATCCTGGACGGCCACGGCCGCATGACGGACCTCGAGCTGATGGACGGCATCGCGCAGCAGATGACGGGTCTCTGCCTGTGCGCGCTGGGGGAGAGCGTGCCCCCCGCGCTGCGCGCTTCGCTCACGTACTTCCGCGACGAGTACCTGCATCACATCCGCGCCGGGTCGTGCGATGTCGTGCGCGCGCCGGTGGCGGCCGGCGGGGCGTCGGGATGACCCGCGGGGAGCCGGATCGGGAGGAGCCGGAGCGATGAGCAGCGCGCCGCCGCTGACGACGGTCCGCCTGACGATCGACGGCCGCGAGATCGTGGTTCCCAAGGGGACGACGGTCTACACCGCCGCGGCGCGGGCGGGCATCGACATCCCCACCTTTTGCTACCACGATCGCATGGAACCGCTCGGGGCCTGCCGCGTCTGCCTCGTCGAGATCGAGAAGATGCCGAAGTTGGTGACCTCGTGCACGCAGGAGGCGGGCGACGGCATGGTCGTCCACACCGCGTCCGACAAGGCGAAGGCCGGCCAGCGGGCGATCCTCGAGTTCCTGTTGATCAACCATCCGCTCGACTGCCCGATCTGCGACAAGGGCGGGGAGTGTCCGCTCCAGGACAACACCCTCAAGTTTGGGCCGGGGCAGAGCCGGTTCGTCGAGGTCAAGCGCACCTTCCGCAAGCACCTTCGGATGGGGCCGACGCTCGTGCTCGACCGCGAGCGGTGCATCCTGTGCTGGCGGTGCGTCCGGTTCGGGGAGATCATCGCCGGCGACGACGCGCTCCAGGGGTTCGAGCGCGGCTACCGGGGCCAAATCGCGACGCCGCAGATGGCGCCGGTGCGGAGCAAGTTTATCGGCAACACCATCGAGATCTGTCCCGTGGGCGCGCTCACGAGCGCGACCTACCGCTTCCGGTCCAGACCGTGGGACAATGGCGCGGTCGCGAGCGTCTGCCCGCACTGCGGCTGCGGGTGCGCGACGACGCTCAACGTCCGGGGCAACGACCTCGACCGGACGCGGGCCCGCGCTCACCCCGAGGTCAACGACGTCTGGCTGTGCGACAAGGGATTCTTCGGGTACGAGTTCGTGCAGAGCCCGGAGCGCCTGACGTCGCCGCTCCTCCGCCGGGACGGCGTGCTCGGGGAGGCGACCTGGGCCGAGGCGATCGAGCGCGTCGCGGGCGCGCTGCGCGCGGCCGCACCGCAGGCCGTCGGCGTGGTGGGGGGCGCGCGGTCCACGAACGAAGACAACTATCTGCTGCTCCGCCTGTTCAGAGGCATCATCGGCACGAACTCCGTGGACTTCCGCGTGGACACCGCCCACCCGGCGCCGGGCTCCGCGGGATGCTGGGGGCTGCCCTGCTCGATCGCCGAGGTCGAGGCGGCGGACACCATCGTGCTCCTGGGGTGCGACCTCACCGAGGAGTACCCGATCATCTGGCTGCGTGTCAAAAAGGCGGTGGACCGCGGCGCGCGCCTCGTCATCCTGAACCCGTGGGAGCTCGAGATCGCCCGGTGGGCGACCCACGCGCTCACGTACCGGTCCGGAGCGGAGGCGGCGCTGCTCGAGGCGCTGGCGGGACGCCGGGACGTGGCGGCGGCCGCCGCGGCGTCGGAGGTCCCCGCGGACCGGCTCCGGGAGGCGGCGGACGCGCTGGCCGCGGCCGCCCGTCCGATCATCCTCCTCGGCCGCACCGCGGTGGAACGGCCGGACGTGCTGCCCGTGATCGCCGCGGCGGACGCGCTGCGCGCGGCGCGCCCCGGGGCGCAGGTCGGGTTGCTGCGCGGCCGCGCCAACAGCGGCGGGGCGCAGCTGCTCGGCCTCATGCCGGATATGCTGCCCGGGTATCGCGCGATCACCGACCCGGAGGCGCGGGCGGCGGTGGCGGCCGTGTGGGGCCGCGCCGTGCCGGAGGCCCCCGGACGCACCGTGCGGGGTATGCTCGAAGCGGCGCGGGAAGGGGCGCTCGACCTGCTCTACGTCGTGGGCGCGGACCCGGCCACGGATTACCCGGACCGGCGCGCCTGGGAGGAGGCGCGCCGCCGCCTCCGCACGCTCGTCGTCCACGACCTGTTCCTGACCGAGACCGCGGCGGCCGCGGACGTCGTGCTGCCCGTGCTCGCCTACGCCGAGAAGAGCGGGACCGTCGGCAACATCGAAGGGCGCGTGCTGCGGCAGGATGCGGCCGTGCGCGGGCCCGGCAGCGCGCGGTCCGACGGGGCCATCTTCGCGGCGATCGCGGAGCGGTTGGGGACCGAGCTCGCGTACGCGTCGTGGGAGGACGTTTCCGCGGAGATCGCGCGGCTCATCCCGGGCTGGGGGCCGGACGTCCGCCTCGCGCCCCCGGCGTTTCGCGCCGCGGCCGCGGGCCCGGCGGGGGCCGGCCCGGCGACTGCCCGCGACGGCGAGCTCCTGCTGGTGGCCGGGACCCGGCTCTACGACCGGGGTACGATGGCGCTGCGTTGTCCCGGGATCCGGGGCCAGGCCGGCGAGCCCTTTGTCGGGCTGCATCCGGACGACGCCGCCAGGCTGGGCGTTACCGGGGGGGCGATGTGCGAGGTGCGGTCGCCTCGCGCCGCGATCCGGCTGGCGGCCCGGCTCCTACCCGGGTTGCATCGCGGCCACGCCTACGTGCCGCGGGGCTACGAGGCGGCGCCGGTCTCGGCGCTGCTCGACGAGCACGGTCCGGTGTCGGTCGCCATGCGTCCCGCCGGGAGCCCCGGGTGACGCATCGGGCCGGGGACCGGGAGCGGGGGGGAGCGGGCGCGTGCTGGTGACCCTCCTGATCGACGTCGTGCGGAGTCTCGTGTTCCTGGTCGGCGTCCTGACCGGGTTCGCGTACGTCACGCTGTTGGAGCGCCGGTTGCTCGCGCGCTTCCAGGTCCGGGTCGGCCCGGACCGGGTCGGCCCGCTCGGCCTCCTGCAGCCGCTCGCGGACGGCATCAAGCTGATCTTCAAGGAAAACTTCGTGCCCGCCGGCGCCGACCCGCTCGTCTACCAGACGGCGCCGCTCATCTCGGCGGTGGCCGCGCTGTTCGTGTACGCGGTCATCCCCCTGGCGCCGCCGATCCACCTGTTCGGCCGGGAGATCCCCCTGTACGTGGCGGACGTCAACGTCGCGATCCTGCTCGTGCTCGGCGCGAGCAGCGTCGGGGTGTACGGGATCATCCTCGGCGGCTGGGCGTCCAACAACAAGTACGCGATTCTCGGCGGCCTGCGGTCGAGCGCGCAGGTGATCTCCTATGAGCTCACGTTGGGGCTCGCGGTGCTCGGCGTGGTCCTGTTGGCGAATTCGCTGCGCCTCACGGACATCGTGCGGGCGCAATCGCACGTGTGGTTCATCGTGCAGCAGCCCCTGGCGTTCGTCCTATTCATGATCGCGGCGTTCGCGGAGACCAACCGGGCGCCGTTCGACCTGCCGGAGTCGGAGCAGGAGCTGATCGCGGGCTTCCAGACCGAATACGGCGGGTTCAAGTTCGCGATGTTCTATCTCGCGGAGTATATTGGGATCATCACGATGGGCGCCCTGGTCACGACGCTGTTTCTGGGCGGGTGGCAGGGCCCGTGGCTGCCGCCGATCGTGTGGTTCCTCGTCAAGGTCCTGGCGGTCGTGTGCTTCTTCATTCTCGTGCGGGCGACGCTGCCCCGGTTGCGCTACGATCAGCTGATGCGCCTCGGGTGGAAGGTGCTCATTCCGCTCGGCATCCTCAACCTGGCCGTGACCGCGGCGCTGATCGTGTGGCGCAGCGCGCGGTGACGTCGCCGTCGGACCGGAGTGATCGGACATGGTGGAAGCGGTGAGTGAGCGCCTCCGGCAGGCCTGGAAGATGGTCTCGGGACTCGGGGTCATCGGCCAGCGGATGTTCCGGCGGCCCGTGACGACACGCTACCCGGAGGAAAAGACCCGGGTCCAGCAGCGCTTCAAGGGGCGGCATTATCTCACGCTCTTCGCGGACGGGATGGAACGGTGCGTCGGGTGCGAGCTGTGCGTGATCGTCTGCCCGAGCCAGTCCATCTACGTCAAAGCCGCGGAGAACGATCCGCTGGAGCCGCACTCGAAGGGCGAGCGCTACGCCGAGGACTTCCAGATCAACATGCTGCGCTGCATCTTCTGCGGTTTTTGCGAGGAAGCGTGCCCGACCGGGGCGATCGTGCTCGGGCACGAGTACGAGCTGAGCGGCTACACGCGCGGCGAGCTCATCTACACGAAGGACCGGCTGCAGGAGAAATACCCCGGCGAGTCCGGGCGGGATCC
>JAJPJL010000042.1 GCA_021324255.1 Bacillota bacterium
GCGCGGCCGCGGCCGCGCGCATCTCAGCCGGCGTCAGATCGCCCACGTCCACCATGCGCTGCAGCACCTCGGCGAGGCGGGTCCGGGCCCGCGCCGGGTGCTCGTACGGCGAATAGGACGAGGGCGCGCGAATCAGCCCGGCCAGCATCGCCGACTGCGTGAGCGTCAGGTCCGACGCGCGCTTGCCGAAGTACACGCCCGCCGCGGTCTCGACGCCGTAGGCCCCCTCGCCGAAGTACACCTGATTGAGATACCGTTCGAGGATCTCGTCCTTGGTCAGACGCCGCTCGATCTGCACCGCGAGCAGGATCTCCGCGATCTTGCGGGTCAGCGACTTCTGCGGGGTCAGAAACAGGTTGCGCGCGAGCTGCTGCGTGATCGTGCTGCCGCCCTCGGCGTAGCCCCCCTCGAGCGCGTTCCGGAGCCCGGCCCGCAGGATGCCCCGGACCGAGATCCCGCGGTTGCGATAGAAATCCGCGTCCTCGGTGTCGACGACGGCCCGCTGGAGCATCCGCGGCACCGCCGAGAGCGGCACGCTGTCGCGGTTTTCCTGGTACAGGCTCGCGATCAACTGACCGTCGGCCGCGTAGATGCGGGTGGCCTCGCTGGGAGGCGAATACAGAGCGTCCACCGCGGGCAGGTGCGAGCTGATCGCGAGGGCCGCGCCGGCGAGCACGCCGGCCGCGAGGAGCGCCATCACCGCGACCGCGGCGGCCGCGAGCAGCAGCGCACGACCGGCCGTCTGCCACGGCATGGACGCGGGGACGCGCGCGCGGGCGGCGCTGCCCGGGCGGCCCGTCGTGGACCGTCGTGATTTCGTCATCTACGGCCTCTCTCTGCTGCGGCGCAAGGAGCTACGATCCTGGGAGCGACGACCCCGGCGCAACGATCGAGCGGCCCGCATGGGAGCGTATCACGCCGCCTTCAGTATACCCGATGCCGGGACGCTTTCAACACACGGGCCGCGGCCCGCATCGCCCGTGACGGGCCGCCCTCAGTGCAGCAGCACCCCGTCGATGGCGTACACGATGCCGTTGGCGCAGACCTCGCCCGGCCCCACGACCTTCGCCTCGCCGTCGAGCCACACCGCGCCGTCGCGCACGGTAACCGAGATCGCCTTGCCGGAGAGCGGCTGCAGGGACGTGGCCCGCTCGAGCTGGCCGGGGCTCAGGACGGTGCCGTCCAGGATGTGATGGCGCAGGAGGCTCGCGACCAGGTCCTTGTGGTGCATTACGTAGTTGACCTGCGACGCGGGAAATTTCCGGAATGCGGCCTCGTCCGGGGCGAACAGCGTGTACGCGCCCGGACGGCTCAAGGCGTCGGCCAAACCGGCCACCCGCATGGCTTCGGCCGTCTGCCGGAAGTCCGCGGAAGCGGACAGCGCCTCCATGATGGACGCGCAGGTCTGGGCGCGCGCCCACGGCGTCCCGGGCACGCACACGAGCGCCGCCGAGGTGAGGAGCATCACGACCGACATCACAAGCCCGTGGGTTCGCACGGCACGCTTCCTTTCCGCGCCCTCGCGGTGCGCCGGCCTATCCAGCGCGTGGGCCGGCGCGCGTGTCTTGTAGCGCCGGTAGCCTTCGTCCCGGGCCCGGCGCGGTCCCGCTCGGCCCGTGCCCCTTGCGGCGCTGCAGAGGAGTTCGCTCCGGCGCCGGAAAATATGGGACGCGGCGATGCTCTCCATCACGGCCCGGCCGGGGACGAGTCTATCGCCTCGGGGCGACGCGGCGCCGATTGTCCCGGCGCGGCTTCTCCGGGGCGGGCACCCCGCCAACCGCCGGCGAGAGATCACGACCGCCTACCTCCTCCTGATCCCGGCGTTCGCGTTCGTGTTCGGCGTCCTCGCCTACCCGCTCGCCTGGTCGATCGGGTTGAGCTTGACCGACGCCTCGGTGGTGCGCACGACAACCAGGTTTGTCGGCCTCGCGAACTACGCGGCGTTTCTCGGCGATCCCGCGTTCTGGCGAGCGACGGTGAACACGCTCGGCTATCTCGTGCTGACGTCCGTCTTCAAGATGGCGGTCGGCGTGGCCATCGCGCTGGCGCTGGCGCGCCCGTTTCCGGGCCGGGCGCTCGTGTTTCTGGCCGCGTTCCTGCCGTGGGCGTACCCGGCGGGCCTCGGCGCCGTCGGGTGGTACTGGTTCATCACCCCGCCGCTCCGGTCCGACTACTCGATGATGGTCACACACCTGCAAGGGGTGTTCGACGCCTGGCTCGGCCCCGGCACGTGGGGCTTCTTGAGCTTGATCTTGTTCAACATCTGGCGCGGCGGGTCGTTTGTCGGGGTCTTTTTGCTCGCCGCCCTCAACGGCATCCCGCAAGACCTGTTCGACTACGCGGCGCTCGAGGTCAAGAGCGGGTGGCGGCGCTTCTGGCTGGTGGCCGTGCCGCTCCTCCGGCCGTTCCTGGCGCTGGCCACGTTTCTCTCCCTGGTCTCCGCGGTGGCGGACCTCGGCAACGTGTGGGAACTCTCGGGGTTCCGCGACGTCTATCCGATCGTCTGGACGCAGTCGTTCATGCTGGCGCTCGTCACCGGCTCGTGGGGCCGGGCCGCGGCGCTGTCCTTGATCCTGCTGCCCGTTCTGTTCGCGATCCTGTTCGTGTGCTACCGCCTCTTTGACCCGCTCGAGGACGACGCCGCATGACCCCCGGGCGGCGCGCGACCCGATGGCTGCACGGCGCCCTCCTCGTGGTGATCGCGGTCTACAGCATCTTCCCGATCTACATGGTGACGATCGAGTCGCTCAAGACCATCCACGAAGACGTGTTCGGCAGCCCCTTCTACGTGCTCCACCCGACGCTGGACTGGTATCAGGACTTGTTTGACACGGTGGAATACCAGCGCCAGGGCGAGATCCTCCAGCCCACGGTCCCCTTCCTTCTCTGGGCCCGGAACACGGGCATTGTCTTTGCCGCCTCGCTGGCCCTGATTCTCACCGCGAGCCTCATGGCGGGATACGCGCTGGGCCGGCTCCGGCCGCCCGGGTGGCGGTGGACCCGCCGCGTGTTGCTCGCCACCTTTTTGATTCCGCAGACCCTGCTGTTTTTGCCGCTCTACCGCCTGGTCTTCCGCCTGGGCCTGGACGACAGCCTCCTCGCGTTGATCATCACGTATCCGTTTTTGGCCATCCCGTTCTGCGCGTGGCTGTTTTCGGTGTACTTTCAAAAGCTGTCGCCCGAGATCGAGGAGTCCGCGTACGTCGAGGGCGCGGGCCGCCTGTCCGCGTTCCTCCGGATCGTCCTGCCCATGAGCTGGCCCGTGGTGATCGCCGCCGGCCTGTTCGCGCTCGGCGTCATCAGCAGCGACTTCATCCTCGCCGGCGTCTTCCTGCCCAACGAGTGGCATCAGACGATCGCGGCGGGGATGGCGACGATGGACGTGAGCCTCGAGGACCTCAC
>JAJPJL010000052.1 GCA_021324255.1 Bacillota bacterium
ACTCGGTGATCGCGGCGATGATCGGCGGCGAGCCGACGGTCATCCCCAACGCCGAGGGGAGCCGGCTGACGCCCTCCGTCGTCGGGTTCACCAAGACGGGGGAGCGCTTGGTCGGCCAGATGGCCCGGCGGCAGGCGATCCTCAACTCCGAAAACACCGTCTATTCGATCAAGCGGTTCATGGGCCGGCGTTACAGCGAGGTCGCCGCGGAGCGCTCGATCGTGCCGTACCGGGTCGAGGAGGGCAAGACGGGCAACGCGGTGGTCAACATCCCGGCCGCGGGCAAGACATTCACGCCGGAAGAGATCTCCGCGATGATCTTGCAAAAGCTGAAGACGGACGCCGAGGCGTACCTGGGAGAGAAAGTGGAGCAGGCCGTCATCACGGTGCCGGCCTACTTCAACGACGCCCAGCGTACGGCCACCCGGAACGCGGGGGAGATCGCCGGCCTCAAGGTGCTCCGGATCATCAACGAGCCGACGGCGTCGTCGCTGGCGTACGGCCGGCAGCTCGAGGAGAAGCATGCAAAGACGATCCTCGTCTTCGACCTGGGCGGCGGGACGTTCGACGTCTCCGTGCTGGAGATCGGCGAGGGCGTGTACGAAGTCAAAGCGACGAGCGGCGACACGCACCTTGGCGGCGACGACTTCGACGAGCGCGTGGTGAACTGGCTCGCCGACGAGTTCCGCAAGCAGCAGGGGATCGACCTCCGCGCAGACCGGCAGGCGCTGCAGCGGCTGCGGGAGGCGGCGGAGCGCGCGAAGATCGAGCTCAGCACGGTCGTGCAGACGTCGATCAACCTGCCGTTCATCACCGCGGATGCGTCGGGACCGAAGCACCTCGACATGGTGCTCACCCGGGCGAAGTTCGACGAGCTGACGGCGGATCTCGTGGAGCGGTGCATCGGCCCGTTCAAGCAGGCCCTGGCCGACGCCAAGCTGTCCGAACGGGACATCAACGAGGTAATCCTGGTCGGCGGGTCCACGCGCATGCCGAGCGTGCAGGAGCTCGTCCGGCGCCTGACGGGCAAGGAGCCGAACAAGGAGGTCCACCCGGACGAGGTGGTCGCCGTGGGCGCGGCCATCCAGGCCGGCGTGCTGGGCGGCGAGGTGCGCGAAGTCGTGCTGCTGGACGTGACGCCGCTCTCGCTCGGCATCGAGACGCTCGGCGGCGTCAACACCATCCTGATTCAGCGGAACACGACGATCCCGACGCGCAAGACGGAGACGTTCAGCACCGCCGAGGACGGGCAGACCGCGGTCGACATCCACGTCCTGCAGGGCGAGCGGCCGATGGCCCGGGACAACCGGACGCTGGGCAAGTTCATCCTGGACGGCATCCCGCCCGCGCCGCGCGGCATGCCGCAGATCGAGGTAACGTTCGACATCGATGCCAACGGCATCCTGAACGTGTCGGCGAAGGACAAGGCGACCTCACGGGAGCAGTCCATCAAGATCACCGGGACGGGGACGCTGGACAAGCGTGAAGTCGAGCGGCTGGTCAAGGAGGCCGAGGCCCACGCGACCGAGGATCAGCAGAGGCGAGAGTCCGCGGAGGTCAAAAACCGCGGCGACAGCCTCGCGTACCAGACCGAGCGGATGCTCAAGGAAGTGGGCGACAAAGTGTCCGCCGACGAGCGGGGAAAAGTCGAGGCCGCGCTCGCGGAGCTCAAGCAGGCCACCAAGACGGACGACACGGAGCGCATCAAGCGGGCGACCGAGGCGCTGCAGCAGGCCAGCTACAAGCTCGGCGAGGAGATGTACAAGCGGACGACCGCGGGCGCCGCGGCGGCGGGCGCCGGCGCCGGGGCCGCCCCGGGCGGCGGGGCGCAGCCCGGAGGCTCGGAGGGCGGCGGTGACGATGTCATCGACGCGGAGTTCAAGCCCTCGGACAAGCCGTAGGCATCGCGCGAGGGGGCGGGCGCGGCCCGCCCCCCACAGACACCCATGCGTGGACCGATTGAGGTGGCGGCATGACGAGCGAGCACGCTCACGGGCGGCCGGACGTGGAACACACTCCCGAGCCGCTGGACGATGACACGGGACGGACCGCAGAACGGCCGGCCGAGGTGACGGACATCGGAACGGAAACGGGGGCCGGGGAGCACGCGAAGGACGACGACCTCACGGGCCTCACCGCGGACGAGCTGCGGGCGAAAGTCCGCGAGGCGCGCGCCGAGGCCCAGCGAAACTGGCAGCAGTTTCTCCACTCCGCCGCGGACCTGGAAAACTACAAGAAGCTCGCGGCGCGCGACCGGCAGGATGCGGTCGACCGGACCCGGCGGCAGGTGCTCGGCGTGGCCCTCGGCGTCCTAGACACCCTGGAGCGCGCGCTCACCTATGCGACGGGCCAGGACGCGGAGAGCAAGGCGTTGCGGGACGGCCTGCAGATGGCGCATCGCCAGATGCTCGACCAGCTCGCGGTGATGGGCGTGCGTCCCATCGACGCCGTCGGCCGCCGGTTCGATCCGCGCCTGCACGAAGCCGTGGCGGCGGTGCCGCCTGAGGGCGCGTCGCAGGCGCCCGGCATGGTCGCGGCAGAAGTGCTGCGCGGCTACCGGCTCAACGACGACGTGCTCCGGCCGGCCCGGGTGACCGTGGTCTCGGACATTCAGGGGGACGGCAAGGGACGAACCGCCGGCTGAGCGGCGGCACGGCGCACCTCGGCGACCGACCACCTCGGCCGGGGCGCCACAGGGACGGTGCGATGGAGTTCAAGGACTATTACAAGATTCTCGGGGTCGCTCGGGACGCCGACCCAAAGACGATCAGCCAGGCGTTTCGTAAGCTGGCGCGGCAGCACCATCCGGACGTCAACCCCGGCAACGCCGCGGCCGAGCAGCGGTTCAAGGAGATCAACGAGGCCTACCAGGTCCTCAGCGATGCCGATCGCCGGTCGAAGTACGATCAGATCCTGGACCTGCGGCAGCGCGGCGGCGGATGGGAAGACCTGCTGCGCCGAGGGGGCGCGCCGGGCGATGACGGTACGTTTACCGTCTTTACCGAAGGCGCCGGGCCCGAGGGGCTCGGGCAATTCAGCGAATTTTTCCAGCAGATCTTCGGCGGTGCGTTTCAGGCCGGCGGGCGACGCCGGCGGGGTCGCACCGCGGGCGCGGACTCGTTCGAGGACCTGCTCCGGCAGCGCGCGGGACGGCGCGGCGCGGCGGACATCGAGCGGCCGGTCGAGATCACGCTGGAAGAGGCGTACCGTGGCACGACCCGCACGGTCACGGTTTCGGACGGTCGGGGCGACCGGTCGCTTGACGTCAAGATCCCCGTGGGAGTGCGCGACGGCCAGCGGATTCGCGTCGCCGGGCAGGCGAACGGCGGCGACCTCTACCTGATCGTGCGGCTCCGGCCGCATCCGATGTTCGCGCGCGACGATGACAATCTGTCAACCGAGGTCGCCGTGCCGATCTGGACCGCCGCGCTCGGCGGCGAGACCGACGTGCCCACGCCCGGAGGGCCGGTGCGTATGACGATCCCGCCGGGAACCCGGGACGGCCGCACGTTCCGGCTGCGCGGCCGCGGCATGCCCCACCTGCGCGGAGGCGGCGCGGGCGACCTACTCGCAAAGGTGCGGCTCACGCTGCCGGACCCGCTGACGCCGCGCGACAGGGAATTGCTCGAGGAGATGCGCCGGGCTCACGAGCCGGTGGCAAAGACAAAGACGTCGTAGGAAGCATCCGAGGCGAGGCGACACTGCCATGGCGATGAAGTTTGACAAGTTCACGGAGAAGGCGCAGGAGGCGATTATCGCCGCGCAGACGATGGCGCGGGAGCAGCATCACGCGCAGATCGATACCGAGCACCTGCTGCTTGCGCTGCTGGCGCCGCAGGATGGGATCCCGGCCGCGGTGCTCGGGCGGCTCGGCGCAAACGCAAACGCCGTGCGCGCCCGGGTCGAGCAGGAGCTGGCCCGGCGGCCAAAAGCCATCGGCGGCGCCGACCCGGCAGCCGCACCCGAGCTCCGGCGGGCGCTCGAGGCGGCCCAGGGGGAAGCGCAGCGGCTGCGGGACGAGTACGTCAGCACGGAGCACCTCCTGCTGGCCGTCGCCGCGGACCGGAGCACCGCCGCCGGGCGCGCGCTGGCGGAGGCCGGCGTCGACCGCGAGAAGCTCTACGGCGCGCTGGCGCAGGTTCGCGGCGGACAGCGGGTGACCGATGCCAATCCCGAGTCGAAGTATCAAGCCCTCGAGCGCTACGGCAAAGACCTCACGAAGATGGCGCGCGAGGGCAAGCTCGACCCGGTGATCGGGCGCGACGACGAGATCCGGCGGGTCGTCCAAGTGCTCGCGCGGCGAACCAAGAACAATCCGGTGCTCATCGGCGATCCGGGCGTCGGCAAGACCGCGATCGTGGAGGGCCTCGCCCAGCGGATCGTCCGGGGCGACGTCCCAGAGGGACTCCGGCGGAGGCGCGTCGTGCAGCTGGATCTCGGCGCCTTGATCGCGGGTTCGAAGTTCCGCGGCGAGTTCGAGGATCGGCTCAAGGCCGTGCTGCGCGAGGTCACGGAGGCGGCCGGCGAGATCATCCTCTTCATCGACGAGCTCCACACGGTCGTAGGCGCGGGCGCGGCCGAGGGCGCGATGGACGCGAGCAACATGCTCAAGCCGATGCTCGCCCGCGGCGAATTGCATGCGATCGGCGCGACGACGCTCGACGAGTATCGCAAGCACATCGAGAAGGACCCCGCGCTCGAGCGGCGGTTCCAGCCCGTGCTCGTGGGCGAGCCGTCCGTTGAGGAGACGATCTCCATCCTGCGGGGCCTCAAAGAGAAGTACGAGGTGCACCACGGGGTCCGCATCACCGACAGCGCGGTGATCGCCGCCGCCACGCTCTCGGACCGGTACATCAGCGACCGCTTCCTTCCGGACAAGGCGATCGATCTGATCGACGAGGCCGCGAGCCGGCTGCGCATGGAGATGGACAGCAAGCCCGCGCCGCTCGATGAGGCGGACCGCAAGATCATGCAGCTCGAGATCGAGCGCGAGGCGCTCCGCCGGGAGACCGATCCCGCGGCCCGCGACCGGCTCGGCCGGATCGAGCGGGAGATCGCGGAGGTGCGCGAGCAGAGCCGCGCGCTCCGCGTGCGCTGGGATCAGGAAAAGGCGCTGATCGGTGATCTCCGGGCGACGCGGCAAAAGATCGACGAGACGCGCGTGCAGATCGACCGGGCGGAGCGGGCCGCCGATCTGGAGCAGGTGGCACGCCTCAGGTACGGGACGCTCCGCGAACTGGACCAACAGCTCAAGGCCCAGGAGGCCAAGCTGGGCGCGCTCGGTGACGGCCGCCTCCTCAACGAGGAGGTCGGCGCGGAGGACGTCGCCGGGGTCGTCAGCCGGTGGACCGGGATTCCCGTCACGCGGCTGATGGAAGGCGAGATGGCGAAGCTGCTGCAGCTCGAGGAGCGCCTGCACGCACGGGTGATCGGTCAGGACGATGCGGTGCAGGCCGTCGCGGACGCCATACGGCGGTCGCGGGCGGGGCTCGCCGATCCCAAGCGGCCGCTCGGGTCGTTCCTGTTCCTCGGACCCACCGGCGTGGGCAAGACCGAGCTGGCGCGGGCGCTTGCGGTGCTCCTGTTCGACGACGAAGATGCGATGGTGCGCATCGACATGTCGGAGTACATGGAGAAGTATTCGGTGAGCCGCCTCATCGGGGCCCCGCCGGGATACGTGGGCTACGACGAGGGCGGGCAGCTCACCGAGGCCGTGCGCCGGCGGCCGTACCGGGTGGTGCTGTTCGACGAGGTCGAGAAGGCGCACCCGGACGTCTTCAACGTACTCCTGCAGGTCCTCGAGGACGGGCGGCTCACGGACGGGCACGGCCGCACCGTGGACTTCCGGCACGCGATCATCATCATGACGAGCAACCTGGGCAGCCAGTACCTCCGGAACCTCGATCCGGACGACCGCCCGGCGTTCGAGCTCGTGCGGGTGCAGATCCAGGAGGAGCTGCGCCGCACGCTCCGGCCGGAGTTTCTCAACCGCATCGACGAGATCATCATCTTCCACCCGCTGACCAAGGCGAACCTGGAGCAGATCGTGGATCTGCAGCTCCAAGGACTCACCGCGCGCCTGCGCGAGCTCAACATCCGGCTCGAGGTGACGCCCGCCGCGCGGGCGCTGCTCGCCCGGGACGGCTACAGCCCCGACTTCGGCGCGCGGCCGCTCCGGCGGCTGATCCAGCGCCTGGTCGAAAATCCGCTGAGCCGCAAGATGCTGGGCGGCGAGTTCCGCGAGAACGACGCGGTCCTGGTGGACGCGCAAGGCGGCGACATCGTCCTGCGGAAGGCCGCACCGGCCCCGGCGTAATCGTTCGGCGGCGCACCCGCCGTCGCGAGCAGGGTGCGCGCACCCCGCGGGGAAGTGTTGGCCACCTGCTTCCCCGCGGAGGACGGCCATACTTCAACTCATCGTGTTCACGAGCGGCGGCGTGCTGCTCGCGCTGGAGATCGTCGCAAGCCGCGTGGTGGCGCCCTATTTCGGCAACTCGATCTACGTGTGGGGCAGCCTCATCGGCGTGTTTCTGGCGGCGCTGAGCCTCGGGTATTTCCTCGGCGGGCGGATCGCGACGCGCTGGCCGGCGTGGGGACCGTTTCTTGGGCTCGTGCTGGCCGCCGGCCTCTGCATCTATCCCATCCCGCATCTGGCCGGCGGGGTTCTCGGCGCGATCGCGGCCCGGGACTACGGGCCGCGTGCCAACCCGCTGATGGGCGCCACGGCGCTTTTCTTTCTGCCGAGCGTGCTGCTCGGCACGATCTCGCCCTATGCGGTGCGGTTAAGCGCGCGTTCCGTCGAAGGAGTCGGCAACGTCGCCGGCGTCCTCTACGCGCTGAGCACGCTCGGCAGCATCGCGGGGACGCTGCTGGCGGCGTTCGTGCTGATCTCCGCGTTCGGCGTGCGCACCATCGTCCACATTCTGGGCGTCACCGAGGCGGCGCTTGCGGTGTTGGGCTTCGTGTGGTCGCGGCGGCTGCGCGCCGCCGGCGTGGCCGCGGCGGTTACGGCCGCCGTGCTCGCGGGCACCGCCGCTGTGCCGCCCGACGGACCGGACGTGGTCTACGCTCGGGACACCATCTACCATCGCATTACGGTGAGCGACGAGGGGGACTACCGATACCTCAAGCTGGATCGGTACTGGCAGAGCGCCGTCGATCGGCGCGCGCCGGCGGATACCGTGTTTCCGTACACGGATTACCTCCATCTCGGCGTGCTGTTTGTTCCCGCGGTGCGCCGCGTGTTGTTCGTCGGCATGGGCGGCGGGACCGCGCCGACCCGGTTCTACCACGACTACCCGCGGGCCCGTATCGACGTCGTGGAGATCGACCCCGCGGTCGTCGCGACGGCCCGGCGGTTCTTTGCCCTGCCCGACGATCCGCGCGTCTCCGTGCACGTGCAGGACGGCCGCCTGTGGATGCGCCGCACCCCCGACCGGGATGACCTCATCGTCCTCGACGCGTACCTGATCGACACCATCCCGTTTCATCTGGCGACACGGGAGTTCTACGAGAGCGCCGCGGCGCACCTCGCGCCCGGCGGGGCCGTCGTCAGCAACGTGATCGGCGCCATCCGTGGACCGCAGAGCCGGCTCTTCCGGGCGTTCTACAAGACGTTCCGCGCGGTCTTTCCGTCGGTGTACGTGTTCCCGGTCGGCGGCGGCGCCGGCGAGGGCCTGCAGAACATCATCCTCATCGGCGCGACCGGGCCGGTCTTGAGCCCCGCGGACATCCAGGCGCGCGCCAGGCACGCCGTCGCGGACCGGACCGTGCGGATCTCCGGATTTACCCGCGATGCCGCCGATCTCTACACCGGCCCGATCGAGACGCAGGACGTGCCGCTGTTGACCGACGACTACGCGCCGACCGATCTGCTCGTCGCGTCCGGGCGCTGATCGGAGGGGCCGCCGGTGCCGGTGCTCAAGTTGGTCATCGGAGATGTCATCCAGACCCGCAAAGCCCACCCGTGCGGGGACGACCGCTGGGAAATCGTCCGGCTCGGCGCCGACATCGGTATCCGCTGCCTCGGCTGCGGGCGCTACGTGTTGATGCCGCGGTCGAAGCTCGAACGCCGCATCAAGGCGTTCGCCAGGCGCGGTCCCGGCGGCGCGGAGGAGTCCGGCCGGGCGTGAGGTGCGCGCCCGCGCGCCCGCCGGAAGCGCACCGTGTCGCTCACCTGCGGTCTCATCGGGTTGCCGAACGCCGGCAAGTCGACCCTGTTTCGCGCGGTCACCCTCGCCCACGCCGAGATTGCTCCCTATCCGTTTACGACGATCGCCCCGAACGCCGGCGTCGTCCGGATCCCGGACGATCGGCTCACGGCCGTGGCGGCCGTCACGCATCCAGACCGCGTCGTTCCGGCCACGCTGGAGCTGGTCGACATTGCCGGGCTCGTCCGCAACGCGCACGCGGGCGAGGGCCTCGGTAATCAATTCTTGGGCCACATCCGCGAAGTGGACGCCCTGCTCCACGTGGTACGCTGCTTCGGCGGTCCCGCGGCGCACGTGGAAGGCGGCGTGGACCCGGTGCGGGACATCGGCATCGTGGACACGGAACTCCTGCTCGCCGATCTGGCCGCGGTGGAGCGGGCGCTGGCCCAGGTGGCGCCGCGGGCGCGGACCGGAGACCGCGCGGCGCGCGAGGAGGAGGCGGTGCTCAAGGGACTGGCCGCCCACCTGTCCGCCGGCCGGCCGGCGCGGTCGTTCACCGTGCCCCAAGCGGCCGAGGCGGCCGCCCAGGTCATCGGCCGTGTGCGTCCCCTCACCGCCCGGCCCGTCCTGTACGTCGCGAACCTCGACGACCGCGACCCGGGAAGCCGGGCCGCCCTCGACGCGGTGGAGCGCTACGCGGCCGGCGCCGGCGCGCGGGCGCTGGGGCTCTACGGCCAGCTCGAGCTGGAGTTGTCGGAACTCCCGCCGGACGAGGCTTCCCAGTTCCTCGCCGCGCTCGACCTCTCCGAGCGCGGGCTGCCGCGCCTGGTCCAGGCGTGCCGGTCCCTGTTGGGCCTCCACACGTTCTTCTCGATCGCGTCGGCGGAGGTGCGCGCCTGGCATGTCCCCGCGGGCACGCGCGCTTCCAAGGCCGCGGGCCGGATCCACACGGACATGGAGCGGGGGTTCATCCGGGCGGAGGTCATCGCGTGGGACGACCTCGTCGCCTGTGGATCCGTCGCCGCGGCGCGCGACCGGGGGGTGCTGCGGCTCGAAGGAAAGGAGTACCTGGTCCGCGACGGCGACGTGATCACGTTTCGATTCGCGGCCTGAGACGCCGAGGCGCCGGGTTTCTTGAGGCCGGTGTGCGGCGCATGCTATAATCGGCTGTCGGCTCGACGTCGTGTAATTGCATAGCGGGCGGCCGCGCGACGCGGCCGCGGCCTTCCTGCTCTGTCGGGTCTCACGCGGCGCACCCGCGCGGGGCGTCCAGCAGGGCCGTGGGATCACTCGACCCGAACGTCCGGAGGAAGGAGGGTGCCGATTGAGCACCTATGAGATTGTGGCTATTGTTCGTCCCGACCTCGACGAGGAAGCGCTGACCGCCGCCATCGAGCGGATCCACCAGCGAATCGCCGAGAACGGGGGCACCGTCAAGTCCGCGGACCGCTGGGGGAAGCGCAAGCTCGCCTATCCCATCGAGAATCACCGCGACGGCTTTTACCTGATGACCGTCTTCGAGCTCGACTCCAGCCGCGTGGGACCGCTGCGCCAGACGCTCGGCCTCCACGAAGCGCTCCTGCGATTCACGGTCGCGACGCATCGGATCGCCGCACCAGCCGGTCAGGCCTCCGGCGCGGGAGCCTCGAGTGCCGCGGCGCCGCCCAGTCAGACCTCGGCCGCAGGCGCCCCAAGTGCCGCCGCACCGGCCGGTCAGGCCTCCGGCGCGGGAGCTGCGAGCGCCGCGGCGCCGGCCGGTCAGGCGCCGGCCTCGCCGGCGACCCCAGGCGGCGAGGAACGGCCGGGCGGCCCGGCTGCGGGTGGCGCCCATGTATAACCGCATCATCCTGATCGGCCGCCTTACCCGCGATCCCGAGCTGCGCTACGTGCCAAACGGCGCGCCCGTGGCGTCCTTCACGCTCGCGGTCGACCGTCCGTTTCGCGATCAGCAGGGCAATCGGGAGACCGACTTTATCGACATCGTCGCCTGGCGAAAGCTGGCCGAGCAGGTCAGCCAGTACATGACAAAGGGCCGGATGGTCGCCGTGGAGGGCCGGCTGCAGATTCGATCCTACGAGACGCAGGACGGGCAGCGGCGCAAGGTCGCCGAGGTCGTCGCGGACGGCATTCGGTTCCTCGATCGCGGCGACCGCGCGCGCGCGGCGGCCGCTCCCGCTCCCGCCGACACCGGGATGGGCGACGAGCCGGCGCAAGGCGGCCAGGACGAAGACGTGCCGTTCTAGGCGCGGTCGAGCCTCAGGCCACCCCGGCGCGCCCCGCGCGCCGGGCTTGCGCGAACACGCATCAGGAGGGACGTCATGCCCGACGTGAAGGAACGCGAGTCACGCCCGCGCCGAGATTACCGGCGGCGCCCAAGGCGGAAGGTCTGCTCGTTTTGCGCCGAAAAGGCGACATTCATCGACTACAAGGAAGTGAATCGCCTGCGGCGGTTCGTGACGGAGCGGGGCAAGATTTTGCCTCGGCGCGTGTCGGGCAACTGCGCGAAGCACCAGCGCGCCCTCGCCGTCGCGATCAAGCGCGCGAGAGAGCTCGCCCTCCTGCCGTACACCGGGGAGTAGGAATCGTCACCGGACGAGTCCGCTCCGCCGGCGCCATGGCCAAGGCGACGCACCGGCCCCCCACGCGGGGGCTAACCGAAGGCGCGATTCTCGCCGCGCTGACCGTCATCGTGGCGGCGGCGGGCCTCTTTGCGCCGTTCGTTGGGGTCCTGCTCGCGCCCCTGCCGATCATGCTGCTCGCGATCCGGTGGGGCCCCCGCGTCGCCGCCCTCGCGGCCGTCGTGGCCACCGCGGTGCTGCTCCAGTTTGTCGGCCCGTCGAACGCGCTCCCCGCCGCGGCGATGTTCGGACCACCCGGGCTCGCCCTCGGGTGGGGCATCTGGCGCGGCCTGGGGGCGGAGCCGACGATTCTCGCCGGGGCCGCGGCGTTTCTCGTGTCCACCTCGGCGGTCGTCGTCGCCGCCACCGCCCTCCTTCATCAGGATCTTGTCGGCGAGCTCATCAAGAGCCAGGTAGACGCGCTGCGAATGGCGGCCTCGCTCCAGCAGAAGCTCGGCGGGCCCTCCGAGCAGATCACCGAGCTACGGCAGCTCGCCGATCAGATGCCGCACGTGCTGCACGCCCTGCTCCCGGTCATCCTCGCCGGCGGCGCGCTCGTCTCCTCATATCTCTGCTACGCTGTCGCGCGGGCCGTGTTGCGCCGGGTCGGCCACGCCCTGCCGGCCGTGCGACCGATGCTGACCTGGCGAGTCCCTCCGGTCCTGGCGGCGGCGTTGCTGTGGATCAGCGGCGGCCTGTCGCTGGCGAGCCTGCGGGTGGTGTCGCTCGGGACGGCGGCGTTCGACGCGATGCTGGCGATGCTGTTTGTGTTCGGCTTCCAGGGCGCGCTGGTCGGCATCAGATGGCTGGCCGCACGGCAAATCCCCCGGTTTGCCATCGTGCTGGCGGGCCTGCTCCTGATCTCGAGCGGCCCTCTGCCGATCATGGCCCTGGCGATGGTCGGCGTCCTGGACACGTGGTTTGACTACCGCAAACTGGGCCCGGGCGGGCCGCACAGACAACCGACCGGCGACGCGCCAACCGGCGGCGGCGAGGCGCGGCCCGGCGAGCACACCAAGGCGGTGCATCCGCGATGAGAGTCATCTTGCTCAAAGACGTTCCTTCCATCGGGCACGCGGGCGACGTCCGCGAGGTGAAGGACGGCTACGCGCGCAATTTCCTGCTCCCGCGGGGCCTCGCCGCGGCCGCGACGGCCGGCAACCTGCAGCACCTTGCCCGGGCACAAGCAGCGGCAAAGCAGCGGGAAAACCGGGTGCTCCGGGAGGTCGCCGAGCTCAAGACACGTCTCGAGACGCTGGTCGTCGAGGTGCGCGCCCGCGCCGGCGAGGAGGGACGGCTGTTCGGCTCGATCACGGCGCAGGACATCGCCGAGGCAATCGCGCGGAAGGGCGTTGAGATCACCAAGAAGCAGATCGAGTTGACCGACCCGATCAAGACGACCGGATTCTACAAGGTGCCGGTGCGCCTGCACCAGCACCACACCGCGATGGTGGAGATCAACGTGATCGGCGCCGGATAAGCGTCCCGGCGGCCCGCGAACGTGCGCACGGCTTTGTCCACATCACACCCGCATTTACCCACACGCTACCAACAGCACGGGCCCTGCCTGGGCACGGCGTCCGCATCCGGCGGCGCCCTCGCTTAGCTATCCCCAGGAATCTCGCAGCAAAGACGCAGGGAGCGCACAAGGGAAGCCACAACAGAGCCGCGCATTTGTGTCACAGCGCCAGCGCCTAGGCCGGCGGGGCGTCGAGAGCTCCCCCGACGCGGTATCAAAGCCGCGACTGCCGGGGCGGTCTTTGCCGGCTGGACGTATGCGAACATATGTTCTATAATACGCGCAAGCCCCGAACCGGAGGCCCGTCGGCGTGAGCGTCATCCAGCAACTGGAGCGCGTTCCTCCCCAAAATCTCGAGGCCGAGCAAGGCGTCCTCGGCTCGATGCTGCTCGACCGTGACGCGATCGCACGGGTCGTCGAGGCGGTGCGGGCGGAGGACTTCTACCGCGACGCGCACCGGGTCATCTTCGCGGCCATGGTCGATCTTTTCGAACGCGGCGAGCCCGTGGACCTGATCACGGTCACGAATCGCCTGGCGAGCATGGGGAAGATCGAGGACGTCGGCGGCGCCACCTATCTCGCCTCGCTGCCCAACGTCGTGCCGACCGCGGCCAACGTCGACTACTACGCGGGGATCGTGCTCGAGAAGTCCATGCTGCGCGCGCTGATCAACGCGGGGACGCACATCGCCGCGCTGGGCTACGAAGCCGCGGACGACATCGCGGCGCTGATCGACCACGCGGAACGGCTCGTCTTCGGGATCGCGGCCCGGCGCAACATCCAAGACTTTCAAGTGATCAAGGAGATCCTCAAGGACAGCTTCGAGAAAATCGACAAGCGGTACCAGGAAAAGGGTACGGTCACCGGCGTGCCCACGAGCTTCACTGACCTCGACATGATGACGTCCGGACTGCAGCCGTCCGACATGATCATCGTCGCGGCGCGTCCGTCCGTGGGGAAAACTACCTTTTGCGTCAACATCGCGCAGCATGCCGCGCTCAGCCAGAAGATTCCCGTTGCGATCTTCAGCCTTGAAACCAGCAAGGAGCAGCTCGTCCAGCGCATCCTGTGCGCCGAAGCGCAGGTCGACAACAGCAAGCTTCGCACCGGCTTTCTTGCCGACGACGATTGGCGCAAGCTGGCGAGGGCCATGGGCGTCTTGAGCGAGGCGCCGATCTTCATCGACGACTCGGCGACGCTGTCGGTCGTGGAGATGCGCGCGAAGGCGCGCAAGCTCAAGGCGGAGCACGGTCTCGGCCTGATCGTCATCGACTACATCCAGCTGATCCAGTCGTTCAGGCGAACGGAAAACCGCACCCAAGAATTGAGCGAGATCGCGCGCAATATCAAATCGCTGGCGAAGGAGCTGGACGTCCCGATCATCGCGATCTCGCAGTTGAGCCGCGCCGTCGAGGCGCTGGGGCAGAAGCGCCCGATCCTGAGCCACCTACGTGAATCCGGAGAGATCGAGCAGGTGAGCGACCTCGTGCTGTTCCTCTACCGCGAGGACTACTACGATCAGGAAAAGGCGCAGAAAGAGAACAAAGAAAACATCTGCGAGGTGATCATCGCGAAGCACCGCAACGGCCCGATCGGCACCGTCGAGCTCTACTTCCATAAGGAGCACAGCCGCTTCGACAACCTGGCGAAGCACCGGTAGTGAGACGGCCACGATATCTTCGGTCAGATTGCCGCGATAGCATCAACTCCCATGACGGCCGTCATGGTTGGCGCATCCAAGCTCCAGCTTTCCACCCGTGGGCATCGAGCAGCCGAAGGTGCGGCACGACAAGGCGGACCAGCGCGGCGACGATGGCTTCGCCTTCTTCGCGGGTTCCCGATGCGGCGGCGCCCGAATACCCGCGCGGAACGACATCCGCGAAACTACCGACCACGTCGATCGCGAGTCCGGACGGTTCGTTGGCTTCCATCGAGGCAAGATCGAGTCGTACGGTCTCGGGCGCGGCGTAGAGCGTGAGCGACGTTTCCGATTGGCCCGCATGGTCGAGGTCGATCCGATGTCTTCCAGCCAGGGCCGCTTGCGATTTTCGCTGCCATCCGCTGAAAACCGCGACGCTGATGTGATGATCCTGCGACAGATGGCGCGCCGCAACCTGCGCGGCCGGGGCATTTCCGTCGTGCGCCGACAGAATGAGAAGCTTAGCGATGCCGTTCCCCAAGAGGGAGTCGGCGACATCTCGGACGACCAGGGAGAGCGTGTCCGGACGAACCGACAGCGTCCAGGGAAAGGGTAGGTGGTGGTGGCTCACCCCGTACGGCATGGGCGGCAGGACGAGCGTCTGGCCCAGTTCCCTTGCGAACGCCGCAGCCAGCGCCTCGGCGGCAATAGTATCCGTTCCGTACGGCAGGTGCGGCCCGTGGTACTCAGTTGCACCAAGCGGCAGAATGGCTTTGTCGTAGCGACCGCCCGCAACGGCGTGCCCGGTAAGCCGGCCGAGCCGGACGTCATTCATGAGTGATCAAGAACCTCCCGGCAACAAACGTCCTGATAGGCGTGATACGGATACGACGCCGTCGCTCACCGCACATTTATAGAGGCGTCCCCGCACGCTTGTAGAGCCTCCGGTGAGGCGGTTCTAGCGGTTTCCGCCGCAACCCCCTCGAGTGTCCGATCGCGCCTACCTGCGCGCGGCGATGGCCCGCCCCGGGAAGCGGGTCGGGCAAGTCGGACTATCCCGGCAGCGGAGGGGGCGCAAGGGCCGATTGGCCAAATATCCCGGGGCAAGATGGCCGGCTACGGCGAAATCCTACAGGTGTCGTTGTCGAGAAGTCATCGGCGGAAGGAGGACAGCTGATGGCCAACGTGGCGCGCGCCGTCAATATCGCGGATCTCCGCGAGATGGCGCGGCGTCGGCTGCCCAGGGCGATCTTCGACTACGTCGACGGCGGCGCGGAGGATGAGATCACGCTGCGCGAGAACCGGCGAGCCTTTGAAGAGGTCACGTTCCGGCCCCGGCAGAGCTTCCCGGTGCAAAACCCCGACCTCCGCGTCCGGGTGCTGGACCACGACCTCGCCATGCCGGTGATCCTCGCACCGGTCGGCTATCTCCGGATGATGCATCCCGACGGGGAGCTGGCGGCCGCGCGCGCCGCCGCCGCCGCCGGTCTCTTGTGCGTGCTCTCCACGGTCTCGGGGCATCGCCTGGAAGCGTTTCGCGCCGCCACGCCCGGACCGGCGTGGTTCCAATTGTACCTGCTCGGCGGCCGGGACGCGGCCGCGGCGGCCATCGAGCGGGCGCGCAACGCCGGGTTTTCCGCGCTCGTCGTCACCATCGACGTCTATGTGGCGGGCATGCGCGAGCGGGATCTCCACAATGGAACGCCCCAGCTGCTCGGCAACAGCCTGGTGGACAAGCTGCCCTATGTGCCGCAGGTCCTGGCGCGGCCGGGGTGGCTTATTGATTTCCTGCGAGACGGCGGGATTCACCGGCTGCCCAACGTCGTCGTGCCGGGGGAGGGTCCGATGCCGCTGCGTGATGTCAGCACGGAGCTGTTTCGCAGCTCGTTCACCTGGAACGACATGTCGTGGATTCGCGAACTGTGGCCCGGCCCGATCGTGTTCAAGGGCGTGCTGTCGGCCGACGACGCGCGACGGTGCCTGGATCATGGTGCCGCCGCCATCGTCGTCTCCAACCACGGCGGCCGCCAGCTCGACTCGTCCCCCGCGACGCTGCGCATCCTCCCCGAGGTCGTGGCGGCCGTCAACGGCCGCGCCGAGATCCTGTTGGACGGCGGCGTGCGGCGGGGTGTCGACGTCATCAAGGCCATCTGCCTCGGCGCGAAGGCCGTGCTGATCGGACGCGCGTACGCGTACGGGCTGGGAGCGGCCGGCGAGCACGGGGTCGCGCGGGCCATCGACATCTTTCGCACGGACCTCGTTCGGAACCTCAGGCTTCTCGGCTGCCCTTCGATCGGAGACCTAGACGCCTCATATGTACACCCGCCGCGCGGGTAACGATCCCGGCCGCCTGGCACGCCCCGGACCGCGGTCGCGCCTTCCCGGCCGCCTACAAGGCCTCCCAGCCAAACTGTTCGAAATCGATCCGCCCCGCGCGGTTGAACCGCACACCCTCGCGCCGGAGCAGCGCGCGCTGCAGCGCATACCCGCCGGAGGGCCGCCAGCTGATCTTTCCCTGCGCGTTGACGACACGGTGCCAGGGGATGTCGTCCGGACATGCGCTGAGAGCCCAGCCGACCGTGCGGCCGGCCCGCGGCGCCCCGAGCGCGCGGGCGATCGCTCCGTACGTGGTGACGCGGCCCGGCGGGATCCGGCGCACGATGGCGTACACGCGCGCAAAGGACGCGGAACGACGCCCGGCGTGGCGGCGCGTCCCCGCACGCGGCATGGGGCCATCCACGCGCCATTGGTCCCGAACGCGCCGCTCGCGGTCGACGATGGTCCGCGAGCCGCGGATCCAGGTCTCGACCCGCGAACCGAAGGAAACACGCCGTCTCGACATGGCCCCACGTGCGCGTGCCCTCAGGGCAGCGATCGCGCAGCGGCTATTTCGATGGGGGCCGCGTCCCGCCTTCCGGTCGCCGCGTCGCGCCCAGCGGTGTCGATACCGGCTGAAATCTCCGCGTCGCGCCGCTCGAAAGGGCCCGGTCCTCGCCGCTTCGGGCGCGTCGCCTCACGGCCCTGTCCGGCCGTCGGGGACGAGCGCCGCGTCTGCGGCCCGCCGTAGTAGAATTGATCTCAGGTCGAAGCCGCGGGGTGCGGGTCCCCGCGCATCGGATGAGGATGGCGCGCTGCGCGCAGCGCCGAGGAGTGATGAGATGCGGCAAAAGATCCGGAAGACCGATGCCGAATGGCGGGCTCAGCTGACGCCGGAGCAGTATGCCGTCACGCGGCAGAAAGCGACGGAGCCGCCCTTCAGCGGGGAGTACGAACACACCACGACGCCCGGTGTGTATCGCTGCGTGTGCTGCGGCGCGGAGCTCTTTGAGTCCGATGCCAAATTCGACGCGGGCTGCGGTTGGCCCAGCTTCACGCAGCCGGCGGCCGGGGACCGTATCGACACCACAGTCGACCTCAGCCACGGGATGGCCCGCACGGAAGTCCTGTGCGCCGCCTGCGACGCGCATCTCGGGCACGTCTTCGACGACGGGCCCCGCCCGACGGGGCTGCGCTACTGCATCAATTCCGCGGCGTTGAAGCTGGATCCAAAGACGTGACGGGGAGCGGCGCCGTGGGGTGCGAGCGGCGCGCGCGCCGGGACCCCGTGGGCGGGCCGCGCGGCCGGCGGTGCGCCGCCCGAAACGTCGTCGCGGTTGCGGCGTGCGCCGCGGTGGGGCTCGGCGCGCTCGTTGCCCTCCAGCGAAGCGATGCCGGCGCGGCGACCCGGGAGGCGCTCCTGGCGCGGGTCTCGGGACAGCGCGCCTACCAGCACGTGCTTGCGCTCGCCGGGAAGATCGGGCCTCATGTCGCGGGAACGCCGGAGGATCGGACGTCGGGGCAGTACATCGCCGCGGCGCTGGCACGGGACGGATACGCCGTCGAGTGGCAGCCGTTCACGTTCCCGTACTTTGCGGTGAGGATGGTGTCCCTGGCCGTCTCGTCCGGGCCCGCGCCGCCCCTGCACCCGCGCGTCCTGCAGTATTCCGGCGCGACGCCGGCCGGCGGGGTGACGGCCGAGATCTTCGTTGCGGGGCTCGGGCGGCCTGAAGACTTCGCGGGCGGCGCGGCCTCGGGCAAGGTCGCCGTGATCGAGCGCGGCGGGGCCACCTTCAAGGCCAAGGCGGAAGCGGCGGCCGCGGCGGGCGCCGTTGCGGCCGTGATCTACAACGCCCAGCCGGGCGAGTTCTCGGGCACGCTCGGCAGCGCGGTCAGGATCCCGGTCGTGGGCCTGTCCGGCGCGGAGGGACAGCAGCTCGTCGCCGCGGCCAAGGCGGGCCGGGTCGCGGTGCACCTCAACGTCCAGGCCGCGAACGAGCCGCGCACCACGTGGAACATCATCGCGACCAAGCCCGGCGCCCGCGAACCCCACCGCATCGTCATCGTCGGGGCCCATCGAGATACCGTCGAGGGCGCGCCGGGCGCGAACGACAACACGTCGGGGGTCGCGGTCGCGCTCGACCTCGCGGAAATTCTCAAGAACGTGCCGCTGCCGAGCACCGTCCGGTTCGTGTTTTTCGGCGCGGAGGAAGAAGGCCTGTACGGGTCGGCCTACTACGTCGACCACCACGGCCCTGATCCAATCGCGGCCTACGTGAACCTGGACATGGAAGGCGTTGGGCGGCGGTTGATGATCTCGACGTATCGAGGCAGCGACAGCTTGGTGCAGACGGCCGCGCGCCTGGCGTCGGAGCTCCGGATCCCGGCCATCGTGGGCCGTGACGGCGGAAGCGATCACATCAACTTCGAGCGCATTGGGGTTCCGGTCGCCTTCGTGTTCCGCCCGGACGACCCGTACTACGATACGCCGAAAGATACCGTGGATCGCGTGGACCCCTCCCTGCTCGAGGTCTCGGAGCGTCTCGCCCTCGCGATCCTCCTCGATACCGCGGGGGCGCCGCAGTAAGGGCCGCCTCGGCCAAGGCCGCCGCGCAAACGCGACGCGAAGCAGCCGGCCTCAGGACGTCGCTTGATCACGGGCACCCACGCGGTCCCGGTGGGGATGCCGGAAGCGGAACCGGTCCATCTTGATGAGTTGCCGGTAGCTGCCGAACGAGGCCGCGTCCGCGGTGTCGAGCGGATCGACGGCGGCGTCGCCGGCGCCGAAGACGCGCCGGATCTTGTATGTCGTGGATCGCTCCGCCGGTACACGCCCGGCCTCACGGGCCAGCCGGCGCATCTCGTGCGGCGGGATGAGCTGTCCGTAGCCGGCGCCGGCGGCCGTGGAGATGCTTTCGTTGATGAGCGTGCCCCCGAGGTCGTTGGCGCCGGCCCCCAGCAGCAGCTGCGCCATGCGGGGACCCTCCTTGACCCACGAGACCTGAAGATTGGGTATCGTCTTGTTGAGCACGATGCGGGCGACCGCGTGGACGCGCCACACCTCCACGCCGGTCGGGCCCGCGCGCAGCCCCGCCACGAGACCGCGTTTCCACATCGGCGCCTCGGTATGCACGAAGCTGAGCGGCACAAACTCGGTGAAACCGCCCGATGCCCGTTGCAGGTCACGCAGCAGGACGAGATGCCGCGCCTGATGGCCGGGGGTTTCCACGTGGCCAAACATCATCGTCGCGGTGGTGGGAATCCCGAGCTCGTGCGCCGTGCGGATCACCTCGATCCACTGGCCGGTGCGGATGCGCCCGGCGGCGATGCGGGCGCGCACCTCGTCGTCCAGGATCTCCGCCGCCGTCCCCGGCAGGCTCCCCACCCCCGCGTCGCGGAGCGCGAGGAGATAGTCGCGGATCGTCCGGCCCGAGCGGACCGACCCGTAGAGGACCTCCTCCGGCGAGAACCCGTGAATGTGGATCGACGGGAGCGCCTCTTTGATGCGCCGGGTGAGATTGATGTACAGGTCGCCGTCCATCTTCGGCGGCAGGCCGGCCTGGACGCACACCTCGGTCGCGCCGAGCTCCCACGCCTCCCGGGCGCGGCGAATGATCTCCTCCTCGGGGAGAATGTACCCCTCCTCCTCACGGTAGTCCCGGCTGAACGCGCAGAAGCCGCACCCCTTGATGCAGACGTTGGTGAAGTTGATGTTGCGGTTCACCACGTAGGTGACCAGCTCCCCGACCGTCTCGCGGCGGAGGACATCGGCCGCCGCGACCGTGGCCGTGAGGTCCGCGCCGGTCACGGTGAGAAGGCGCTCCGCCTCCTCGGCGGCGACGTCCGCGCCCGACAGCGCTCGATCCAGTATGCGCGCGACCTCCGGGGACGTCCCGGCGAGCAAGCGGTGGAGCCCGGCGTTCGGCTCAGGAACCGGCGGCTGCATGGGATCCGAACCCTCCCTTGACGTACCCGTCCTTGTCGGCCGCGGCGCGCAGGCCGGCCCGGAGGGACGGTGGGATGTACTCCGGGCGGTATAGCAGGTATTCGGGGTACACGGGCAGCCGCGCGCGCAGCGTCAGCCCCGCCTCGACCGTGCGCGCGGCCAGGGCGGCGATTCCCGGCCACGGGGCCTCCGGATTCACAAAATCGATCGTCACGGGGGAGACGCCTCCCCAGTCGTTGATCCCGGCCGTTAGGTAGACCGGATAGCCGTTCGCCGTCAGGTTGGGCGGCACCTGAATGTTGATTGTCGGGCCGAGCACGAGCCGGGCGACGGCGGCGGCGCGGACCACCTCGTCGACGCCGGGTTCGGCCGCCGAGCCCATCGGCGTCCGCGG
>JAJPJL010000035.1 GCA_021324255.1 Bacillota bacterium
CGCGTCACGGCGCGACGGATCGTCTCGCGGTCCATCACCTTGGCTTTCTCGCGCACGCGCAGGCTCCCGCGTCGTCGGTCCGAGGCTACTGTTGTTCGCCGCCACCGCGGCGGCCCCTGTGGCGCGCGGCCACGCGGGGCGGACTTGCTGCGCGGCACGGGTCCGAGGCGGCGCTTCGAAGGCGGGCCAGCAGCCGCGCCATGTCCTCAGGGACGGGCGCGGTGCAGACCAGCCGGGTCGCGGTGGACGGGTGCGAAAACTCCAGGCGGGCGGCGTGGAGCGCCTGGCGCTCCAAGTCCGGCACCCGCGCGCGGCCGTACACGGGATCGCCCAGCACGGGATGACCCATGTGCGCCATGTGCACGCGAATCTGATGGGTGCGCCCCGTCTCGAGCCGGCACTGGAGCCACGTCGAGTCCCGAAACCGCTCCAGCACTCTGTAGTGCGTCACGGCCGGTCGCCCGCGCTCGCTGACCGCCTGGCGCGTGCGGTGGGACGGGTGCCGGCCCACCGGCGCGCGTATCGTCCCATGATCGCGCGCCACCCGGCCCCGGACCAGCGCCAGATACATACGCACCATGGTGCGTGCGCGGAGTTGGGCCGCAAGCGAGCGGTACGCGCCCTCGGTCTTGGCGACGACGAGCAGGCCCGAGGTGTCCTTGTCGAGGCGGTGCACGATGCCCGGGCGAACGGCATCGCCCACCGGCGCGAGCCCGCCCTCGACCTCGCCCGCCGCCGCGCTGACGGCTCGCTGCGCCGTCCCGCCCGCCGCCGGGGGACGGCGCCCGCGCCCCCTGTCCCGGTTCACGCCGTCCGGCCGCGGCGCGGCGGCACGCGCGAGGAGCGCGTTGACCAGCGTGCCGGAGGGGTGACCGGGTCCCGGGTGCACGGTCAGGCCGGGGGGCTTGTCGACCACCACCAGATCCGCGTCCTCGTAGACGACGCGAAGGGGGATCGACTCGGGCCGCAATTCGGTGCGCGGAGGCGGCGGGATCTCGACCCGCACGGTTTGGCCGGCCCGCAGGCGGAACGCCGGCTTCCGGACGATCCCGTCGACCGCGACGAGGCCGGCCTCCGCCAACTGCGCGACCCGGGACCGCGACAGGCGCGGCACCCGGCCCGCTACGACGACGTCGAGCCGGCGGCCGGCGTCCTCCGGCGCCGCCTCGAACACCTCGGTTGCATTCGCCGGCGGGTCAGTCTCGAGGCTCAACAGACGCGGGTTCATCCCCGCCCCGCTCGGGTTCGTCCGCGGCGGCGCCGGCGCGCCCCTGCGCGAGCCACAGCACGGCCGCGATGATGGCCGCCGCGATGCTCGCCGCCTGCGCGAGCGTCAGCGATCCGACGAGGCGAGGACTGTCCATGAACGGCTCGATCAGGGCGCGGGCGGCACCGTAGAGAAACAGAAACTCCCAAAACAAGCGGCCGGACGTCCGCGGCGCACCGTCGCGCCACATCAACACCGCGAAGATCACGAGCGCGGCGGCCATCAGGTACAGTTGTGTCGGATGCCGCGCCTGGCCGAAGAGCGTGACGGCCCACGGCGCATTGGACGGCCGTCCATAGTTGAGCCCGTAGAGCAACGTGCCGATCATGGCGATCGCGTACCCGAGAGCGAGGCTCGGCGCCGCGGCGTCCGCGATGGCCCCCAGCGCCCACCGGCGGCTCCGGCCGTACAGCCACGCCACGATGGCGCCGCCGGCCAGGGCGCCGTAGAAGGTGAGGCCGGCGTCCTTCCAGATGGTCACGACCCGCGCCGGGTCGCCGACGAAATCGGGCAGGTTTACGAGCACGTAACCGACGCGCGCGCCGACCACGCCGCCGATGATCGTGTAGAGGCTGAGATCCAGGACGCCGCCGGCGTCCCAGCCGAGGCCCTTGGTTCGCGCCCGCAGCACCGCGATGCCGGCGACGAACGCGACCAACAGGAAGACGCCGAACGAGGAGACCGGAAACGGGCCCAGCTGAAACAGCACCGGCTTCATATCTCACCCCCCTGGCGGGAACGCGCGGTCGAGCACGCCGGGCGTCCATCGTCTGCCGCGCGCCCCGCGTGGCCGCGCGGCGCTCCCGCTCGAAGCGCAAGGAGGAGCAGGCCGGCGCCGATCACGATCGCGGTGTCGGCCAGGTTGAAGACGGGCCAGACGTAGACGTCCAGGTAGTCGACGACGTACCCGAAGCGAAGACGATCCGTGATGTTCGCGAGCGCCCCGCCGGTCATGAGGCCGAGTCCCCAGTGACCGGCGGCCGTGACCGACCAGGCGCTCCTATTGTAGAGAACGACCGCGAGCACGGTCAAGGCAAGCACGATGGTCGCCGCCGGCGGCAGGTGCGCGAGCAAGCCGAAGGCGACGCCGGGATTCCGGCGCGGCGCGAGCGCCAGCACGTGCGGCACCACGGTCTGGATCGCGCCGGGCTCGACTCCGCTCGCCACCACACGGTTCGCCGCCTGCGCGGCCCCCCAGGCCAGGGCCGAGGCGGCGAGCCAGGTATAGCGACGGGCAGAGGTCAGCGCACCCCGCTGCGCAGGCGCTCCTCCCGCTCTTTGCACTTGATGCACAGGCGCGCGTACGGGATGGCGCGGAGACGGTTCGCATCGATCGGCTGACCGCATCCCGCGCAGATCCCGTAGGTGCCGGCGCGAATCCGGCGCAGCGCATCCTCGACCATCGCGAGGACGCCTTGCACGCTGCTCTCGAGCGCCAGCCCTTTCTCCCGCTCGAAGGCCTCGCTCGCGACATCGACCAGGTCCTCGTCGTACCCGCCGCCGACGTCCGCGACCGGCTTCTCCTCGTGGGTCTTGACCTGTTGCTCCTCCATCTCGGACAGCTCCTGGCGGAGCCGCTGCCGTTCGTCGAGGAGCAGGCGCGTGTACGTCTCGAGCGACCCCAGGCCGCCCTTCCCTGCCCGGCGAGCCGGCGCGGACACGGCGCGCGCCGCCGGTGCCTTCTTCGCGGCTCGGGCGCGAGGCCGCACCGCGCGCGTGCCCCTCCCGGACATGGACTTGGACGAACGCTTTTGCGGCATTCAGCTCCTCCTCACCGGGACTGTGGTTTCCGACTCGCTCCCGCCGGCGCTCTCGCGTACAACGCCGCCGTCATGGGACGTATTCCCCCGGCGCGCGTCCCGGAGCGCGGCCCGCGCGAGGATCTCGGTCGCATCCAGGACCCTGGCGGCCGCGTCCGCGGCGCCGAGCACGAGCGGGAGCTCCGTGCACCCGAGCACGATCGCGTCCGCCCCGCGGGCGGCGAGCGCCGACGCGATCGCGCGCACGGACGCGCGCACGCCGTCGCCGAGGTCCCCGCCCTTGATGGCGTGGATCGCCGCCATGACGGCTCGCTGCTCGCGCTCCTCGGGTTCGATCACGGCGAGACCGCGCCGCTCGAGCGCGCGATGATAGAGCCGGAGCCGGAGCGTGGCGGTGGTGCCGAGCACGCCGATCAACCGCGGCGGCGGCTCCTGCCCGGCCGCCGCCCCCGCCACCTCGTCCATCATGTCCAGCACCGGGATGCGGACGCCGCGGCGCACCGCGTCGAGAAACGCATGCGCCGAGTTGCAGGGCATGGCGATGAGTTCCGCACCCGCGCGTTCGAGGTTGTGCGCCGTGGCGGCGAGCGCCGGCGCGGGATCGGGCCCGCCCTCGAGCAGCGCGGCCGTCCGGTCGGGAATACTCGGGTTGCTGTCGACGATGACGTGCGGATGATCCTGGTCCGCGCGCGCCGGGACGAGGCGCACCAGCTTCAGGTAGAAATCCGCCGTGGCCAGCGGCCCCATCCCGCCGAGCACGCCGATGGTCCGGTATCGATCGCCCGTCCCGCGCTTGGCTGTGGTCATCGATCAGCAGGCTCCGTTCGAGTCGAGGCGTCCCCGCCGGCGGCGCCGTGTAGCCCCGCCCACACGGCCCCAATGATTCGGCCCGCGACGGCCCTCCCCTGCTCCCGCCTGCCTTACTCGGTTGTTCCCGGTTCGGGCCCCCTCGAACGATGGCCAGCGCCACCTCGCGGCCGTCCAGCCGGAGCGTCTTGCGGTGCACGCCGGGGCCGTCGGGAGGGGCGCCCGGCCGGGCGTCGCGCGCGAGAATCTCGCGCAGCACGTACTCGCCGTGCGCGCGCAGGAGGTCCGCGAGCGCGTCATCGTCCGGGTAGTATAGGGTGATGCGGTCCGCGATCTCCAGTCCCGCTTCCTTGCGCCATTGCTGGATCTGATGCACCAGTTCCCGGGCCGAGCCTTCCTGCACGAGCGACGGGGTCAGCGACGTGTCCAACGCGATCCAGTTGCCCGACTCGCCGGCGCCCGCGAAGCCCGCATGCCAGTGCATCCGGACGTCCACTTCCGCGCGCTCCAGGACGACCTCCCGGCCGTCGCCCAGGGTCAGCCGGTAGGGCTCCGTCTCCGGGGTGCGCGCCAGCAGCGCCTCGCCCTGCGCGCGCAGCGCCTCGACGATCGTCGTGAGTGCTCCGCCGAACTTGGGCCCCAGCAGGTCGAAGCGCGGGCGGACCTCGAGCCGGCCCAGGCCCGTCACCGCGCGCGCGAAGCGCACCTCCTTGACGTTCAGTTCCTCCCGGACGTGCTCCACGAGTTCGCGGTATGCGGGCGCGGCCAGCATGCGCGAGCGCTCGGCGATCGTTGCGGCGGAGAGCGGCTGGCGGACGCGCAACCTGGCGGCATTGCGGGCGGCCCGCCCGAGCGAGATCAACGACCGCGCGCGCTCCATCGCGGCCTCGAGGCGCGGATCGCGCCGCCACGCCGCGACCGGGTACTCGCAGAGGTGCACGCTCTCCGGCGCGGCGGGATCGACCGACCGGACCAGGTTCTGGTACAGCGCTTCCGCGAGGAACGGCACGAACGGCGCGAGCAGGCGGGCGAGCGTGACGAGCACCTCGTACAGCGTCCCGTACGCCGCGTGTTTATCCGCATCGACCTCGGACTTCCAGTAGCGGCGCCGGCCCCGCCGTACGTACCAGACCGAGAGATCCTCCACGAAGCGCTCGATGGGGCGCGCGGCGCCGGCGACGTCGTAGTCGTCGAGCCGCGCGCGCGCGGTGGCCACCACCGTCGCGAGTCGCGACAGGATCCACCGGTCCAGGAGGCTCCGCCCCGCCGCGGCGCCGGCGCCGTCCCGCGCCGCCGCCCGCCGCGGCGCGCGCGCACGACCGGGCGCGAGGCGGGACGCCCCCGGCTCGGGCGTCCACCCGTCCAGCGTCGCGTACGTCACGAGGAAGGCGTAGACGTTCCACAACGGCAGGATGAACCGCCGCCGCACGTCGTCGCCCGGCCCGTAGCCGAAGTTCACCGGCTGCGCGGGGTTCTGCACCGCGTACAGCCACCGCACCACGTCGGCGCCCATCTTCTCCGCGGCGTCGTTGAACTCGATCATGTTGCCCCACGACTTGTGCATCTCGCGGCCGTGCTCGTCACGGACCATGGCGTGCCCGAGACACGTCCGGTACGGCGCACGGTTCTCCAGCACGGTGCTCATCACGAGCATCGAGTAGAACCAGTTGCGGTACTGTCCGGGAAACGCCTCGGTGATGAAGTCGGCCGGGAACCACCGCTCCCACGCCCGGCGGTCCTGCCGGTACCCCAAGGTGGAGTACGGCACGATGCCGGCGTCGAGCCACGGGTTGCCCACGTCGGTGATGCGCGACGCCGGCGCGCCGCAGCCGGGGCAGCGAACCTTGATCGCGTCGACCCAGGGACGGTGCGGCGTGTGGCCGGCGAAGGTGTCCCATCCCTCGATCGCCCGGGCCTGCAGCTCGGCCTCGCTCCCGATCACCTCGAAGGTCCCGCACGCGCGGCACTCCCAGATCGGGAGCGCGAGCCCCCAGTAACGCTTCTTGCTGATCATCCAGTCGTGCATGTTGCGCAGCCAGTCCAGCTCGCGCTCCAGCCCGAACTCGGGAATCCAGCGGATCTCGCGGGTGACGGCCATCATCGCCTCGCGGAGCGGCCCCATGGAGATGAACCACTCGTCCACGAGGCGGAACACGAGCTCGCTGCCGCACCGCCAGCACATCGGATACCGGTGCGTGTACTCCTCGGCGCGGTACAGCAGGCCGCGACCGCGCAGGTCGTCGCGAATGCACTCGGCCACCTCGTAGACGTGGCGCCCGCGGAGCCAATCGTACTCGTCGGTGAACACGCCGAACTCGTCGATCGGGGCCAGCACGGGCAGGTTGTGCGGGGAGGCGAGCGCGAAGTCCTCGGCGCCGCAGCCGGGCGCGATATGCACGAGTCCCGTTCCCTCGGCCGCGTTCACGTCCGCCCACGGGATCACGCGGTGCACGACCCCGTGCTGCGCCGGCAGGGCGTCGAACGGGCCCTCGTACTCCCACCCCGCGAGCGCGGACCCCGGCAGCTCCCGGGCCACGCGCACCTTGCCTTGAAGCACGTCGCGCATGCGGTCCCGCACGACGTAGTAGCTCCGGCCGTCCTGCTGCGCCTCCACGTACACGAGATCGGGATGCACGGCAACCGCGACGTTCGCCGCGAGCGTCCACGGCGTGGTGGTCCACACCAGCAGGTACTCGTTCGGCCGCCCCGCGATCGGGAGCCGGACGGTGAGGCTGAGGTGCGACACCTCCTGGTAGCCCTCGGTGACGATCTCGTGCTCGGAGATGCCGGTGCTGCAGCGGGGGCACCAGGGCATCACGTCGTGCCCCTTGTAGAGCAGGCCCCGCTCCCAGCAACGGCGGAGAAACATCCAGATCGAGTAGTTGTTTTCGTCCGACATCGTGTAATACGAGTTGTCCCAATCCATCCAGTGGCCGAGGCGCAATGACTGCCGCGTTTGGATGGCGGCGTACCGTAGGACGCGCGCCTTGCAACGCTCCACGAACTCGGCGATCCCGAACCGTTCGATGTCCCGCTTGGACGTGAACCCGAGCTCCTTCTCGACCTCGACCTCCACCCAGAGGCCCTGACAGTCGAACCCGTTTTGGTACCGCTGCCGGTGGCCGAGCATCGTGTGGTAGCGGCAAAACAGGTCCTTGTAGGTGCGGCCCCACGCGTGGTGCACGCCCATCGGGTTGTTCGCCGTGATCGGGCCGTCCAAGAACGACCACCGCCGCCGGGCGCGCGCGTTCCGCGCCAGGTACTTCGCCAGGATCCCGGAGGACTGCCACCACGCCTCGAGCGCACGCTCCTGCGCGGCGAAGTCGACGCGTGTGTCGACCGATTGAAACGGCATTACCCGCCCCCTTCAACGGATGGGCCCCCGTCCTGACCAGGGACGGGGGCCCGCGGTACCACCCTTGTTTCCGGAGCCGGCTCCGGCGCTCACCGGGCCGCGGCAACACGCCGCGACCCGCCCGCTGGTATCGGAGCGCCGCCGGCGGCGCCTCGGGACGCAGGCGCGTCCGTGGGGCCGCAGCTCGAGAGGTGATGGCCCGCCGCGTCGCCGTGCCGGCTCTCACCCTCCCCCGGCTCGCTCGTCGGGTCCCGCGGCGCCGTCCTCCGTCATCGCCTCGTTTCGGGCGATTCTAGCACGCGCGCAAATCGAGCGTCAACGCGCGCGGCGAACCGCCGCGCCTACGGCGGCGGCGCCGCCTCGACCGCCGCCTCGGCGCGCGCCCTGAGACTGAACCCCGTGAGCACCGGCTCCGGACCCGGGGGGCTTGCGAACAACTCCGGGAGCGCCGCCCCGTGGTGGTCCGTCTTCATCCACTCGAAGCGGCCGGTGAAGACGCTCCGGCCGTAGCGCCACAAGGCCAGCGGCAGCGTGACGATCTGGTGCATCGCAAAGACGATGTACCGCAGCGACGCCGTCGCCAGCGCGGCCGGAGCCAGCCTCCGCTCCGCCGCGATGGCCACGACCGTCGCGACCATCACGACGATCCAATAATAGGTGTAGAGTGGCTGGTGCTCCCGCACCGGCAGCGCGTCGGCCATGGACAGCCGGCGCGCCGTGGCGTCGTAGATCCACTGCTCGGCGAGGTACGCGTAACTCGCGACCATCGAGAGCGCCATCACGAGCGAGCTCGACAGGAAGACGAGAAAGTCCAGGCGTTTGCGCCACGGCACCGGCGCGCCCAGCAGCGCCGCGCCGTGATCGAACAGGCAGCGCAGGGAGCCCTCCGACCAACGCGTGCGCTGCTGGAGCAGCCCCCGCCACGTCGGGACCGCTTCCTCCCACACGACGACATGCTCGCAGTAGCATACCGTCCACCCGCGAAGCGCGTACCGGATGGTAAGATCGATATCCTCCGTCAACGCGTCTTCGTTCCATCCGCCGACCGCTTCCAGGCAGTCCCGGCGGGTGATGAGGCCGTTTCCCGTGAGGATGACCGCCCCGCCGATGCGGTGCCGGCTCCGCTGGGTGAGCGTCTGAAAGACGGTGTAGTCGTCCTCCTGCGCGCGGATCAGGGCATTGCGCCCGCCGTTGCACACGAGCTTCCGCGCCTGGACCCCGGCGACGCCCGGCAGCCCCAGATACGGGACGAGCCGGGTGAGAAAATCCGGCGCGACGCGCGCGTCGGCATCGAACACACAGATCGCATCGCCGCGCGCCGCCGCGAGCCCGACGTTGAGCGCCACGGCCTTGCCCACCCCGTCCTCGGGGGCGGGTCGCGCGATCGTGAAGTCGAGCGTCCGCTGCAGCGCCGCCAGCACCTGCGGCGTCCGGTCCGTCGACCGGTGGTCGACGACGATGACCTCGAACCGTGGCCGCCCGTCCGGGCCGGCATAGTCCAGCGCGCAGAGACACCGCACAGTGTCCGCGATCACGCCCTGCTCGTTGCGGGCCGGAACGATGACGCTGACGAACGGCCGGTAGCCGCCGGCGGGCGCCGCCCCGCGCCGCCTGGGCGCCACCCCGGCCGCCATCAGGACCGTGCCGTAGAGGCCGGACACAAAGAACACCAGGGACACCCAGGCCATCTCGCGGTACACCAACCCGACGGCCGTCAGCGCCAGCCAGCCCACCGCGAGCGACGCGACCAAGAGCTTCCGGCGCATCCGCGTCCGGTGCTTCACGCTCCACCCCCGGCTGCCGTCGAATCCGCCGCGACCGCGGCGCGAAGCCCCGCGGGGTATGGCGCACGCACCACCCCCGCCTCGGTCACGATCGCGGTCACCAAGCGGTGGGGCGTGACATCGAACGCGGGATTGCGCACGGCGACGCCATCCGGCGCAATGCGCACGCCGCGGACGGAGATCACCTCCTCCGGATCTCGCTCCTCGATCGGGATCCCGTCGCCGTCCGGCGTGTTCAGGTCGATCGTCGACGTCGGCGCCGCCACGTAGAACGGAATCCGGTGCGCGTCCGCCAGCACCGCGAGCGTGTAGGTGCCGACCTTGTTGGCTACGTCGCCGTTCGCGGCGATCCGGTCCGCCCCGACGACCACCGCGTCGATGTCGCCGGCGCGCATCAAGGCACCCGCCGCGTTGTCGGTGATGAGCGTGCACGGGATGCCGTAGCGCCTGAGCTCCCATGCCGTCAGGCGCGCCCCCTGCAGCACCGGCCGCGTCTCGCAGGCGACGACGCGGATCCCGAGGCCTTGTTCATGCGCGGCGCGCAACACCCCGAACGCGGTGCCGTACCCCGCCGTGGCCAGCATGCCGGTGTTGCAGTACGTGAGGACCGCGGCGCCCGGCCGCAGGAGGCGGGCGCCGTGCCGTCCCATCCGGCGGTTTGTCTCCACGTCGGCGCGAGCCAGCGCATGCGCGGCGGCGAGCATCCGATCCTCGAGACGTCCCTGGCCGCGCGCGTCCATCACCCGCAGCAGGTGGTCGAGCGCCCATCCCAGATTCACGGCGGTCGGCCGCGTCCGCCGCAGGCCCCAGGCCGCTTCGCGCACCGCGTCCGGGCGGCCGCCGGATTGCCGTGCCGCGAGCGCCAGGCCGTACGCCGCGGCCACGCCGAGCGCGGGGGCGCCGCGCACCTGCAGGGTCAGGATCGCGTCCGCCACGTCCGGCCAGGACGTGCACCGGCGGATGCGGACCTCATGGGGTAATGCCGTCTGATCGATAAGGAAGAGCGCGCCATCGTCCCACCATAGCGGGGCGTCGGCGCTCATCGGGCGGGCGCTCCAGCATCTCTCATGGTCATCCGTGCGGGTGCCTCCGCTACCCCAGGCGTACGCCGGAAAGGTCCGGCCGAGGCGGCTCGCACACGCGGCCGCGCCGTACCGGCCGCCCGAGCCCGAAAAACACTAGGGGGACAACGTGTACCTCCCCTAGTATACCGTCCGGCGTCAACTGCACCCCGGGCCGCGGCGTGCCGTCCGGGCCGCGGGGCGCCCGGCGCTCGCGCCCGGTGAGCTACTCCACGCTGAACAGCGGGCCGGCCGCCGCCTCCTCGTGCACGATATCGGCCGTGATCGCGACATGGTGCGGCGTGAACAGAAAGATCTCGTCGCCGACGCGGTGCATGTGCCCGTCCAGCGCGTACGCCACGCCGCTCAGAAAGTCCACCACGCGCCTCCCGAGGTCTTGTTGCGTCTCGCGCAGATTGATCACGATCGGGCGCTGCGTCTTCAGATAGTCCGCGGCGGTCTGCGCCTCGTCGTACGCTCTGGGCTCGAGCACGATGATCTCCATCTGCCGGTGCGCGTGCAGGCTGAAGATCGGCGCCCGGTGCCCCGGCGCGTCGCCGTGCGCCCCTCCGCCGTCTTCGTCTTCGCTGAATCCCAAGAAATTCCACATCCGCTGCATGATCCGGCCCATCGCGCTGCCTCCCGTCGCTGCTGCGTCTGTGACTGCGATCGCGTGCTGCGTCGTGTGTGTCCGTCGCCTAGGCGAACAGCGCGCGGCCCACGCGGACCATCGTCGCGCCTTCCTCCACCGCCACCTCGAAGTCGTTGCTCATGCCCATCGACAGCTCGCGCGCCCCGGCCTCCGGGTGCGCGTCCTGGATGCGATCGCGCAACTCGCGCAACCGCCGAAAGTACGGCCGCGTCTCCTCCGCATCCTCGGCGAGCG
>JAJPJL010000128.1 GCA_021324255.1 Bacillota bacterium
CAGCGCGCCGCCGAACTCGCGCCGGTGGGTATCCACGGCGCGGGACAGCGTCTCCACGATGGCGGCGTGAAGCCGCTCGACCGCGGCGGCGTCGAGCCGGTCGGCCATCGCCTGCGGGGACAGCCGCGCCGCCCACAGGATCTCGTCGGCGTAGGCATTGCCGATGCCGACGACGTCGCGCTGGCCCACGAGAAACAGCTTGAGCCGGACGTGCGCCCCGCGGAGCATCCGGGCCAGCGCCTCGACGGTAAACGGCGGCGACAGCGGCTCCAAGCCCAGGCCCGCGAGCGGCCCGCCGGCTTCCTCGCCGCGCCGGTACACCCACACCGCGGCCCGCTTCTTCGGTCCGATCTCGATCATGCGGAGATCGCGCCCGTCGTCGAGGGCCACGACGAGCGCGAGATCCTTGGCGGCGCGCCCGGGGGGCGGGATCCGCCCGTCCCCGCCCGCGAGCTGCAGGCGGCCGTTCCGCATGAGATGCATCACGACGACGAGATCCGCGTCGAGCTCGACGAGCAGGTACTTCCCGCGCCGGCGCACCGCGGTGATCCGCGCGCCCGAGATCGCGCCGATCGGGGGATCGAACGTCTTCAGCACCGAAACGCTCCGCACGAGCACGTCCCGCACGGCGCGGCCGCGGACTTCCCGTTCGAGGTTTTCGGCGAGGACCGCAAGGAACGGTAGCTCCGGCATGTCGGCACCGCTTTCGTGTGGTGCGCTTGTTCTTGGCCTCCGGCGCCCGCGCCCTCCTGCTCGCGCGGCGCGGGCGGCCGCCGTCCTCATCCCGGCTTTGCCGCGGAGACGTCGCGGGCCCGCGGGGCGGCGCGCGCCGCTTCGTATCCCCGCAGGAACCCCGCCGGCACGAGCGCCGCCAGGGCGACCGCGAGGCCGACAGTCCAGAGAAGCCGGAAACTGCCGGTCGCGTCCAGGAGCAAGCCGAACAGCACGCCGGAGATGGTCGACGCGACCTGGCTCACGGCCAGGTTGAGCGAGATGGCCACCCCGGCGCGCGCGACCCCGAACATGTCCGTCGTCATCGTCGTGAGGATCGGCAGCGTGAGCGCGATACCGAGTCCGGCGACCACCGCGCTGGCGACGACGCCCGCGACGCGGTGAACGGCGGCGAGGAGCGCAAACGCGGCGGCCAGCGCGCCCACGCCCGCGGTCACGACCGGCGCGCGCGCGCCGAGGCGGTCGGACACCGCCCCGGTCGCCGGCGACGTGACCGCGAGACCCACGTTGATCAACGCGGCCACGCCGCCCGCGGCCGCGCTGCGCAGGTGAAACTCGGCGATGAGGTAGGTCGGGACCCACGCCGTGATCCCGTAGACGCTGAACAGCGTGAGCGCGTTGCACGCGGCGATGTACCGGAAGCAGCGGTCCCGCACGATGCTCGCCACCTGCTGCGACATCGACGCCGCGCGGCGGCGCGCCGGATCGGTCCCCGGCAGGCTGGCGCCGGCGAAGACGCAGGTCAGCCCGGTCGCCGCCGCGAGGAGGAGAAACGCCGACCAGAGCCCGATCACCTGATCAAGGAGCGGCAACCCCAGGAGCCCAACGACAACGCCGGCGCCGGCGCCCGACTGCAGCAGGCCCATCGCCGTCCCCCGGCTCGGCGCGGCGCCGAGCAACTGCTTCACGGTCGAGGAGTACAGCGCGGCGCCGCTTAGACCCATGCAGAACCGCAGGCACATCGCCAGCCAGTACTGCCGCGTGAGGGCAAAGAGGCCGGACACGGCGGCCATGACGGCGAGCCCGGCGACCGTGACGCGCCTGGCCGGGAGGTTGTCCGCGGCGAGCCCCATCGGCACCTGGGCGAGCACGTAGCCCAGCAGGTACGCCGACAGGAGCCCGCCGACCCCGGCGTAGTCGACGTGATACGCGGCGCGCAGCCGGTCGAAAAACGGCACGACGTCGATGCGCTGGGCGTTCGCGATCACGAAGACGGCCCAGCCCGCGCCGACCGCCGCCACACTCAACCGGCGCATCGGGGCGGCGCCGGCGCGTTCCGGCGGGCGGGAATCCGTTGAACCGTTCATCCACTCCCGGTTTCGCCCGCCGCCTCCACTCTCCCGCCCCGCGGGACCGCGGCCGGCGCGGAAACGCCCGCGAGACCATCGAAGGTACGCGGGGCACCCATGCGAACACCCGAGGAGGCGCGGCATGGTCACGGTGGGCGGTGGAGATTACGTCTTCGAGGTGGTCGAGGGCTGGGGAGCGCTCCCCAAGGGCTGGTCGTTCAAGGAGATCTCGGGCATCGGCGTGGACCGGCAGGATCGCGTGTACGTGTTCAGCCGAGGCGAGCATCCGGTCACGGTCTTCGACCGAGGCGGCACCCTGCTCGCATCCTGGGGCGAGGGCCTCTTCACGCGGCCGCACGCCGTGACCATGGGTCCGGATGACACGATCTACCTCACCGACGACGGTGACCACACGGTACGCAAGTGCACGCTCGACGGACAGGTGCTGCTCACGATCGGCACGCCCGGCCAGCCCGCCCCGAAGCACAGCGGACGGCCGTTCAACCGCTGCACGCACGTCGCCGTCGGCCCGGACGGCTCGCTGTACATTTCGGACGGGTACGGCAACTCGCGGATCCACCGGTTCTCCGCGGATGGACGGCTCCTCGGATCGTGGGGCGAGCCGGGCACCGACCCGGGGCAGTTCAACCTCCCGCACGCCGTGTGCGTGGACCGCGAGGGGCTGGTCTATGTCGCCGACCGCGAGAACCATCGGGTGCAGGTCTTCGATGCCCTTGGACGGTACCAGGCCCAGTGGAACAACATGTATCGCCCGTGCGGGCTCTGTGTGGACACGCGCGACCGGGCGGGCGATCGCGTCTACGTCGGCGAGCTGTGCCCGAGCCTCGCCGTGAGCGAGGGCGTCGCCAATCTGGGCGCGCGCGTGAGCGTGTACACGGCCGCGGGGCAACGCCTGGCCCGGCTCGGGGCGCCGCTGCCTGGGAGCGCGCCCGGCGAGTTCGTGGCGCCGCACACCATCGCCGTGGACTCACACGGCCATGTCTACGTGGGAGAAGTCTCGTGGACCATCCGCGGGCGCCTCATGACGCCGCCGCGGGAGCTCCCCTGTCTCACGAAACTCCGGCGTCGCGTTCCCGGCGCGTAGCGCGCGGCCTACGGCACCATGGTGGCCGTAAAGCCGACCTGTTGCAGGTTGCGGATGAGCTGCTCAGCGGTGGGGCGATCGAGGTAGCCGCCGACCCACACCCGGTACGGGGCGTCTTTGCTGATCGTCGTCGAGTATCCGTCTTTTTGCAGGCGCCGCGCGAGGGCGTCCGCCTCCTGTGCCGAGTCGAATACGCCCGCCTGCACGTGGACCCGCGCAACGCCGGGCGCTGCCCCACGCCCGGAGGTCGGCGGTGGCGATCCCTGCGAACTGGACACGTTTCCAGCGGGGCTCGAGGACGGAGACGGCTCCGGAACCGTCACTCCTCCCGACGCACCGCCGGCGGACGCGGGGTCGCCCGAGCCGGGTGATGACGCGGCGGACGATGTCGACCCAGGTGCGCCCGGCGAACCCGGCGCAGGGCCGGGCGCCTCCGGGATCGAGGCCCCGGGCTTGGGCGGCGCAGGCGATGCGCCCTTCGGGCTCGGGCCAGGAGGCCGCGCCGGCGGGATGGGAATCGTGAGGTCCCCTCCTGGGCTCGCGATTGCCTGTGGCGCGTGCGGGACATTCGCCGACGACGGCGCGGGCCGTGCGTGTGCGGTTGACGGCGGCTGCGCCTGGGAGGGTTGCGCCGTGCCCGATGCAGCCGCAGTTTGCGCCGGCGGCGTGGCCGCCGGCGGCGCCGGTTTCCCGCTCACCGGCGCCGGGATCGCGGTGACGGGCGTTGCCTGCGGTCCGGTCCCGGCGGCCGGCTTCACGGGCGCAACCGCCGGCCGGACCGGCGCCGTTGGTTCACGCTTCGGAGCCGGTGCCTCTGGAGCGGCCGAAGGACTTGGTGTCGCGCCGGCGGGACTGGGGTGTGAAATCCCTGGTGCCGCAGGCGGAGCGCCTTCGGACGCGCCGGTCGCAGGCGAGGAACCGGCGACGATCTGCGCGCGGCCGGCGGCCGGCAGCGCCCCGGTCGTCGTTCCTCGAGGGAAAAACGCCGCGCCGATGAGGTAGCCTACCCACACCGCGGCGACGAATACCCCGGCGAAGACGCCTGCTCTTGACCAATTCACCGTTTGGCACCGCTCCATCGTAGCTTTCCCTTGAAGAACGGTCGTGTTGCGACTTTCAGGCACCATACTTATTCCATACATTCCAACTTTTTCTAACTTTATCCGTTTATTCTTCGCCACTCACGCCGGCGCAGCCGGCCAGTCCCTTGTGAGGAATCACCCGTCCCGCCACCCGGCGCAGGGCATCACTTGAGGCCGAGCGTCTTGCGGACCGCCGGGTTTAGCGAATAGACTCCCACGACCTCCCCACTGGCCAAGATGTGCCCCTGCATGGCCCGTAGGGCGTCCGGGCCGGTAAAGTTACCGGAGACTCCGAGGTGGGCCACGTCCAAGGCATAAACGGTAAAGTGATAATGATGTACCCTGAGGTCGTTCCAAGGAGGACACGGCCCGTCGTAGCCGCCGTGCACTCCCGGGGAGTAGCTATTGACGCCGCGGACGCCATACTTGACCGGGCCCGGTTGCTTCCCATTGGGGGTGATCCCGCTGGAATCCTCGCCGGCGGCAAGCCTCGTCGTCCCCGCCGGGATATCAACGAGCACCCAATGGTAGAAGTCCACGCGAGGGAAGCCGGCGGCGATCGTCTTGCCCGGCTGATTGGCGTCGGTGAACACCGACGGGACGTCGGGGTCGCGAACGATGATGGCATATGACGCGGTCCCGCTTGGCCCCGGCGACCAGGAGATGGCAGGGCTGACGTTGGCCCCGTCGGTTGCACGACCGTGCCCGTCGGGCACGCAATACGCGTTGACCTCCGGCACCGGTCCGCCGGGCGTGACTCCACCCACGGTCACCGTCAGCGTACCGGCCGCGGCGGCCGCGGCCGATCGCATGCCGAGCGGCGGGCCAAATCCCGCAATGACCGCCGTCGAGAGAACGATCCACATGGTAGCCGCCCGTCCATGCCCGAGTCGCGCCACCGCCATCCCCTCCCTTACGTGGACTCCCGGTCATTCGTTCGGCTGCTCCCGTATCGTCCCACCGGCGTTAGACCGCGTCAAGCGCCCGCCACGGGTGATCGGGCGGCGGGTGTGCGCCGGCCGGGCGCCTCCGGAAAGGACAACGGGGCAAAGGTCATAGAAGTCGAGTCTCAGCGCCCCGGCATGTCGTTTGCGTGGGAGGACAACGCCATGAAGCCCGACACCAGGCTCGTCCACGCCGGACGGGAACCGGAGAAGCACTTCGGGATCGTCAACCCCCCGGTCTACCGCGCCTCCACGATCCTGTTTCCGACAACGGCCGAGTTCGAACGACGCCAGGAGCGCAGGTACACGAGCTTCTACTACGGCATCCAGGGTACGCCGACCACCATGGCGCTCACGCAGGCCCTCGCTGAACTCTCGGGGGCCCATCGGGCGCTCGTCACGTCGTCCGGGTTCTCGGCGATCACGCAGGCGCTGTTGCCGTTCCTCCGGCAGGGGGACCACATCTTGGTCGCCGACACCGTGTACGCGCCCACGCGCAATTTCTGCCAGAGCGTCCTCGCGCGCTTCGGCGTCGAAACGACGTTCTACGATCCGCTCGCGGGCGAGGCGATCGCCGACCTCATGCGGCCCAATACCCGCATCGTCTACGCCGAATCTCCCGGCTCCCAGACCTTCGAGGTCCAGGACCTGCCGGCCATCGCGCGGGCCGCCCACCGCCGCGGCGCCGTGGTGCTGTTCGACAACACGTGGGCCACCCCGCTCAACTTCCGCGCGTTCGACCACGGCGCCGACGTCGAGATCCAAGCCGCCACGAAGTACCTGGCCGGCCACTCCGACCTGCTGATGGGCGTCATCGCGGTGCGGGACGAGGACTTGTTCCGCCGGGTAAAGGACGGCCTCGATGAGTTCGGCGACTGCGTCTCGCCGGATCTGTGCTACGCGACGCTCCGGGGCCTGCGGACGCTCGCAGTCCGCCTGCGCCACCACGAGCGTTCGGCGCTCGAGGTCGCGCGGTGGCTCGCGGAGCGGCGGGAGGTGGCGCGGGTCCTGCACCCCGCGCTGCCCGGTGATCCCGGCCACGACTTATGGCGGCGCGACTTCCTGGGATCGTCGAGCCTCTTCGGCATGGTCCTCCGCACCGACCAGGGCCGCGCGGTCGCCGCGATGCTCGACGGCATGACCGTGTTCAAGATAGGCGCCAGCTTTGGCGGTTTCGAAAGCCTGATCCTCCCCGCCCGACCGGAGCGGACCGTGCGGCCGCGCCCGGGCGACGGCGTCCTCATCCGGCTGCATGTCGGCCTGGAATCCGTCGAGGATCTGATCGCGGACCTGGACGCCGGCTTCGCCCGGCTCAACGCCGCGCTCGAGCACTGACCTAGGGCGCATACCAGCGGGCCACCTCACGATCCAAGACCCCGGGGTCCGGATACGCGGCTTCGACCGCCGTGATCTGCTCGTCCGCCTCCGCGGACGTAGGCACGACGTCGTGTGTGGGAAACGAATACGCGTACACCGATGGGACGGAGCTGCGCATCAGCCGATCGATCTCCAACACGCAGGCGCCGCGCCGCCCGAGGACCCGGCGGTACACGTCCGCATATATCTCCGGGTCGTATGGAGACGAAAGATCCGCGCGCCTCTCCGCGACGCCCAACCGCCGCGCGGCCTCCACCACGTCGTCCCATAGGGCGTGCAGCACCGCGGGGAGGGCATCTTCCCGCTCCCGCTCGTGACGCCGCTCCCGGGACCGTTGATTCCGGTCGGCTTCCAGGGCCCGCCGGACCTCCACGGAAGGAACGGGCACGACGAACACGCAGGCCGCTCCGGCAAGAAGGCGTTCCGCGGCGTCCGCCGCAGGCCGGGCCAACTCGACGAACCGGTGTCCAACGAGCGGGCACTCGCCGATGAGCACCGCGTCCCCGGACTGCGCGGCATCCCACCGTGCCACCGCCCCCCGCGCCCAGATTCCGGCGGCGCGCCGGATGATCGGCTGCGTGATCCCGTTCCGCATCGGGTAGCGTCGCCCGGCCGGGGCCGCTTCGAAGACGGGTCTCACGACGTCCCACTGCAACAGGTGCACGGGACGCCCGGCGGCGTGCGCGAACTCCGCGGCGCGATGCGCGAGGAAGCTCTTGCCGGTGCCGGGCAGGCCCGCGAACAGGATGGCCCGGCGCTCGCCGGCCAGCCGCCGCAGGCGGGCGTCGACTCCACCGGCGGGCGCGCTCACGGCCGGCGGTCCCGCCCAGCTGCGCCCCGCGGCGCCCGGTCTCCGCGCAAGCGACGCGAGCGGCCGGCAACACCGTCCGGCCGCCCGCGGATCGATAGGGTCGCGCCGCGCGCGCGGCGCGACGTGACGCCGCTCAGGTCGTGGTCCCGGGCTGCGGCTGCTGAACCGCCGGCGAGCTATTCTGCGGGGGAACGTAAACCTCATCCGACCCACAGGCAAAAGCCGCGCGCGCCGTGGCGCCCAGCGCGAGGACCGCGACGGCGAATGCGAGGAGCCTCCACATAGCCGCTCTCCTTTCCCCCGGGGATCTACGCGTGCGCACCCGGGCTTGGCGACGCGTTCGCCGCCCCGGGGGAAACTCCTGTTCCGGTCACGGGCCGGCCCAGCCGCCTTCGAGGGGAGCGCGCGCCGGGCGGCATCGGACCATGTCGCGCTCCGTGACGATCGCGTCGACCCGCTCATCCCCGTCGCGGTGAGGCACCGCGTCGACGAGCTGCACCGCAAAGGCGATGCCGATGCGCGGCGCCGACGGACGGGTTCGGGCGAGGAATCGATCGTAGTACCCGCGTCCGTAGCCCACGCGGAATCCTTCGCGGTCGAAGGCCAACCCGGGCACGATGATGACGTCCAACGCCGCCGGCGGCACCTCCGGCGCGGCGACCGGCTCCGCGGCTCCGTACCGCGCGGTGCGCGTCACATCGCCGGGCCTGAACAAGACGGACCGCAGGTCGGTCCCGGCGACGACCGGCAGGGCGACCTGCGTCCCCGCGCCCGCAAGCGCTTCGATGGCGCCGCGCGTCGAGACTTCCGAGCCGAACGACGAGAACAGCATGACCGTGCGCGGAGCGAGCTCGGCGAGGATCTGCAGGAGCCGCGACGTAATGGCCGCGGACAGGCGCGCTCGCTCGTCGGGGGGGATCGCGTCGCGCCGCGCCCGAACCGCGGCCCGTAGCTCGGCCTTTCGGGCGCGCACCTCATTCATCGCGCTCACGGGAGCGGCAAGCCATGTCCGGCGTCACGGTTCATCCCGACAGCAGTCTAGCACCGCGCCCGATTGCAATGCGTGGAGAGCGACGTGTTATGATAGCGCAGGTTCCATTGGACACGCTCCCCAACGCCGAGGTGCACGATGGCCACGCAGGTCCCTTCCGCCCTGGAGATCGCGCGGAGCGCGCGGCTCAAACCGGTGACCGACATCGCCGAGACCATGGGGCTCTCCCGCGAATGGCTCGAACTGTACGGCGACCATACGGCGAAGATCAAGCTCGGGGCGATCCAGCATCTCGCGGCGCGCCCCCGGGCCAAGTACGTGGTCATGACGGGCATCACACCCACGCCGCTCGGCGAGGGCAAGACGACCACGACGATAGGCCTGGGACAGGCGTTTGCGCGCATCGGCAAGCGCGCCACCATCGCGATCCGCCAGGCGTCGATGGGGCCGACGTTCGGCATCAAGGGCGGCGCCGCGGGCGGCGGATACAGCCAAGTCGTCCCGTTCGAAACCGTCAACCTGCATCTCACGGGTGACTTCCACGCGGTGACGGCGGCGCACAACCTGCTCGCCGCGATGATCGACAACCACCTGTTCCACGGCAACGCGCTGGGAATCGATCCGGCGAGCGTGACCTGGCGGCGCGTTCTCGACGTCAACGATCGGGCGCTGCGCAACATCGTCGCCGGCCTCGGCGCGCGCGAGGACGGCATTCCCCGGCAGACCGGCTTCGACATCACGGCGGCGTCGGAAGTCATGGCGATCCTGGCGCTCGCCACATCGCTCGGCGACCTGCGGCGCCGCCTCGGGCGCGTGGTCGTGGCCTACACCCGGGACGGCACAGCGGTGACCGCGGACCAGCTCGGGGCGGCGGGAGCGATGGCGGTCATTATGCGGGACGCCGTCAAACCGAACCTCCTGCAGACGCTGGAGCAGACGCCGGTATTGGTCCACGCCGGGCCGTTCGGGAACATCGCCCACGGCAACTCGTCCGTCATCGCCGACATGATCGGGATTCACACCGGCGACTTCCTGATTACGGAGGCCGGCTTCGGAGCCGACATCGGGGCGGAGAAGTTCTTCAACATCAAATGCCGCACGTCGGGCCTGCGCCCGGACGCCGCGGTCATCGTCGCCACCGTGCGGTCCTTGAAAGCGCACTCCGGACACTACCGGATCGTCCCGGGGCGCCCCCTGCCGCCCGACCTCCTCAAGGAGAATCCGGACGATGTCCAGGCCGGCGGAGCCAATCTCCGCAAGCAGATCGAAAACGTCCTCGTCCACGGTGTCCGGCCCGTCGTCGCCATCAATGCGTTCCCCGCGGATTTCCCCTCCGAGCACGACGCCATCCGTGACATCGCCGAAGCCGCCGGAGCCGACGCCGCGGTGTGCCGCCACTTCGCCGAGGGCGGGCGCGGCGCCGTGGAACTTGCAGAAGCCGTGGTCGAAGCGACGCGGACGCCGAGCAAGTTTCAGTTCCTCTATCCGGACGAGATGCCGTTGCGCGAGAAGATCGAGACGATCGCGCGCACGATTTACGGCGCCGCCGCGGTCTCGTTCTCGGCGGTTGCAGCGCGGCAGCTGGAGACCTACGAGCGGCACGGCCTCGGACGGCTGCCGATTTGCGTCGCCAAGACCCATCTGTCGTTGTCGGGAGATCCGGGGCTCAAGGGGGCGCCGACCGGCTGGACGCTGCCGGTGCGCGAGGTCCGGGCGTCCGTGGGCGCCGGCTTTATCTATCCGATCTGCGGCGAGATGCGGACCATGCCCGGGCTATCCTCGCACCCGGCGGCGGAACGTATGGACATCGACGACGACGGCAACGTCGTCGGCCTGGAGTAACCGCACTCTCCTCCTTCCGATCGATCCGGAACGCGCCGATCGCGGCATGCGATTCCCAGCGGCCGGGTTGGGCAGCGCCGCCTCTTCATGACTTTTTCATAAGTTCTTCAATCGCCGCTGGTAGGGTAAAAGAAGGCAACGCGCCGTGAGGGCGTTGCAGCCGTCCGCCTCGAATGCGGGGACGAGCAACGGAGGGGTGGGCGATGCGAAGCGTTGTGGCGATCGCGCTCGGGCTGCTGGTTCCCTTCCTCGGACTCGCCGGCGTCGGCGAGGCCCAGTCGACGATCGAGGTGCAGGGCACGATCCAAGCGGTGGACTGCGACGCGCAGACGATCACCGTGGACAACGGCGGATCGGTGAACACGATCGCGGTAACGCCCGGGACGGCCATATCGATCGACTCCGCGAACGTGCCGCTGTGCGCGCTTCAACAGTACATCGGCGCCCCGATCACCGTGTGGCTCGCGGCCAACGGCAACGACTTCGTGGCGGCGCAGATCGAGGTGTCCGGAGCAGCGTACGGACCGGCTTCGCCCCCGCCGCCCGCGCCCGCCTACGAACCCAGCCCGCTGCCGATCGTCGGCGTCGTGCTCGGGACGATTGTCGTCGCCGGGCTGATATTTCTTCTCGTGCACGGACCGGATGGAGGGTACTACCGGTACCCCTACTACGGAGCGTACTACCATTACTATTACCGGCCGTATTATCGGCCCTACTATGGCTACTATCCCGCCGTGTGCCCCGTCGTCTACGTCCCCGTGCCGATCGTCGGCATCGTCCTCGGGACGGTGGTGGTGGGCGGCCTGTCCTATCTCGTGGCGCGCGACCACGACGGGCACTTCTACCGGTATCCATACTACGGCCCGTATCGCCAGTACTACCACGCGGCGTATCAGCCGTATCACGGCACCTACGGTAGCGCGCCGTTCAACGCGCCCATCCGACAGGGAGACCCGCGGTGGGACGGACCGTCGCATGCCGGCGGCCCCGGTGCGGCACCGGCGTTCCGCGGCCCGAGCCAGCAAGCCGCGCCCACGAACCGCCAGCCCGACCCCCGGACGCTTCAGTCGCAGCCGGCCAACCAGCCCGCCTGGCGCGGCCCGAGCCAGCAAGCCGCGCCCACGAACCGCCAGCCCGACCCGCGGACGCTTCAGTCACAGCCGGCCAACCAGCCCGCCTGGCGCCCGAGCCAGCAAACCGCGCCCACGTACCGCCAGCCCGACCCCCGGACGTTCCAGTCGCCGCCGGCCAACCAGCCCGCCCGGCGCGGCCCGAGCCAGCAAACCGCGCCCACGTACCGCCAGCCCGACCCTCGGACGCTTCAGTCACAGCCGGTCAACCAGCCCGCCTGGCGCGGCCCGAGCCAGCAAACCGCGCCCACGTATCGCCAGCCCGACCCTCGGACGCTTCAGTCGCAGCCGGCCAACCAGCCCGCCTGGCGCGGCCCGAGCCAGCAAACCGCGCCCACGTACCGCCAGCCCGACCCCCGGACGTTCCAGTCGCCGGCGTATAATCGTCCTGCGCAGCAGCCGCGTTACAACGACGGCGGCCGCTACTCAGCGCCGCAAAACTACCGCGGGCGCGGCGGGAATTGCGGGCAGCAATCCCAGGGGCAGTCGTGCCACTAGCCCGAGCGCGGCGCGGGCGCAGCAGGGCGTTGCAGGGTTGAGACGACTATAGGCCTGTAGCCGGGCGGGCCTCCGTGATGGAGGCCCGCCTCGCGTCATCTCCTCTGCGACATCGACAGCGGAGCACCGGGTCACCCGCAACGCAGCCCGGCCGCAGGCTCACCGTACTGCGACGCTGACGGGGCTCAGCCGGTTCTTGTAGAACTTGCCCGCCTTCATGATCGCGTCCAGGTGGGCACCCTGGTCGAGCAGCACGCCGAGGTCGGTCAGCGGATCGCCGTCGACGACGAGCAGATCAGCGACGGCGCCCGGCGCGACCACCCCAAGCCGGCCGTCCATGCGCAGCACCTCGGCCGCGACCGTCGTGGCGCTCTGCAGGACCTCGAACGCCGGCAGGACGCGGGTCCGGATCGTGAACTCCGACGATTGATGCCGGTGCATCTCTCCGAGGAGGTCGGTTCCAAAGGCCATCTTGACGCCGGCCCGGCGAAAGATCTCGAGCGACCGCAAGCCGGACTCGCGCACGTCGGCCACCTTGGCCACGCTGTCCGGCGGCAGCCCGAGCGCTGCGCCTTCGCTCGCCAGGTATTCGTAGGTGACGAGCGTCGGCACGGCGTACGCGCCGGCCCGCGCCATCAGCGCAGCGGTGGCCTCGTCCACGAGATTACCGTGCTCGATCGTCCGGACGCCGCACTCGACGGCGCGGCGAATGGCCTTCGCGGTGTACGCGTGCGCCATGACGTACGTCTGGGCCGCCTCCGCTTCTTCGACGGCGGCGCGAAGCTCGTCGCGCGAGTACTGCGTGTTGGCAATCGGATCGGTTGGAGACGCGACTCCGCCCGACGCCATGAGCTTGACCTGGTGTGCGCCCGCGCGGAGCTCCTCCCGAGCGGCGAGACGCACCGCCTCCACCCCGTCGGCGATCCTGGTCAACCCGCCCGGGCGGCCCCGCGGATGCACCGGCGCGTCGTCGAACCGGGCGCGGCCGTCCCCGTGCCCGCCCGTCTGGCTGAGCGCTTTGCCGGACACAAACAGCCGCGGCCCCACGGCAAGGCCCTGCTCCACGGCCTGGGCGAGCCCGTAGTCGGCGCCTCCCGCGTCGCGCACGGTGGTGAAGCCGCGCTCGAGCATCCCGCGCAGGATGGGGAGCGCCCGTAGCGTCACGAGCGACTCCGGCAGCACAATGCCGAGGTTGACCAGCGACGCGAGCACGTGCGCGTGGCAGTCGATCAAGCCCGGCATCAGCGTCCGCCCGCGCAAGTCGAACACGGCGGCCGAGGCGGCCGTGATGGGCCGGTCGGACACCTCCCGGATCGTTCCGCCTTCGACCAGGACGTGAAACCCTTCCCGCCGATCCGGAGCGCGGCCGTCGACGACCGTGGCATTGCTGAACAGGACCAACCTCGGGGCATCCATACTCCCACACCTCCGTCTCCATGCGCTGGATCCGTGCCGCGGCGCGACGACCCCGATCGCCCGAACGTGTCCGAGCCCGGCCGGCCCGGCGTCGAGCAATCGCGGCGCCGGCATGTTCGACGCGGCCGCACGCCGCTCATCCTCCCCCGCGGCCGGCCTTCGCGTCCCGTGCGGAGGGGACCGGCAACCCGCTCCGAAGAGGACGAGGGTCCACGCCCGTCCACGAGCGGAGTTGCTGAGCCATGGCGAAACGGCGAGTGGTCGTCACCGGTGCCAGCGGGTACGTCGCGCAGCGCATGTTTCCGGAACTGGCGGCGCGGTGGGACCTCCTTCCGATCGACGTGCGGGACACCACGTCTGATGGGCGGCCCGTGCCCGGCATCATCGTGGCCGACCTCAGCGACCCGAACCGCGACGGCTACCGGCAGCACTTCCGCGGCGCGGACGCGGTGATTCACTGCGCGTTCGTGCGGCCGTCCGGTCCCGCCGGCTGGGACGACAACACCGACGCGAAGTTCTGGGCCGAGCACCAAAATCTCGCGCTCGCGTACAACGTCTACCAGACGGCGCTGGAGGAGCGCGTGCGCCGCGTCGTGGTCGCGAGCTCCAACCACGCGTCGGACTACTACGAGCGCCTGGTCTGGGCGGGCGAGCTCGACATGGTCACGCCCGAAATGCCGCCGCGCTCGGATAACTGGTACGGGTGGGCCAAGGCGTCATACGAGCTGCTCGGGTTCGTCTTCGCCACCGGGCGTGTCGGCGGCCGGAAGCTGGAGGTTGTGCAGTGGCGCATCGGCGCGCCACGTGACGATGACGTGCTTCACGTGAAGCCGGGCGATCTCACGGGCATGCACCGGGCCCTCGGCGCGTTCCTCTCCCGCCGCGATCAGGTGCAGCAAGTCATCCGCATGGTGGAGACGGAGCACATCAGCGACGCGCGCGGCGTCCCATTTCTGATCGTCTACGGCATCAGCGGAAACACGCACCGCTTCTGGAGCCTGGCGAACGCCCGGGAGACGCTGGGGTATCGCCCCGAGGACGACAGCCAAACCCGCTTCATCGACGCGATCGCCCGCATCGTCCGCGGCTCGGGCGCATGAGCCTCTAGCGGCTGTCGACGCCGACGGCGTCCCGCAGCGTCCGCAGGCCGTCGCGCTCTAACAGCCGGACGAGCCCGGCCGCGATGCGGCGCGGCAGTCCGGGGCCGGCGTACACGAAGCCGGTGTACACCTCGAGGAGCGTTGCGCCCGCCTTGATCTTCTCGTAGGCGTCCTCCGCCGACATGATGCCGCCGACGCCGATGATCGGCACGCGGCCCCGCGTGGCCCGCGCCAGGACGCGAATCGCTTCGGTGGCGAGGTCCCGCACGGGCGCCCCGCTGAGGCCCCCGGCCTCGCCGCGCCATCGGCTGCGTAAGCCCGGCCGCGTCACCGTCGTGTTCGTGGCGACGAGCCCGTGCGCGCGCCCGCGCATCGCGTCGACCACGCCCTCGAGCTCGTCGCGCGTCATGTCCGGCGCCACCTTGACGAACAGCGGCCGTTCCCCCAAGGCGCGGTTCCGTGTCGCGACCGCGTCGAGGAGTACGGCCGCGGCCCGGCGCTCCTGGAGCGCCCGGAGACCCGGCGTGTTGGGCGACGACACATTGACGACGAAGAAGTCGGCATGCCCGTGGAGCCGCTCGAGCGCGCGCGTGTAGTCGTCCGCCGCCAGCGCCATCGGCGTCGCCGCGTTCTTGCCGATGTTGACGCCGATCGGCACCGGGTAGCGGCCGGCGCGCCGCGCGGCGGCGAGGCGCTCCGCCACGGCGCGCGCGCCCGGAGAGTTGAAGCCGAGGCGATTGATCAACGCGCGGTCCTCGGGGAGGCGAAAGACGCGAGGCCGCGGGTTGCCCGGCTGAGGTCGCGGCGTCACCGTGCCCACCTCGACAAACCCGAAGCCCAAGCGGGGCCACATCCAGAGCGCCCGGCCGCCTTTATCGCACCCCGCGGCAAGACCGAGCGGGCCGGGGAACCGGAGGCCGCAGACGTCGACGGCGAGACGCGGATCACCGGCCCGCGGCGCCATCCCGGTCCACGCGCAGGCGCGGCCGGCCGCGGCGAGCAGGCTCAGCACGAGCTCGTGGCTCTGTTCCGGGTCCAACCGAAACAACACCGGCCGCAGGAGCCGCTCGTACGTCACGGCGCGGAGTCTCCGACCTCCGGGTTCGCGGCCCGCGGCGCCGCGCCGACGCGACCGGACCTCAGCCGGCGTCCTCGAGCTCGCGCTGCATGGTCTCGGCAAACTTCGCCATCATGTCGCCGGCCTTTTGCCGGATGAGCCCGCGCCCGAACATCGCCAGGCGGCCCGAGAGTTCCGCGTCGGAGACGATGACGACCCGCGAGCCAACGTCCGCGGGCTCCAGGCGCAGGTCCAGCACGATCCGGAGGGAGGTCCCGGTGCCGGGATCCCGGCCGGATGCCTCGGCCCTGAGCCTCCGCCGTTTGTCGGCTTCGAGGACGCGAATGTCGAGCGGCACCTCGACGCGAAACGGGCCCACCCGTTCGGCGATGAGCGCCTCGTACCGCTCGTGCGGGGTGATCGTGCGCACGTCGCGGCAGCCCGGAAGGCAGCGCGCCACGCGCTCCACGTTCCACAGGAACGCCCACACCTTGGCCGGGGCGATCGCCACCGCGATCTCGGTCTCCAGTCTCACGGCATCCTCGCACAGCCCGCCGCCGAGGGTGCAGCGAAGCTGTCGTGATGGGCTACCCGGCGGGACGCTGCAGCTCGCCGACCGCGGACCCGCTCACCTGTCCCTCTTCCATGACGACGTGCCCGCGCACGATCGTATACACCGGCAGACCGGTGACGTGGAACCCGTGGAACGGGGTCACCTTGCTCTTGCTGTGCAGCCGCGTCTCGTCGATCACGCTCTCGCGGTGCAAATCCACGATCGTGACATCCGCGTCCGCGCCGGGCCCGAGATGCCCTTTGCGGGGCCAGAGGTTCCACGCACGCGCCGGGCCCTCCGCCTGCACCTTGACGTAGTGGTTCAGGCTGATGCGGCCGGCGTTGACCTGCGTCAGCATGAGCGGCACGCTCGTCTCCACCCCGGGCCACCCGGCCATCGCCGTCCAGATATCTCCCATCGGGTCCGCGGCCAGCTTCTCCTCGCGGGTATGGGGCGAATGATCGGTGCCCATGACCTCGATGGTCCCGTCCAGGAGGCCGCGCCAGAGCGCCTCCGCGTGCTCGCGCGATCGGACGGGCGGGCTTATCTTCATCAGCGCGCCGAGGCCGCGCCGCACCATGTCGTCGGCCTCCAAGAGGAGATAGTGCGGCGTCGTCTCGGCCATCACGTCCACGCCGCGGTCCTTCGCGGCGCGGACGAGCTCGGCGCCGTCCGCGGAGCTCATGTGGTAAATCATGAGCTTGCTCCGCGCTTCGCGCGCGAACAGGATCGCGCGGCCGATCGCCTCCGCCTCGGCCACCGCGGGGCGGGAGTCGACGTGCGCGAGCGGGTCGGTCCGGCCCGCGGCCTTGAGCTTCCGCTCAAGGTAGGCGATGATGCCGTTGTCCTCGGCGTGCACCCCGCAGCGCAGGCCGGTCGCGGCCATGATCCGCCACGCGTCCAGGATCTCCCCGTCCTCAGGCGCCGGGATGCGCCCCACCGTCTCCCCGAGAAAGATTTTGTACCCGACGGCTCCGGCCTCGGCCAGGGGCAGAATCTGGTCGCTGTTGCCGGAGACCAGCACGGCGTAGAATCCATAATCGACGTAGGCGCGGCCGCGGACGCGGGCGGCCTTGGCCTCGAACGCCTCGACGGTCGCCGTGGGCGGCACCACGTTCGGCATGTCGAGCACCGTGGTGATTCCGCCGGCTGCCGCGGCCTGCGAGCCCGTGGCGAAGTCCTCCTTGTACTCGAGGCCGGGAACCCGAAAGTGCACATGCGGGTCGATCAGCCCGGGGAGCACGTGGAGGCCCGTCGCATCGATGACACGCCGGGCGGGCGGGAGGTCGTCCCGCGTGCGGATCCCGAGGATCCGGCCGCCGTCGATCAGCACGTGCCCGCGGTGGCTGGCGGCCGGGCTGACGATCGTTCCGTTGCGGATGATCAGATCGACCATCGATCGCTCATGCGCCGTCGGGTTCCACGGAGGCCGGGATGACTCCTGCGGTGGTCGGTTCCGCGAGCGCGACGTCGCGCGGGACAACCTCCAGGCGATCGACCCGGCGCAGGGCCGGGAACCACCATGCCCACAGCGCAGCGATGAGCACGGTCCCGACCCCGCCCAGCACGACCGACGGGATCGCCCCGAGCCACGCCGCGGTCACGCCGGACTCGAACTCGCCGATCTGGTTGGACGAGAGGGCGAAGATGCTCGTGATGCCCGAGACGCGGCCGCGCATGGCGTCCGGCGTCGAGAGCTGCACCAGCATCAGCCGCACGACGACGCTCACCGTGTCCGCGGCGCCGGCGACGGCCAGCGCGGCGAGCGACAGCGCGAAGTTCCGGGACAGCCCGAACACGACGGTGGCGCCGCCGAATGCCGCGACCGCGATGAACATCGCGCGGCCGACGCCCCGGCGAAGCGGCCGGTACGCCAGGACGACCCCCGTCACGAGCGCGCCGATCGAGGGCGCGCTGCGCAGGAACCCGAGGCCGGCCGGTCCCACCCCCAGGACGTCCCTGGCGTACGCGGGCAGCAAGGCGGTCGATCCGCCGAGGACGACGGCAAACAGATCGAGCGAGAGCGCCCCGAGCACCTCGGGCCGTCTCCGGATGAACGTCAGCCCGGCGAGCAGGCTCTCCCACGACATCGTCGCCCGGCCGCCGTCCCGCGCGCCCGCCGGGATCGCGAGAACCAGCGCGGCCGCCGCGACGAACGCCGCGGCGCCGACGCCGAACACCGCGCGCGGTCCGGCGACGAACAGCAGGCCGCCGAGCGTCGGCCCCACGATCGTCGCCGTCTGGAGCGCCGAGGTGTTGAGGGCCAGCGCGTTGGCATAGATGGCGCGGGGAACCAGGCGGGGCAAGAGCGCATTGGTCGCCGGGTTTTCAAACGCCCGCGCCGCGCCGAACGCGACCAGGACGGCCAGCATGGCCGGCGCCGCGGCGCCGGCCGCCGCAAGCGCCAGCAGGGCGCACGCGCACAGCGACTCGGCGACGTAGCACACGACCAGGATGCGCCGGCGGTCCCAGCGGTCGGCGGCGTGGCCGGTGAACAGCGCGAGGCCGATGGTCGGCAGAAATTGGGCGAGGCCCACCAGGCCGAGATTGAGCACGGACCGGGTCAGCGCGTAGATCAGCCAGCCCACGCCGATGGCCTGCACCTGTACGCCGAGCACCGAAAGCATCCGCGCGGCCCACAGCAGCGTAAACCCGCGGTGCCGGAACGGCCGGTCCGCGCCGTTCGAGACAGCCCGCGGTGTGCGCGGCGGGCATGCGTCCCCGCGCCGGCCGTCGCCGGTAATCACGCTTCCGCGGTCGACAGATCGCCGATCATGTATCCGAAGTCGCCGGGGTGGACCCGGCAGATCGCGGGCCGTACGAGCACGGTCAGGCTGCGCTCGAACGGGGCCCGCAGGGTCTCGAGCTCTTCGAACGAGTACGGGCTGAGCACCCGCCCGAGCACCGCGCCCCGCGGCAGGGTCAGATGGACCTCGGTCGTCTCGGGCACGAGCATCCCGCCCGCGCGCGGCCGGAGCGTGACGATCGTGCGCAGCACGGTCTGCGGCGGCGGAGGTACGGGATCGCCGGCCAGCATTCCCGCCGCGCGCAGGACGTTGACGATCCCCTGAACGCCCCGCCGCACGTAGGCGCCCTGGTCGACGGCGCCCCCGCCCAACTCCACCGTCACGCAGGGAACCCGCTTGGCCGTCATGTAGTGCGCCGTCGAGCCTCCGTAGCCGTACCCCTGCGGTGGCCGGAACAGCACCCGCGAGCCGAAGGCGCGGGACAGCGCCTCGGCGTTTGTGATGTAGACGTAATCCACGGTCGCGTACGCGCCGCCCGCGTGCAGGTCGATGTAGTAGTCGAGCTTGTCGAGGAAGTGCGCCACCAGCACCTCGGCCAGCCGGTGCGACAGGAAGCCTTCGCCGCCGCCGGGGAACACGCGATTCAGGTTGTGCATGTCGAGCGGCGTGTTGCGGGTGACCGCTTCGTAGGCGAGGCCATTGGCCACGGGCACGATCAGCAGCCGTCCCTTGAGCTCGCCGGCGTGGAACTCCTCGAGGAACCGGTACAGGATCTCGGTCGAGACCTGTTCGTCGCCGTGCAGGCACGCGGAGATGCCCAGCGTCGGCCCATCCCGGCCCCGCATCTCATGGATCGGGACGCACAGCTCGGCTCCGCTGGCGAGCGTCGTCACCGGAACCCTGGTGTAGGTCGTGCGGATCATGGCCAACCGTCACCTCCGCATCGCGCCGGCCGCAACCGCCGGGGGGGGGGGGCGGCTCTCGACCGGCGGCGGCGTCCCGCCGGCGCCCCGTGGCGATCGCCATCGGCGCACGCGTCACCCGGACCTCGATCGGGCGTCCGTGAGATCGCGCAGTCCGTCCCCCAGCAGATTGAACGCCAGGACCGTCAGCATGATGGCCACGCCCGGCACCACGGCCAGGTGGGGCGCCTGTCGCATGTAGCGCATGCCGAGCGCGAGCGTCCATCCCCAGGATGGCGCGGGCGGCTGCACGCCCAGGCCGAGAAAGCTCAGGGTCGACTCGATGACGATCGCCGCCCCCATGCCGAGCGTCGCGAGCACGATCACGGGCGCCAGCACGTTCGGGAGGAGGTGCCGGATCAAGATCCGGGCATCGCGGACGCCCACGGCGCGGGCCGCCACGACGTACTCCTCGTGGCGGGTGGCCATCACCAAGACGCGCACCACCCGCGCATACGTGGTCCAGTACACCAGCCCGATGGCCACCATGGCGTTGGCCGGGCTCGGCCCGAGGGCGGCGATCAGGGCGAGCGCGAGCAGGATCACCGGGAACGCGAGAAACACGTCCACGACCCGGCTGATGGCCGCATCCACCCATCCCCCGTAGTAGCCGGCCAGCAGCCCCACGGTCACCCCGATCGCAGACGCGATCGACACGCCCAAGCAGGCCACGGCGAGCGAATACCGCGCGCCGAGCGCCACCCGCGCCCACAGGTCTCGTCCAAACATGTCCGTCCCGAGCGGATGCGACCATCCCGGCGGCTGGAGCCGCTCGGCCATGGCCATCTGGAACGGATCATACGGCGTGAGCCACGGTGCGAGCGCGGCCACGAGCACGATCAAGCCGGCGAGCGCGGCCCCAAGGACCAGGGCTCGGCTCCTCCGTGCGCGCGCGAGCACCACCGGCATCCCGGACTATCCGTACCGGATGCGAGGGTCGAGCCACGCGTAGGCGATGTCGACCGCCAGGTTGATCCCCGAGAACACCAGCGCCGTCACGAGCGCGGTCCCTTGAATGATGGGAAAGTCCCGCTGTCCGATCGCATTGATGAGGAGCTGTCCCACGCCGGGCCATCCGAAGATCGTCGCCGTGACCACGGCGCCTCCGAGGAGGGCCCCCGCCTGGAGTCCGACGATGGTGAGCACGGGCAGGACGGCGTTGCGCAGGGCGTGCCGGTACGTCACGGCCCGCGCGGACAGCCCCTTGGAGCGCGCCGTCCGCACGTAGTCCTGCCCCAGGACCTCGAGCATCGCCGACCGCACCATGCGGGTGATCAGCACGACGGCCGAGAGCGCGAGCGTCATCGCCGGCATCGCCAGGTGCCGCGCGCTGTCGAGCAACGGCGCGCCGCGGCCGGCAAGCAGCGCGGCGAACGCCGCGGTCAGCGGCGCCCCCCGCCCAAACGTCGGGAGCCAGCGCAGCTCGAGCGAGAACACCAAGATGAGGAGCATCCCCAACCAGAACACGGGCATCGAGATGCCGACCTGCGTCACGGCCATGCCGACGATATCGATCACGGAGTACTGCCGCACCGCCGAGACCACGCCGACGGGGACGCCGATCGCCACCGCACAGGCCATGGCGGTGAGCGCCAGCTCGGCCGTCGCGGGGAGGCGGGTCGCGATCAACGCCGTCACCGGCTGACCTCCGAGAAAGATCGATGTTCCCAGGTCGCCGCGGGCCGCGCGGGTCACGTACCGGACGAACTGATCCCACAGCGGCCGATCGAGGCCCATCACATGACGCAGCCTGACGATGTCCTGGGCCGTCGCCTGCTGGCCGAGCAGGATGGCGGCCGGATCGCCGGGGACGAGATGCAGGAGGGCGAACACGAGCACCGAGATGCCGAGGAGCACGACAATCATCTGGGCCAGGCGGCGCGCCACGTAACCCAACACGGCAGGACCTCGAAGCGGCCGGCGAACTCGCCGCGGGGCTCACGCCGCCCGGCGCGGCCTGGGGGTACCCGCCCCGCGGTCCCCTGCGCGCGGCGTCCCGTCCGCTGCCCCGTTCCGGAGGCGGCCGCTAACGGCCAAGCGTGACCGCGTCGAGCGTCTTCAGGCTGCCGCTCGGATTCGGGACGAAGCCGCGCAGTTGCGCGCCGTGCACCACGACGTACCCCTGGTACAGCAGGACATCGTAGGGCTGATCATTGGCAAGAATCTGCGCGACCTCGCGGTAAATGCGCGCGCGGGCCGTGCGGTCGAGCGTGGTGCGCCCGCGTTCCAGCAAGGCGTCGACCGTGGGATTGGAGTACTTCTCCCAGTTCTGACCGCCGCTCGTCGTGAACTGATTGTAGAGCAACCGGTCCGGGTCCACGATGTTCAGCCATCCGAGGAGCGCCACCTGATGCTTGGAGGCGTAGACCGCGCTGGAGAAGGTCGGCCACTCGCTGGTCTGGACCTTGACGCTCAGGCCGTATCTTTGCCAGGCGTTCTGGAGAAACTCCACGGTCTGCACGCGATTCGGGTCTTCGCTGTGGGTCCAGAGCTGGATCGCCAGGGGTTTCCCTTCCTTCTCGTAGACGCCGTTCCGCAGCGTGAACCCGTCTTCCTCGAGCAGGGCCCGCGCCCGCGCCGGGTTGTACGCGGGCTGCCGCACGCTCGGCGTGTACGCCCACAACGCCGGTGTGAGGACCGACGTCGCGGCCGTATCCATGCCCTGGTAAATGTCGGCGGCGATGGCCTGGCGGTCCGTCAGCATCGCCAGCGCCCGGCGCACCTTGACGTCGCTCAACGGCCACACCGACGTGTTGATGTTGAGGTAGGTAATGCCGAGACCCGTCATCTTCGTCACAACCAACCCGTTGGCCTTACGCAGCCGTGCGATGTCCTGAGGCGAGAGGGGCGAGTGCACCAGGTCCAAGTCCCCGGCTTCGACGGCCGCGGCCCGGGCGGAGTTGTCCGGCACGATGGCGAGGACCACGCCCGCCACCTTGGGGCTTCCGCCCCAGTAGGCCGCATTGGCCGCGAGCGTAATCTTCGACCCGCGGTCCCACGAAACGAAGCGGAAGGGGCCCGTCCCCACGGGATGGGACGCCAGCGATCCATCCGCCTTCTCGCCGACGTGCCTGGGTACGATGCCGATGTTGAGGTACGACAGCAATGGAGCGTAGGGGGCGGTCGTGGTCATCCGCACCGTGTACGCGTCCACCTTCTCGATCCTGGCGATCGGCGTGTACAGGTTGCGGTACGGCGCCTTGGAGGCGGGATCCAGGATCGTTTGGAACGTGTAGACCACGTCATCGGCGGTGAACGGCTGGCCGTCGTGGAACGTCACCCCGCGCCGCAGGTGGAACACCCAGGTGGTCGGCGCCGGGTTGTCCCAACTGACCGCCAGCGCAGGCTGCGGCGCCTCCCGCGCATCGAGGTACACGAGGCCGTCGTACACGAGCTCGCCGACCCGGTAGGCCGTGCTGTCGAGCGCGAACCGCGGGTCCCCGGTCCCCGCATCGACGTCCAGCCCGACGCGGACGGTCCCCGCCGGCGCGGCGCCTTCCGCCGGGCTCGACCCGGCAGGGCCCCGTGCCGCGAGCGCGGCGGCGAGACACGCAACCGCCAGGCACATTGTCACGACTCGCATGCGCGCACCTCGCCGGGGGATTTGCGGTGTCGTTTCGCGCTCGCCGGGACCGCTCCCTCTCCCCGGCGGGTCCGCGGCGAACGCCCCCGCCGGCCGCGCAACGCAGCCCCGCATCACGTCGCCGTCAGTCCCCCGTCGACGGCGAGCACCTGACCGGTCACGTAGTCCGACGCGCGCGACGCTAGGAACACCACCGCGCCCGTGACGTCGTCCGGCCGGCCGACCCGCCCGAGCGGCGTCGCCGCCACGATTCGCTCGCCGGAGCGCTCGAGGACCCCCTCGCTCATGCGGGTCGGGATGAAGCCGGGCGCAATCGCGTTGACGCAAATCCCGAATCGCCCGTACTTCACCGCGAGGTCGCGGGTCAGGGCGACCAGCGCGCCCTTGCTGGCGCTGTAGCCGGCCGCCTCCACGATCTCCGGGGCGAACCCCACGAGCCCCATCACCGATGTGATGTTGATGATTTTGCCGTAGCGGCGCGCCTTCATCGCGGGCAGAGCCGCCCGGGTGACCAGCATGCTCCCGGTGACGTTGGTGTCGAGCACCCGGCGCCAGCGGTCGAGCGGCATCTCCTCAAAGGGAGCGCCCCAGCTCGCGCCCGCGTTATTCACGAGGATGTCGAGGCGGCCCAGGTCCGCGAGCGTGTCGCGGATCAGGCGATCGCATTGCTCGGGCACCGCGACGTCGCACACGTAAGCGCGCGCCTCGATCCCGGCCGTTGCGAGCGCCGCCGCGGCCCGGTCGAGCCACTCGCCCCGCCGCGCCGCGATGACGACCCGGGCCCCCGCCGCTCCCAGCGCCCTGGCCATCGCGAGTCCGAGGCCGCGCGATCCCCCCGTGACGACGGCCACGCGGTCGCCGAGCGAGAACAGCTCGCGGACGTCGGCCACGGCGGGTTAGGGCGGCCCGGCAACGCCGGCGGCGCGCGCCGCGGCGCGCTTCAGCGGCTCCAGATCGCAGTCGGCCAGCACGGTCAGCTTCTGCGTCTCGAGAGAGCCTTCGGCGTGAATGGCCAGCACCTCGAGGTATCCTCCGAGGTCCGAGGCGGCCAGATCGCGGATCAGATTCATCACGCGGAGGCGGTCCTCCGCGCTCGTCCCTTCCCGCCCGCCGAGGTACGGCTCGATCAGCGCGCGGATGTCCGGCGCCTCCCAGTCCTCCGCGGCCGGGCCGGTGACGACGAGGCCTCCGGCCAGATCCTGCACGTCGCGCACGGCGTCGTGATACCCGCGGGCGAACTGGTACTTGGCCGCGTTTGTCAAGAGCACGTTCGGCACCGCGATGCCCTCCGCCGCCCGGCACTCGGACGCCGCCGCCGTGGTCAGGCCCCGGGTCGTCTGGAGGTACATGATGAGGCGCGCGAGCTTGTCGCGCGCGTGGGCGGCGGCCGCCATCCCGTGGTAGTCGGCGATGAGCGCCGCCGCGCCGAGCAACAATTCGATCAGCGGCGTCTTGTACGAGACGGCCGTGAAGCGGTGGAACTCAACAAACGTCCGGGCGAGGGCCCCCGCGTACTGCCACTCGCCGCAGAGAAACACCCGCTCCCACGGCACGAACACGTCGTCGAAGATCGTCAGGGATTCGGTCAGGCTGTACCGGCTGCTCAGCGGGTTGTCGAACTCGCTGGTCGCGCTGAACCCCCGCGGGCTCGCCACGAGCGTCAGGCCGGGCGCGTTGGCCGGCACCGCGACGGCCACGGCGTACTCGGCGTCAGCCTGCGTCATCGCCCGCGTGGGCACGACGAGGATCTCGTTGGCGAACACGGCGTTGGTCGTGTGCGCCTTGGCGCCGCGCACGACGATGCCGCCGGGCGTCTCGCGCACGCGATGCACGTAGACGTCCGGGCGGGCCTGCTCCGAGGGACGCCGGCTCCGGTCGCCTTTGGCGTCCGTCTGGGCCACCGCCATCGCAAGATCCCCGTCGCGGCACCGGTCGAAGCAGGCGCGGACGCGCTCCCGATACGCCGTGCCGAGCGCGCGGTCCATGCGGGCCGCAACGATCATGAGCGCAAAGAACGCGTCGGTGCCGATCTCCTTGATCAACGGCACAAAGGAACGCGCCTCGCGGGTCACGTGCTCGATGAGGTCCCGCCGGCGGAGGAGATCGGGGGCGCCCGCGGGGATCGTGAAGTACCGGCTCGCCGCGTGCCCGTGCTCGTCCCGGTCCACGAGCAGCGGGTTCGCCGGCTGCTCGTGCGCGAGCCGGAAATCCACGGCCACGTGGCGCGCCCCCCGCCCGAGATGCGGGTGCGCGGTGACGTCGGGGACCGCCTGCCCGCGGTACACGACCCGCCGGCCGTCTCGGAGGCTCGCGAGAAACTGTTCGGGAGAACGCAGGGGCATCAGAGGCCTCACGCGGGCCGCGGCGGATTCTCGCGCGCCGCCGCGCGCAGCAGGTACTTTTGGACCTTGCCTGTCGCCGTCTTCGGGAGCTCGCCCACGAGCTCGATCAGCCGCGGAGCCTTGAAGTGCGCCAGCCGTTCCCTCGCGAACGTGATCAACGCATCGGGCGTCGCGCTGGCGCCCGGACGGAGCACGACAAACGCCTTCGGCACCTCTCCCCAGAGCGGGTCCGGGGCCGCGACCACCGCGGCTTCCATGACCGCCGGGTGCTGAAAGAGCACCGCCTCTACTTCGACCGATGAGATGTTCTCCCCGCCGCTCACGATGAGATCCTTTTGCCGGTCGACGATCTGAATGTACCCGTCGGCGTGCACCACGGCCAGGTCACCCGTATGAAACCATCCGCCGGCCCAGGCGGCGCGCGTCGCCTCGGCGTCCCGGTAGTACCCGGGCGTCACCGTCGGGCCGCGGACGACGATCTCGCCCACCTCCTCCCCGCTTCGGGCCACGTCGGCCAGGTCGGGACGCACGACGCGAACCGATCCGGTCAGCATCTGCCCGACACCCTGGCGGGCCTTGAGCGCGGCCCGATCCTCGAGCGGGAGCCCATCCCACTCGCGCCGCCACTCGCACACGGTGAGCCACGGCCCCGTCTCCGTGAGGCCGTACACGTGGACGATCTCGAACCCGAGCTCCTGCTCCATCCGCCGGATGAGGGCCGCGGGCGGCGGCGCGCCGCCGACGTACCAGCGGACCGGACGCCGCGGCCGCCAGCCGGCCGTGCTGGGATCGTTGCCCAGCATGACCAGCACCGTGGGCGCCGCACACGCGACCGTCACCCCGTGCGCGTCCACTGACTCGACGATGCGCCGCGGCTCCGGCCTGGCGAGGCAAACGTGCGTCGCGCCCGCGGCCGTGATGGCCCACACCCCGCCCCAGCCGTTCACATGGAACATCGGCAACGTGTGCAAGTACACGTCGTCGAGCGTGAGCCGCGCATGGATCACGAGGTCGAGCGCGTTGAGGGCCGTGATGCGGTGGGTGAGCATCACGCCCTTCGGACGGGCGGTGGTCCCGCTCGTGTAGTTGATGGTCGCCGGCGCGTCCTCGTCGACCCGATCGACGTCGTCGAGCACCCGGGCCGGATCGCCCTTCGCGGCGCCGCCGATCAAGGACTCCGAGGCCGGCCATGGCACCCCCGCGACGGTGCGGTCGTCGAGGACGACGACGCGGTCCGCGACCGCGTCCGCCACGGGGCGAGCGAGGTCCACCAACGCCGGGTCCACGAGCAGGAGCCTGGCCCCGGCGTGATCCAGGATGTAGCGATAGTCGTCCACGGTCAACCGGGTGTTGAGCGGGACGAGAATGCCCCCGGCCAGGGGCACGGCGTAATAGCACTCCAACGCCCGATGGGTGTTCCACGAGAGGAGCGCCGCACGGTCCCCGGGCCGGAGCCCGCCTGCGCGCAGTCCCGCCGCCAACCCCGCGCAGCGCGCGGTGAACTGGCCGTAGGTCAGCTCGAGGTCGCCGTCGATGACCGCGACCCGGTGCCGATACACCTCCGACGCCCTCCGAAAAAACTGCAGCGGCGAGAGCGGGACCCGGGGTATTGTCGCCGGCGCCTCCATGATGGCTTTTGCTTACGGCGCGGCCCCGATAGGACCCTCCGGACCGAGCCAGCGCCGCAAGACGACCCGCGAGAGCCCGGGTACCCGGGGGTTCGCCGCGGTTGCAACTGCCTTGCTGCCATCTGACTCCTTCGTTCGAAGCAGGAATCACCTATCGAACGATCCAATAACCACGGTCGAAGCATCGACGCCTGCCTATCGCGATCGCCCGGGTTCCGACGTATGATGGCATGTGCAACCTGGCGCGCGACGCACCGCACGAGCACCACGCGGGCTACGGCCGCTGCCGGGACACGATCGACCGCACCAGATCGACGCCGCAACGGAGGACGAAACCATGGGTATTCGGGTCGTGCTTGCGAACGCGCAGCCGGTGATGTTGGAGGGCCTCAAAGCGGTGTTCCGGGCCGAACCCGACATCGAGGTGATGGGTGAGGCGGCCACCGGTGCAGACGCGCTCGCGTGCGCGACGGCGCTCCGGCCGGATGTGTTGGTCATGGACATCAAATTCGAACGAGACGATGATGCGGCCCCGCTCATTCGAAGCATCAAGGAGCAGCTCCCCGACACGCAGGTGCTCGTGTTCACCGCGCACGCCGACGTCGAACTGCTCCAGAAAGCGGCGCGGGCCGGCGCCGCCGGATACGTGAACTACGACATCTCCGCCGTCAACCTTGCGCGCGCGGTGCGCGCCGTGCACGGCGGCGCGACGATGATCAATCCCCGTCTGGCGCGCCGCCTGCTGGCGGACATGGACGGCGGGGCGAACGGCGCCGCGGGATGGGCCGCCCTCCACCGGCTCACCGGACGTGAGCTCGAGGTGTTGGTGGAACTGGGCCGCGGCCTGGGGGACAAGGAGATCGCGGAAAAGCTGTACGTGTCGCAAACCACGATCAAGGCGCACCTCCGCGCCGTGTATCGCAAGCTGCGGGTTCGCAATCGCGTCCAGGCTGTCGCGTTCGTCGCGAACCGCGGCCTGCTCAAGACCTCCTAGCGGACCGCTCCCCTGATGTGACGGCACCTCGCGCGGCTGCCGGCGCGCCGCGCGGACCATCTTGCGGCGCACCCGGCCTGCCGCTCGGGACACCGCACGCCCCCAGCAAACCGTGCGAGACGGGGAAAGAGGTATACGAGCGGCCCCGGTGCCCGATGAGGCGCGGAATAGCGGCTGCGAGATCAACGTGGAGGCGACGAGACGATGCTCGCGCCGGTCTTCGGAATCATCCCGCTGCTGATCTACGAGATCCTCGCCGGCGTCCTGGCGGGGGCTGTGGGGCTCTCGCTCATTTCGAGCTCGGGGTTGAAGCCGGTGGCCAAGAAGGCGATCCCGAGCGTCGGCATCGTCCTCGCGGATCGTCCCGCCGGACCGTCGTCCGGAACGACCTTCGTGGTGGACAAGACTACCGCCGTCACGGCATACCATATCGTGGCCGGGGCGTCGCAGCTGCGCGTGAAATTCCAAAAATCCCCATGGTTGCAGCCGACGGTGCTCGCGGTCGACCCAGGCAGCGACCTCGCCGTCCTGGGTATCGGCGATAGCACGGTGCCGCCGCTGCCGCCGGGCGACGTCTCGTCGGTGCGACCGGGCGACCACGTGCTGACGTTCAGCTTCCCCTCGGCCGCGGCGGCGGCGAAGCGCTCCCAGAATCCGGACAGGGAAGCGCCGGCGATGGTGGTTCAGGAGGGCACGGTAACGGCCATCCACGACGGTGTGCTCTTGTTCCGACCACACAAGCCGCTCGAGACCGACGGCGGACCGGTCCTCAACGACAAGGGTCAGGTGATCGGCGTCGCACGGGCGGGTCTCGCCGGCAGCGCTCCAGGTATCGCCTCCGCCCTGCCGGCGGACGCGATCAAGCCGGTGCTGGCCGAGGCGCAGCGGCGCGACACGGCGCTCAGCGAGCCGCCGGGGCCATCGTCCCCGCAACCATCCGGTACACCTCCGCCGACGCAAGCCCCGCCGCAGCCGCAGATACCGCCGCCGGCCCCGCAGCCGCAGGCGCCACCGCCGCGCGAGCCGCAGGTGCCGGTGCCGGCGCAGCCGCAGGGGCTACCGCAGTCACCGCAGCCGCCCCCGCCGCAGACGCCGCCCGCGCCCTCGCAGAGTCCGCCGCCGCAGCAGCATCTCCTGGCGCCGTCCGGGCCGCCCCCCTCATTCCAGGTCATCAATCCGGCATCGCCGGCCGCGGAGTCGCAGTCTGGCCCGCAACAGCCGTCGCAGCCGCAACCCGCCCCGCGGCCCTCACAATCGCAATCCGCGCCGCAGCAACCGGCGCGGTCGCAAGGGCCGCCACCCCCGCAGAAGCCTCCGGCGCAGACGCAGCCGCAGGCACCGAAGCCCGCGGCGCCGCCACCCCAGCGGCCCGCGCCGGCCCCGGCAAAACCGGCCACGGCCGGCGGCTTCCAGGTGGTGCCGGGCAATCGCATCGGCGCGGCGAGGCTCGGCATGCGCGTGGCCGATATTCAAGCCGTGCTCGGTCCGCCGGCCTCAACGACCCGGCAGAACGACGGCACCGTGGAACTCCACTGGTATAAGCCGCCGAAGAACGACGGCATCGGCGTGCGGGTGACGAAGGCCGGGACGATCGACCGCATTTGGGCGGTCAACGACCCGCGGTTCGTAACCGACAAGAATCTGCACGTGGGAAGCACGGAGGCGGACGTGCGTGCGGCGCTGGGACCGCCGTCCAACGTGATCGTGGACGACGCGAACAAAAACAAGATCCTGTACTATAAGTCGCTCGGGCTGTGGTTTTTCATCCAGCTCGACAGCCGGTTGCTCTACTACAACCAGGTCTATGAGATCGGGGTGCTCGGACGGTAGCGGCGGCCCACGACCTCCGGGGTGAGCACCGCGCCGCGCGGCGGCCACAGACCGGGAGCATCGCCACAACGATCGAGCGCGCTCCGCCAAACGATCCGATGACCGAGCGCCGGGTCGCGAGACAGCCATCCGATCCGCAGTTTCGTTCTCCCGACAGTGTTGGCGTCGCGCACGGGGGGAATATGCTGGATAGCGGTTCACGCGAGGGCGGAGGCGTTCCGGTATGACGGCACAGAAGTACAGGATCACGGTGGAGTTCGAGGCGGTATCCCGGGCCGACCACTGTGACATCACGACGATGGTGTCGGACGTCATCAAAGACGCGGTGCGCATGTACGGTCCAGACCTGCTGGACGCCAAGGTGGTGAGCATCATGCTGGACGGCCATCACCCGCTCACCGACACCCCCGCATCGTCCGTCCAGGACATCCCCCAGCATCACTGAGTCCGGCCGGCCCGGATTCCGCCGCACACCCGAAGCAGACGCCGGCCCGCACCGGCGTCCGGCCGGCGTGCCCTCGACCGGCGAGGAAGAACCCGATCGGCATCAAAATGCTAAGCTGGAGGAGCGCCGTGGGCGCGCGCCGCACGCGGGGGGTAAACGTCCGTCGGGCCACGCGGGACCGACGGTAGAGGTGGATGATGCGCCGGCCACTGGTCGCGGCCTTGATCTGTCTCGTGGCGGGGACGCCTGCCGCGGCCCAACGCCCGGACCCGGCCGACTTGCTCAAGGCCATGACCGTCCAGATCCGGGTCGACAATGCGTCCCGGCACCGGGAGGCTCTCTGCCAGGGCTTCGTGGCCGGAGTCGACGGCGACGCGGCGTTTGTCGTGACGGCGAAGCACTGCATCGATGATCTCGCGACCACGCCCATCGCGCAGGCGCAGTCGCTCGACCAGCTGGGCGTCACGATCGACGTGACGTACGCGGGCGGCACCGGCGGGGACGTGATCCAGCTCGCCGGGGCCGAAAATTCCGATGTTGTGGTCCTGCGCGTCGCGTACACGGAGCGGCCCGTCGCGTTCGCCGACTGCGGCGACTGCCGGGTGTACCGTAGCTTCGGAAGCAACCAGCAGATTCCCGTTCTCTCGATGCTGTCGGCCGGGGGCGGGCCGCCCGTCGTGTCGTCGGGCCTCCTCTTGTCTGACCGGGCCGGGCAGTACACGGTGGTGCTTCCGAGCTCCCCGGGAACGAGCGGGTCCGCGGTGATCGACACGGACGGCAACCTGGTGGGGATGGTCGTGAGCGTGGCCGCGGTGCGCGGCGCGGTCGCGGGATCGGTGTCCGGCGTGGTGCCCGCCGGCGACATCGAAGACCTGCTCGCCTACGCCGTGTCACAGCTCGGCGGCGGGTCCGGGGCGGCTCCGACCCCGCCGCCGGCCGCACCCCCCACGCCGCCCGCGCTCGCGCCGAGCGCGGCTCGCACCTGGTCCGGAGAGTGGGCGAGCCGGCAGGGCGCCACTCGTGGATCGTTTACGGCGTCGCTCTCGCAGCGCGGCCCCACGGTGATCGGGAGCGCCACGTTCGGCGGCACCGCGTGCTATCCCAACCTACAGCTCCTCGGCTCGGCCGGCGCCGCGGCCGGCGGCGGGGCAACAACGTACTCCCTGACCGGATACAGCGACGGCGTCGCCCGCCTGAGCCTTGCGCTGACGGTGGCGGGCAACCATCTGACCGGCACATACACGGCGCTCCAGTCCGGCACGTCGTGTGACGGCGACAACGGCGTGGTGTCCGGAGCGGCGGAATAGCGCGCCGGCCCGGAGACGCTCGATCCGACCGCCGATCGCCGGCCCGCGCACGCGGCAACAGGGACATGCGCCATGGAGGAGTGCACGGCGATTCCGGAGCATGCCGCTGCCCCAGACCCCCGATGACGCGCAGGAAGCGCCGGCGGTGAGTACTCGACGCCGGCGCCGTCTGACGCGCTGGCTCGTAGCATCCGCCCTTGCGGCGATCCTGGCGCTCGCCGCGCCGCCGCCCCGGATGGAGCCGCTCGCCTCGGCGGCGGGCGCTCCGGCGCCCGCGGGCGCGCTCGCCGCGCCCCACCCGGCCGTCACCACCCACTCGATCACGGTCAGGGACACGGTCGTACGGTACACCGCCACCGCGGGCGAGGAGCCGTTGACGGACCGCGCGGGCAAGCCCGAGGCCGCCGTCTTCTTCGTCGCCTACGTGAGGCAGGACGCCGCGGACCCCTCGAGGCGTCCGATCACGTTTGCCTTCAACGGCGGGCCCGGCGCGGCGTCCGTGCTGCTGCACCTCGGCGCGCTCGGGCCCAAGCGGGTGCCGTTGCTGGACCACGGCGTGCCGCCCACCCCGTCGACCCGCTGGAGCGACAACCCGTACACGTGGCTCACGTTTACGGACCTGGTCTTCGTCGACGCGGTAGGAACGGGGTACAGCCGCGCGGCGGCTGGCGTGCCGGACTCCACGTTCTTCCAGCCCGACGGCGACGCCCGGTCGTTCGCGCAATTCATTCAGCGGTACATCGCCGAAACGCACCGGCAAGCGTCGCCCGTGTTTCTCGCGGGCGAGAGCTACGGCGGGACGCGCGCGATCCTCCTCGCGCGGCTCCTGCACGACGCGGGCATCGACGTCAGCGGGCTGATCCTGATCTCGCCGGTCGTGGATTTCGCAACGCTGAACTCCCAGTACCGCAACCCGGGCCGGAGCATGGATCTGGCGTACGCCCTCGACGTGCCGACGTATGCCGCGACCGCCTGGTACCACAAGAAGCTCGGCCCGGAGTTTCCGGATCTCGCCGCCGCCGTGCACGCGGCCGAGCGCTGGGCGGTGACCGAGTATCTGCCCGCTCTGGTTCAGGGCGACGCGCTCCCGGCGCCGGCGCAGGAGCGGATCGCCCAGGCGCTGTCGCAATACACCGGCATCGGCGAGGCGGTGCTCCGCGCGCAACGCCTCCGCCTGCTCCCGACCGCGTTCAGGCGGGAATTGCTGTCCGATCAGCACCTCCAAATCAGCGCGTTGGACGGACGGATCGCCGTTGATCCGCGCGCCGCTCACGCCGCGAGCACGACCGGGCTCATGACGCCGCTCGCGGCGATCTTCGAGCGGTACGCAAGCACGGAACTGGGTTACGCACGCCCAGATCGATACCAGGCCCTGTCCGAGCGGGTCGAGCGCGATTGGACGTGGGGCGTCCGCGGGCCGGCTGATGTCCTCGACGTCACGGGAGATCTGCGCGACGCGATGCAGCAGAACCCGGCGATGAAAGTGCTCGTCGCGCTGGGCTACTTCGACCTCACGGTCCCGTACTACGGCACGGAATACGCGCTCAACCGGCTCGCGCTCGCGCCGGCGCTGGCGGACAATGTGATCCGCCGGTACTACGAGAGCGGGCACATGCTGTACACATCACAGGCGTCGCTGGAGAAGTTTACGGGCGACGCGGCGGCCCTGATCGCGAGCGCGACCGCGCCGGCGCACCATCCGTAGGGCCCCTGGGCTCGCGCGTCCGACAACCGGAGGCGGTCGCTCGACCCGCCTCCGCCGCGACGGCCCGGACGCACCGCGGCGTTAAAACTTGAAGGTCGGCGGGATGGACGGAAGCCCCGGGGTCGGTCCGCTCGGCCCGTTTTGCTCCGGGAACCCCGGAATCTGTGGCCCCTGATATGGCTGCATGAAGAAGAACTCGGGATTGCCGCCGTTCGGCGGCATCGGCCCGGGACTCAACTGGTAGAGTCGTCCCTGATAGAAGAACAGCACCTTGCCGTTGCAATCCTGACCGCCCCCGCCGGACGACGGCTGCTGCGCTCCAGGAATGTTGCCGCCGAGGCCCGGCGATGGCTGTCCCGGACCGATGCTGTTGCCGTTGTGCGGAACGGGGATGGGCACGAAGTCCTTGGGGAGCGCACCCGCCTGCCCCTGGTCCTGCACCGGCCGGACCGCGAGGATCACGGGGGGAGCGTCCCGGCCGGCCGTCGCGCCGGCCGTGCGAGCGGCCTGGGTCATGCCGATAACAACCGCGGCCGACGCCAACGCGCCCGCGGCGAAGCCGAGGCCCAGCAGCTTGAGCGATCGACCATCCATCGTACACGACCTCCTTGGCCAACACCGGCGAAGGATCGGCTCCGCTCTCCCACTCAACGCGGTATCGCCCGGTTCGACGTAAATACGCCGCCCCGCCGTCTACCATAGTATGTTACCATGCCCGCGGCCCGGTAACCGGAATCATCGCGCGATGCGCGCGCCGTCAATGGACCTGGTACGAGACCAGCTCCTGCCTGAACCCCCGCACGGCCGGCACCCAATAGGACGTGTTGCCCACGACCAGCTTGATCACGTACTTGACCTGGGGCGCGTACCACAGCGTGAAGGTTCCGCACCCGCCGTCCGTGACGTTGCAGTGGCGCCCGTCGATGCGCACCGCCTGGAACGTGCCGGCCGGCACGGTCACCGACTCCAGGGCCGCCGCGTGCGCGGTGCCCTGCCACGTCACCCGGCGGTTGTTGAGCGTTCCGGTGACGACATAGGTCCACGTTCGCCCCGGCGTCATCGGCCATTGAAAGCGGAACCAATCCGCGTTCCGGAGCGACAGATCCGGGCCGACCTGAATCGTCGTGTCGCGCCCGCGCGCGTGCACCTGCACCGTGTAGGAGCTGCCCTGGACGCCGACGACCCGGAATGAGACATCGGGGCCGTCCGAGTTGTGCCATGTCCATTCATCCCCGACCGCCCACTTGGGCGGATCGACGAGTCCGCTCTGCCGGGCAAAATAGGTCCGCGCATACGCCACCAGCCCGAGCAGAATGAGGACGCCGAGCACGATGAACAGCGAACCGCGTGTCCGCCGCACGATTCGAAGTCACCTCCCTGATTTCTGCCGTTGCTACGATCCCCCGTTTCCCGACCGCGCTAACAGCCGCGCGCAGCGACGCCGTGAGGCCGCGCGCCGCTCAGGGAAAGCACCTAATGGACGGCCGCGGCGCACGCGCCGCCGCGGCCACACCGCGGCCGGCAGCGTCGATCCGACGAACAGGAGGACGTCATGGAATCCGAACAGATCCAGCGATTGGAGGCCCGGCTGTCAGCGGTCGAACGCCGGTTCAAGCTCGTCCTCATCGGCGGCGCGCTGAGCACAGCGCTGGCGCTCGTGATCGGGATCGCCGCCGTCCGGGGCGAGTCGCAACCGGCGGCGCTCGTCGCACGGTCGTTGGACCTTGTCGATAACGCCGGGCAGCCGCGTCTGTCGCTTGCCGTGAGCACAGCCGGGACGCCGCAAATCGACTTCCATGACGCGCAGCGCCGCCTCCGGATGACGCTCGGGGTGGCCGCCGCGGGCACGCCGTACGTCGAGCTGATGGATCCCGCGGACACCGTGCGGCTGGCCATGAGCGAGACGAACGCGGAAGGCGACCCGATCATCGCGTTTGGCGATGCGCAGAAGCACGCGCGGCTGACGCTGGAGATGGATTCGGACGGTAGCGCCCACGTCCGAGCCTTCAACGCCGCCGGTGTCAGGATCCTGTCGGCTCCGTGAGACCTGCGGCCAGGGCGGCTCCCGGCGCTACTCCGCGAAATCCTCGGTGATCATGTATCCCGCGGCGCCGGCCGTAGCGATGCCGATGCCGACGCGGCGAAACACGGGATCCAAGATGTTCCGCAGGTGCCCCGGACTGCTCATGAGCGTGCGGTGCGCTTCTTCCACGGTGGGCGCCAGCACGACGTTTTCTCCGACGGCCCGCCATCCCCGCACCGCGGCCGACAACCGGGCGACGAACGACTGCCCCGCCGCCGAGTCGTGACCGAGATAGCCGTCCAATGCCATCTCTTGCGAGTGGCGCCGCGCGACCGTGCGCAGCGCCTTGCTCATGACCAGCGGCGGCAGGTGATGCGCCTCTCGCGCACGATTCACGAGGCCGAGCAGCGTCGTTTCCCCGGCGGGAACCACGGCGCTCACCGGCGCCCGGTACCCGATCCGAACCACGACCGATCCGACCGCGCCGATGCTCTGCGAAAATCCAGGTGCCACGGCGGCGGCCACCGCGACGACACTCGAACATGCCAGCGTTGCGAGAAGGCGTCCGCGCAGCTTCGGGTATCCCATTCCCGGAAGCCTCCGCTCGTCCACGCCATGCTCCGGCGGCCGCCCGGCCTGCCGGTCTCCGGCGGCGCGCCAGACCTGTCGCCCGCGCAAGCCCGTAGCTCCTGCGCCGCCTCTGCCTGTCGTTGTCGCGTGTAACGGTGTCGGGCGGGAAGTCTCCGGCGAGGACCCGGTCGCCGAATTACGAGAGACTACGCCGCGGCGGCCGCGGATGCCTGCCGGTTCCGCGGCAAATTGCGCTAGTGGGTCCGGCCTCGCTTGCGCGGCCCGGCGGACGCAGGATCGGACCGGCCGCGATCCGCGGGCGGCGGCGCGATTGAGGATTGGCCCCCGGACGGGTTCGCGCCGAGCATCTGGTTTGCCGTCCACACCGCGACCCGGCAGACGACGTCGTGCGGCAACTGGCCCGCGATGCGCGCCGCGCGCCCGTAGCACTGGACCGCCCAATCCGGCATGCCGAGCGCCCGGAGGCGCTCCAGCGATTCCGCGAACGCGGCGCGGCGCTCGCGGCCAAGGCGTGAGGGGTTGCGGCGTTCTCGCAGCATACATGATGGTGGTGCCCAACGCACCCCCGCCGTAGACGAGCGATGCGCTCTGCGCGTGCCGCTCCGCCGAGACCGACGGCGCGCCGCGGTACCGCGGCGCGCGGCCGCGTGGTACCATTGCCCTGGCGGCACGGCGGCACCACGCAGGCGATGCCGGCCCGCCCGAGGAGGGAACCGATGACCGCGCGATTCGAGCCTATCAGCGGCGTGCTCGCGCCGATCCTGACGCCGTTTGCGGACGATCTCAGCGTCGCCCACGATCTGTTCATCGCGCACGCGCGGCATTTGCTGTCCACCGGGTGCGCGGGCCTCGCGCCGTTCGGCACCACCGGCGAAGCGCTGTCGGTCGGCATCGACGAGCGAATCGCCGCCCTGGACCGCCTGATCGACGCCGGCGTCGACCCGCAACGGCTGATCCCCGGGACGGGCCTGACCAACCTCCCGGACACGATCACCCTGACCCGGCACGCCGCCGAGCGCGGATGCGCGGGGGCCCTGGTCCTGCCGCCCTTCTATTTCAAGAACGTCCCGGACGACGGCCTGTTCGCGTACTTCGCGCGTCTCATCGAGCGCATCCCGTCGGCCAACCTCCGCATCTACCTCTACCATATCCCGCCGGTGTCGCAGGTCGGGTTCTCCATCGACCTCGTCCGCCGGCTGCACGCCGCGTTTCCGGCGCAGGTGGTCGGCATCAAAGACAGCTCGGGCGATTGGAGCAACACGCGCCGTCTGCTGACCGAGGTGCCGGGGCTCGCGGTGTATCCCGGATCGGAGCTGCCGCTGCTGGACGCCCTGTCGCTCGGCGCCGCGGGCTGCATCACGGCCACGGCGAACATCAACGCCGCGGCGCTGGCGGAGGTCGTCGCGGCGTACCAGCGAGGCCGGGAGGCGGATGCGAGACAGCGGCATGAGGCGGTCAAGGCCGTCCGGCTCCTCGTGCAAGAACACGGCCCGATCCCGGCGCAGAAATACGTGCTGGCCGCCTGGTCCGGGGACGAGCGGTGGCGCCACATCCGACCGCCGCTGCTGCCGCTCGCGGACGCCGCGGGACGGCGATTGGTGCGCGCGCTGGAGCACGAGCATGGGTTGGCGCCGTCGCAGCGCACGGCGGTGTGAGGCCCCGGCGGCCGCTGGACCTCGACAGCCGAGGCCGCCGCGTCTCGCCGCGGTCGCGGTCGTGCTGGCGCTGGCGGCCTTTACCGCGGATATCACGATCGGGTGCGGCCCCGCCTATGTGTACGGGGTCGTGGCGCAAAAGTACGCGTCCACCGGCGATCGGATGACCTGGATCCTGCAGGTCGAGGACGAGTTCTACCCGGTGCCTCAAGCCTTCTACGACCGGGTGCAACTCGGCGACACCGTCAAGTTCGACGGCCGCGCATGGTCGGTCGTGAAGCGGGCGGGCCCGACGCTGCGCTAAGCCGGGCCGGCCGGGGCCGCCGCCGCAGGGCGCAGAAGCGGCGCGGCGCCGAGCCCGGGCGCAACGCGATACCTCATCACGGGAACGGCCCCGTCCATGGCCGCGGGCCGGCCGAGTACCGCGACGAATGCCGCAGCGTGAGGCGCAGGGCCTTGAGCGCCGTGACGGTCCACCGGACCCCTCCCAGCAGGAGCCCGGCCGCGTCGCGCATGCCCCAGCGATAGCGGATCACCTGCTCGTCGAGATGCGCGCGAAGGCTGAGCCCGCTGTGCTCGGCGGCCGCCGCCTGGTTCGTCGCCGAGACGGCGTCCAGAAACTCGCGGTAGGGCACGTCGTCGACGGTGACCAGACCGTAGTTCGAGTTCTCGCCGTCCGCCCGGCCCTGCGCGGGCTCGTCCGCCCACCGGAACCAGTGATATCCGACGGCCTCGGGCAGGCTCACCAGGTTCATCACGTAGTTCACGTAGGCTAAGCCCCGCGTGCGCTGGTCGAAGACCCACGGCCCCGCGCCGATCGTGTTTGGCAGGCCCGAATCCAGCGACCGGAACGAAAACTCGGTCACCAGCACCGGCCGCCCGGTGGCCGCGTACACGCGCCGAACGGCGCGGCGCGGATCCCGGACGTACAAATTGATCGAGACGACATCCGCCGCCCGCGCCGCCCGGAGCACCGGGAACGGGGGCAGGCCTTGAAACCGTTCCCCCAGGTAGAGATGGTGCGGGTCCACGTCCCGGATCGCCGCGGCGGCCACGGCAAAGTAGCGCGCCGCGACCCGCCCGAGAAATGCCTCGGCATCGAGGCGGTAGGCGCGCGTCCGCGCGGACGGCGGCACGCCGGCAAAGTCCGCAGCTGCCACCCGCCATGCCGCGTTGAGACGCGCGATGCTGCCGCCGTAGCGGTCGCGAAGAAAAGCAACCGCGTGGGTGCGCCCGGGCGCGCCGGCTGACAATTCCAGATATGCCGCCAGCAGCGTTTCGCGCCGCCGCCAGTCGGTCCCCCACCACAGCTCGTTGTCGCTGAAGTACCCGAGCAGGTTCGGGTCGTCCGCGATCGGCAACTCCAGGGCCGCCGCGGTCTGCCGCGCCGTGGCCTCGAATCCGGGCGCGTACACGTCGACCGGCTTGCCGCGCGGCGGATCCGCCCCCGCCCGCGCCCCGAAATCGAGCATGACGGTATACGCCATACCGTGGGTCCACAACTGCGGATCGGACCACGCGCCGAGCGTGTTGAAGGCCGAGAGGCGCAGGAGCGACAGCGCGGCATCGGCCCACGCCGCCCGGTCCGCGTACCGCCGGCGCACCGCCTCCAGGTAGGGGGACGGCCCCGTGCCGCGGATCGGATCACCATCGTACGTGACGTCGTTGACGCCGACCGATACCACGGGGTGCCCGGAGGGGTCGACGAACCACCACCGTCCGTCGATCCGGGCCACGCGGTAGAAGCCCGTCGCGGCGACAGGCGACAACACGGACGGAGGCTGGGGCACCACCGGCGACACCGCCGCCACCGTTCCCAGGCTCAGCGTGAGCAGGCACATGCCGAGCGCGACGGCGCCCCTCGCCCGCCGGCGCCACGGATCCGCACCGTGCCCATTGCCGAGTCGCGCCGGGATGCGCATTCGCAGCCGCGCCACTGGGTGTGTGCCTCGCGATGCCCCTATAGAAGGTAATGCCCCGGGGGCGCGCGGCGAAATCCGGCGCGGCCGGGCTCATCCGCTCCCGCCGTCCTCGGCGGCGAGCGGCCGGCCGCCGATCACGGTCAGGACCGGGACGAGACGGCGGCGCGCGTGCATGGTCCGACCGGTGACATCCATGAATGAAAACGTACCGGCGCGGTCATCCAGCACCGTGACGTCCGCGGGCGCGCCCGCACGCAGCGTGCCGAGGTCCGGCCGCCCGATCGCCCGGGCCGGCGCCACGGTCGCGGCGGCGATGACCCGGTCGAGCGGCATGCCGAGCACGAGCAGCTTCGACATCGTCGTCGGCAGATCGTACGCCGGGCCGTCAATGCACAATGCGTGGACGTCGCTGCTGATCACGTCCGGCAGGAAGCCCGCGGCGAGACACGCCTCGGCGCTCTCGAAGGAAAAGCTGCCCATCCCGTGGCCGATGTCGATGACGACGCCCCGCGAACGCGCATCCCACAGTTCCGGCAGCACCCGGCCGGTGACGCCCGGATCCACCGTCGGCCCGTTGGGGAACGGCCGGAACGCGTGGGTCAAGATGTCGCCCGGGCGCAGGAGCGGAAGCACCTCGCGCCGGGTCGGCGGCGGCATATCGGTGTGTACCATCAGGCGCGCGCCGAGGGCCTCAGCCGCCGCGAGCGCGAGGTGCAGCGGCGCGATGCCCCGGCCCTCGCCGGCGATCAGGCCGAGGCGCACCTTGATCCCCAGCACGAGGTCGCCGTGCTCGCGGGCCGCGCGGACGGCCTCGCCCACATGCAGCAGGCGCAGGTCGACCGATTCTCCCACCATGAGCTGGCGCGAAAACGCGAAGATACCGGCGTAGCTGATGTTGAGGAAGGGCAGCACGCGAACCCGCGCGCGCTCGATCAGATGCCGGCGAAATCCCCGAATGTTGCCGGCGCCCGCGCTCCCGGCATCGACAAACGTCGTCACGCCCGCGCGCGCGCTGAGCGCGTCGGGATCGATGCCCAGCGAGGTACCGCCCCAGTACACGTGCGCGTGGAGGTCGATCAGCCCGGGGGTGACGAGCTTGCCCGACACGTCGATGACGCGCGCGGCTTCCTCCCGCGGCAACGCGGGCCCCACCGCCGCGACGCGGCCGTCCGCGATGGCGACGTCCGCGACCGCGTGCAGGCGCTGAGACGGATCCAGCACCGTGCCGTTCGCGAGCACGAGATCGTATGGCGGCACCGCATCACCTCCAATTGGCGCGCGACCCATCGGGCGCGGGCGCAGTCCGGGTACCGCCCGGGGGTCGGGCGGCGGCGGCGCGATCGCGCTGTGCGCTTAGGGAGACGGCGCCGGAGCCGGCGCGAAAGAACGCTCGACGATCTGATCGGGATTGCCCAACCGCCCCAGCGGTCGCCCATCCACGGCGACGGCCACGGCGCCGGCGTTGGTCGTGCTCAGGATGACTTCCCGCCGGCCGGCCCACACCCGCCGCTCGCCCGGCGCCAGCACTCCGTCGTAGACCGCGCGCCCGTCAACGATCGCGCGGACCCACGCCTGCGCGCTGGCGGCGATCTCCACGCGCACGGACTGCGCGGCCCCGGGCCGCACGCTCGGCGGCGGGGCGGCGGTGGCTCCAGGCGGCGCCGGCGATGCCTGGGAGACCGGCGAGCCCGATGTCGAGGCCGGGGCGGGGGCAGCTCCGGGAGTCGCGCGCGCAGGCGGCGAAGCCAGGGTGACAGGCGCGGGAGGAGCCGGCATCGCCTGCTGGGCGCTTGGACTGACCGGCGATCCCTGACCGGCGGCCGGCGGCCGCACGACTGCCCCGGTCACCGGCGCGGCCTGGCTGGTCGGGGCGGGCGCGCCCTGGGCCCCCGTCCCGGGCGCCGCGGTCGCCGGAGTGGCCACGCGCGGCGAGGGCGGCGACGCGGCCCCGGCGTCCGCAGCGCCGGCGGCGGCGGACGTCGCGGGGCGCGCGGACCTGGCGGCGCCGTGCGGGCGTTCCAGGCCGTGATAGACGAGATACGCGGCGGCTACGGCGGCCACAAGCGCAACCGGCGCCACGAGCCGGCTCGCCGGCCGGCGAGCCGGCGATGCCACGCGCGTCTCCGGGTAAACCGACGCCGGCGGCGGCTCGCCCTCCCCGGCAAAGGCCCGGGCCGCTACGAGCTCCTGAATGAGCTCGTCCGGGGACAGTCCGAGATAGGTGGCGTAGTTGCGAAGGAATCCCTTGGCGTACACCGGGCCGGGAAGGTCGCCAAACCGGTCGCTCTCGAGGGCGTCGAGGTGGCGCTCCGGAATACGCGTGTTCGCGGCGACCGCTTGCAGGGACCATCCGAGCGCCTGCCGCGCCCGGCGCAATCGCTCACCGACGCCGATCGCGTCCATGATGACCACCGTCGATTGGAGCGGCCACTGTGTACCGCTATCCTAAGCGACGGCGACGGGCCGAGCAAGAGGCTCGAGGCCGCGCCGGAGCGCGGGTCCGCGGTGCGGCCCGGTACCCGTCCGAACGGCAGGCCCGGAGGCAGACCGCGGCCGCGGCGCGTTCCCCGGGACCCGCGGCGCTGCCGCCGCGCGTGGCGCTGCTGCTTCGACGAGCCCGCGTGGCCCGGCTGGCCACCGCCGATCCGCGCGGGCAGCCATACGCGGTGCCCGTGTGCTTTGCGTTCGACGGCGGGAGCATCGTGAGCGTCATCGACGCCAAGCCCAAGCGCCTCGCCCCACGCCGTCTACGCCGGATCCGCAATATCGCCCTGAACCCCCGGGTGGCGCTGCTTGTCGACGCCTACCATGAGACGTGGACGAGGCTGTGGTACGTGCTCGTGCTGGGGCGGGCCGAGCTCGTCGAGCCGGGCACACCGCGCCACGCTCCGGCAATCCGGCTCCTGCGTCGCAAGTACCGCCAGTACCGCACCATGCCGCTGGACGAGGCTCTCGTGATCGATATCGTCCCGCAGCGCGTGGCGGCATGGTTTGCCCGCAGACCGGCGCGCGCTCGACCGCGATAGTCGCGGCGGCGTGCTCCGCGCGTACGTGGCCCGGCTCGACGACTGGCACGAACAACGCGGGGACGTTCGCCGCTCCGACTAGGCGCCGTCCCTGCCGCGGTGCTGCGCGGCGCGGGCCGCCGGAGCCGGACGAACGACATCCCGGATCGACGCGGCGGCGGACAGCTCCGGCAGCAAACAGCACGACGCGACGGCGCAGGGAACGGGCGAGCCGGTCTCCGGCGCCAACACCCCGGGGATCCCGGGCAGCGGCAACGGCTGCGGGTCCAGCTGGCACGACCCCGCGATCGGAGCCGCCGGCAACGCCAGCGCGGCGCCGATTGTCAAGATGGCGAGCACGATCATGGTGTGGTGCATCGGTCCCCTTTCTCCGCCCGAAGGCGCGCCGCCCCAAAAAGACCGAGCGGCCGGACCGGGACATCCCGGTCCGGCCGCCGGCGGCGACGAATCGGTTACTGGTTCTGCTGCAGGTAGACCGGCGTGTTGTCGCCCGTGTTCAGCTGTGGCGCTTGGTCGGTGTTGCCCGTGGTCACCATGGTCGTCGCCACGTCCGGCGTCGACACGGCGCCGGCCGGATACCCTTGTCCATTCTCGTCCGCGAGAGCGGCGGCAGGGGCCAGGGCCATCGCCGCACCCAGGGTGAGCAGTGCCAGAACTCGACGCATGATCGTTGCCTCCTCTACGTTCGGTCGCTCGATTTTGTGGGCTCGTGTTGCGAGCCGTTACTGGTTGTTCTGCAGGTACACCGGCGTCTGCTGATCCGCCGGTGCCCCGTCGGACGGTCCGAGCTGCTGCGCGCCCGCACCGCTGCCCGACCCGATCTCGACGGCGGCGCTCGACGTCGTGCCCGTGAACGGAGACGAATGCCCGTTCTCATCCGCCATCGCCGCGGCCGGCGTCAGCGCCGCTGCCGCTCCGAGTACAACCATTGCCAGAAGTCGACGCATCGAAGGTGTCCTCCTTTCTCGATCCTTTCAGATCTAGGGTCTGATTCTTCTTTGGTACAAGCCGCTTACTATTCACAACCAGACGATACCATGGAGACTTCTTATTGTCAAGACACTTCCCTTCTGTTAGTATGTAACAGGTAGGCAAAGAAAAATATTCCGAGGAGAAACCGCGATGGACGACGGGACGCACATCTGCCCAAAGTTCCACCGCGCCATCGAGTTGATCGGCAAGCGGTGGACGGGCGCCATCATCTGGGCGCTGCTGGACGGGCCGCAACGATTCTCGGGGCTCCTGGACGTCATTCCCGGCCTGCATGACCGGGTGCTGTCGGAGCGCTTGAAGGAGATGGAAGCCGAGGGCATCGTACGGCGCCAGGTCTATGCCGAGACGCCGGTCAGGATCGAATATGCCCTCACCGACAAGGGACGGGACCTGCAACGGGTCGTGGCGGAGATGAAGCGGTGGGCGGACCGCTGGCTCCGCCCGGCCGCGCGCGCCGCGAGAAACTAACGGAGCGCCCGGAGGCGCGCCTGTGCCTTAGGGGAGCGGGCGCGCGTAGCCGCCGGTGTCCGCGGCCTCATCGGGCACGCGCGCCGGAGGGGCGGCGTCCGGGGTGCGCCGCTCGGTCATCGAGCGCACGGCGTCGTCGACGTCCGGAAAGATGTCGAACACCTCGTGGAGCGACAGCGCGGAGAAGACCTCGCGCATCGCCTGCGACGTAAAGACCAGCGCCAGATCGACATCCATGATACGGCACCGGTCCCGGATCCCCATGAGCACGTTCAACGCCGTGCTATCGAGGTACGTCACGCGCGACAGATCGATCACGAGCGGCAGGCGATCGCGCAACGCCTGAGTGAGGACGTCCTGCGGGACGTAGATATTGCTGACGTCGATTTCGCCCTGCACGCGCACCAGGTTGACGTGCTCCAGCCGGACCATCTGGCACCACAGCGACTCAGCGCGGCGATCCGTCACCATGGCGCCCCTCCCGGATGCGGCGAAATCCTGCTTCAATGATGCGCCGCGGTTGCGGCAAAATCAACCGGGCCGTACCCTCGAGGGTCCCGGGACGGGCGCGGCTCATCCGGCGGCGGCGGGCCCGCGCGCGCGCCCGAACGCGACGCGGGCGAACGTCGCGGTGATGCGCACGCTCGCCGCGAGCGTGCCGCGCAGCGTGCCCGATACCTTGGACCTCCCGCCCGCGCGGCGGCGGTGGTCCACCGGCACCTCCAGGATGCGGAGCCCCAACGCCGCCGCGCGCATCTGCATCTCGAGGTTCCAGCCGTACGTCGGCTCCCGCATCCCGAGCCGCTCCAACGCGCCGCGGCGAATGGCGCGGAACGGGCACATGTCGCTGTAGCGCACGCCGTACCGCAGGCGCACGAGGATGCCGGCGAGGCGCGCCGCGAGCACCTGCGAGCGGCCCATGCTCCCGGCCTCCCGGCGGCCGCGAAGGCGCGAGCCGATGACGAAATCCTGGTCCCCCGCGAGGATCGGCGCCACGAGCCGGTCCATGAGTTCGGGGCGGTCGCTGCCGTCGCCGTCGAGAAACACGATGACGGCGCACCGCGGGTCCACGGCGCGGACACCCGCGGCGCAGGCCCGGCCGTAGCCGCGCTGCCGCTCACGCACGACCCGCGCCCCGGCCGTTCGCGCCTGCTCGGCCGTGGCGTCGTCGCTCCCGTTGTCCACCACGATCACCTCGTCGGCGATCCCCCGCGGGACCGCCCCGACAACCCGCGCGATGGTGTCGGCCTCGTTCAGCGCGGGAATGACCACGGACACCCAGGCGCCGTGACGCTCCGCCCGCGGACCCGTCATGCGTCGCCCGTGGAGACCGGATCCGCGCGGCCGGGCCCGGCCCCGGCCACACGGTGCACGATCCCCTTGGCGCCGAGGATCGCCTCGGCCGCGGCGAAGTAGTCGCGCACGTCGGCCTGCCGCCGGACCCATGCCAGATACCGCTCGAGGCCGGCGGGGAGACCGGTGCGCGGGGTAAAGCCCGCGGCGCGAGCCCGCGAGATGTCCGCGGTGAGGTGCCGGATCTCGCCCGGGCGGAACTCCCCGCGCAGGACCGGCGGGATCCGGCGGCCGAGCGCGCCGGCGAGCGCCTCGTAGAGGTCGTGGATGGCGGTCGCCGTCCCGCTGCCGACGTTGACCGGCACCCCGTCCCACGCCGAGGTCGTGGCGGCGAGCAGGTTGGCCTCGGCGATATCCTCCACGAAACAAAAGTCGCGCGTCTGCGCGCCGTCCTCGTAGATCACGGCGGGACGGCCGTTGAGCAGGCGCGTGCAGAAGATCGCGATGACCCCGGTGTACGGGTTGAACAGCGACTGCCGGGGCCCGTAGGTGCACGAGTACCGCAGGGCGACCGCGGGGATGCCGGTCTGCTCGGCCCACGACAGGACGAGGCGTTCCTGCGCCACCTTGCTGATGGCATAGGGGGTCGCGCCGCACAACGGCGCGTCCTCGCCCGTCGGCACCGAGACCGTCCGCCCGCGGCAGCGCGGACAGTGGACCGTGAAGTCGCCGGCCCGCAACTGCGCCACCGGCCGCACCGGGGGATAGACCGTCCCATGCACCGGGCAGGCGACCGCGCCCTCGGCGTACACCACCTGGGAGGACGCCACGATGACCTTGCGGACCGGCAACCGTTCGTCCCGGATCAGCTCCAAAAGCAGCGCCGTGCCGACGACGTTGACGTCGGCGTACTTCGCGATCTCCGGCATGAACCCGCCGTACGCCGCCTGGTGAAACACCACGTCGATGTCGCGGAGCGCCGCCAGCACGAGCGCGCGGTCCCGGATGTCTCCCTCCACGAACTCGGCGGCATCCGGCACCCACGCGGGCCGGCCGTGCCGGTGGGTCTGCGGCTCGAGACGATCGAGGACGCGAACGCGCCACCCGTCTTGCAGCAGCCGGTCGACGATGTGCGACCCGATCAACCCCGCGCCGCCCGTGACGAGCGCGCGCCGCCCCACCCGTTCCCCCATTCACGTCTCCCTTCGAAGCACCGGCGATCCCGGGCGCCGGCGGTGTGCGGCCCGCAGCGCGCCGCGCCGCAGGCGCCCCCGGATCTCCGCCCCGAATCGCTCCGCGAGCGCCAAGCCCGCCGTCGGGCCATAGAGCGCGATATCGAACGCCAGCATCTCGTCGTTGATGCCGAACCACGGCCGGTACCACAACGCCGAGAAGAGCCACAGGGCTGCGCCGGTCATGTAGAGGAGCGCGATCCGCGGCGTGAAACAGGCGAGCGCCACGAGCCATCCGAAGTACCAGAGGTAGTGCGTCGACAGGAGCACGAGGAACGCGGCGGCGACCGTGGCGCCGTAGCCGAGGTCGCCGAGCGCCGTCCGGCGCTCGGTGCGCCAGACACGATACGCGAGCAGGAACAGCATGAGCAGCGCCGCGCCGGCATACGCCGCGACGGGCGCGGCCACGCCTGCCAGCCGGGCCAGCGTCAGGCCGAGGAACCGGTCGCCGGTGACGATGCCTTCCTCCGCGGCGTAGCCCGGCAGAAACCCGATCACCCCGGTCCCGACGCCGAGATACGGCAGATACCCGGCCGCGACGGTCGCCGCCAGCGCCGCCGGCATCTTCCATGTGCCGCGCCGGTAAAATGCGAGCACGAGGAGGGCGGGATACAGTTTCACCAGCGTGGCGCAGCCGAGCGCGATACCGGTGAGGCTCTCCCGGCGGCGCAGGTGCGCCAGCACCGCCACGAGGATGAAGGTGATCGCCGCGGCGTCGATGTGACCGTCCCCCGCGTACTGCCACAGGACCAACGGATGCCAGGCGTACAGCAAGACGCGCTCCCGCGGCAGGCCGGCCAGGCCGAGCGTGAGGCACAACAGCCACACGGTCCCGCCCTCGAACGCGACCACCGCCGCCTTCATCGCCGTCACCGTCTGGCTGACCCGCGTCACCGCGAGGAAGATCGCCTGCGCCGCCGGCGGGTAGATCGTGTGCGCGTAGTCCCGCCGGCTGACGTGCGGGTAGATCGCCGCGTCGCGCAGCCCGGCGAGCGCCGGATCCGCCGGCACGTACCGGTATGGATTGACGCCGGCGCCCTGCACGCGCCCGTCCCAAATGTACCGGTAGATGTCCGCGGAAAACTTCGGCGGGCTCAGAACAAGCGGGATGCGGCACAGGAGCGCGACGAGCAGGATCACGGTGAGGCCGCCTCTGGCGACCCGCCCGGTGAGGACCATCCACGCCGCGCCGCCGAACAACAGCGTCTGTGCGAGCGCCAGGGTCCGCACGGCGAAGATATCGGGGATGTGCGCGCGCTCGCCGTAGACGTACGACGCCACCGTGAGCGCGCCGAGACCCGCGAGCACCGCGGTCCCGGCGGCCGGCCGCACCCCGTTACCGCGGAAGGCCGGCGCGATCGCCACGACGCTCGCCGGTCACGGATGGCGGCGCCCAGATGCGTTCCCGCGCGTGCGCGAGCAGCTGCGAGAGATACCGGCGGGTGTGGGGTGCCGGAGATCCCCGGCCCCCGTGCCCGTCGAAGCACTCCCGGCACAGGCGGCGCAGGCTCGGCGCATCGTCGACGTCATACCACCTCGGCAGGACCTCGACCCGCACGCCGGCCTCGGCGGCGCGCGCGAGCGTTTGCGCGAATACGGCCTCCGTCCCCCACGCGATGCCGGCAAACAGCCGCGGGTCCGGCGCCGTCATGCCGATCAGGTAGTAGCCGCCGTCGTCCGCGGGACCGATGACCACGCAGTCGGGATCGCGCGCCAGCAGCCCCGCCGCTTCCGTGAACACCGCCGGGGACAGGGTCGGGCTGTCGGAGCCGACCAGGCAAAGGGCGGCGTACCCGGCGTCCCGCAAGTCCGCCGCCGCGCCATACAATCGCTCGCCGAGCGTGCCGCCGCGCTGGAGAACCCGATGGAACTCGGGGGGCACGAGCGCGTCGAATACCGCCTCGCTCCCGGCCGGTGTGTACACCACCGCCCCCTCGCATGCCCCGGCGGCGCACGCCGCCGTGATGGCGGCTGCGGTATCGCGAAGAAAGCACGCGTGGAGCGCGGCGGCCTCGGCCGGCGATAGCGGCGGCGTCAGTCGGGTCTTGACGCGCCCGGGGAGCGGCGCTTTGGTCATGATCCCGATCGCACACCGGCCGGGGTGGGACGACCCCGGGCGACCCGCGGGGCGGCGCCGCATGCCGCTTGTCATTTGACCACGGTCGTCTCGTCGGCGCCCTTGGGAATCAACTCGGCCGCCGAGATGCGGGCGGGGCTCGCGCTCCGGTTGATGAGGGCGTGCACGTCCCCGGGCACCTCGAGGAAGCTCTCGCCGGTCTTGATGACGCGTTCGCCGCCGCCGCGCTGCAGCACGAGCTGGCCGGACACGACGGTCACCACCACGGGGCCGCCGTGCACGTGCCGCGGCGTCGCGCTGCCGGGCGGGAAATCCACGACGAAGTCGTAGAGATCGTAGTCGCCGGCCGTCACGGACACGGGGAACGCGGCCACGGTCACCGTCCGGGGCGACGCGCCCGGAGCGGCGGCCCGCACGGTCTCGATCACGGAACCGGCGAGCAACGCGCCCAGCGCCGCCGCCAGCACATACCATCGCCGGACTGGCATCTCGCTCCTCCTCTCGCACGTCCCGCGCGTTGCCGTGCGGCCGGGCGCGGCCGGCGCTTAGCGGGCGCCCTCGCGGGCCATCACGACCGTCGTGCAGGAACTGCTCAGCTTCGGCAGGTCGCGCGCGCCGGCGGATCGCACCGCGAGCCGTATCCGGTCGCCGCGCACGATCGGGCAGTACATGTCGGGGGCATCCAGCGCACCCTGCAACCGCCGGCGCCCGGCGCACCCGCCGTGACAGGCCGCGCGGTGCTCGCACGCTTGACAGGCCTCGGGGAGCGCGCGCGCCTGTGCGAACGGCTCGGTGTTCACGATGTCGCGCCCCAGGCGCAGGCCCTCGCGGAGCGGCTCGCCGGGCCCCGGCCAGTAGACGCACGGCTGTGTCGTGCCGCGCGGGGTGACCCGCACCGTGCTCACGCCGCATCCGCCCGCCGGCGCCGGGAGCCCGGCCATGGCGCGCACCAACGGCTCGCCGATCGCGATGACGTCCGTCTCCGCAAACAGCGCCCGAAACCCGTCCCAGTACTCCTCGTACGTCAGCGCATACGCGTCGGAGCGCACGGCTTGGTACACATTCACCCGCAGGGGCGCACGGAACTTGGCGGCGACGCGCGCCACCTCCGCGAGGCGGCGATAGTTGGACTTCATCATCACCGCGACGATGGTCACGGGCACGCCGGCGCGCACGCAGCGCGCCGCCTGCTCGTGGATCAGGGCCCAGTTGCCGGCGCCCCGCTGCGCGTCCTGTTCGTCCGCCGTCGGATAATCGAGCGAGAACTCGACGTCGTGAAAGGCGCGCAGCTCCGCGTCCGAGAGCACGGCCACGCTGTAGCCGTTTGAGGTGATCGTCAGTTTGACCGGCTGAGCGCGCAGGTACGCGAGGATGGCCCTGAAGTCGGGGTGCAGCCCGTTCTCGCCCGTGCCCAAGTTGACCGACTGTACGGGGAGCCGCGCCATCACGGCCCGGACCTGATCCAGCGTGAGCCGGTCCACGCGCGCCGGATCCCGGTAGCAGAATGCGCACGCCAAGTTGCACTCGTTCGTCAGGCCGAGTCCCAGCGCCACCCCGGGCGGGGCCGTGCGCGCCTCCGATGCCGGCGCGGGGGCGCGGGTGTCGGACATCACACGCCTCCGTTCTCGCGGGCCCGGGCACGGGGCCTCGCCGGCACGTGCGTGTAGCGCGCGAGCGCCGAAACCCCGGCGCGCATGCCCAGCGCCTGTTCGCATGCCACCACGCGCGCGTCCCCCGCGCGCCCCACCGTGCGACGCTCCGCGGTCACGACAAGAGCCTCAGCACGCGCCCCCACGCCGTGTCCCGCGCCCGATCCGCATGCCGCAGCAAGATCGCGTCGATCCCCAGGCTGCGACCCGGCCGGGAGAGCATGAACAGGAGCTGGATGACGATCAGGAACACGTATGTCCAGGGCCACTCGTACGGGTCGCGGTACAGACCCAACCACAGGTTCAGCGCCGCCAGGAGCCCGAGCACCGCGCCGAGCCGGCTGAACAGCCCGACAATGAGCAAGACCGCGATGAGGACTTCCCCGAGGTAGACTTGCGGGGCAAACACGTAGAAGTGCGGTTGCACCACGTGTTTGATGAAGTCCCGATGCCCGCCGAACGCCGCATACTGCGCCATCTGGCCAACCCAAAAGCGGAGCCCGCCGGACCCGTCCGGACGATCGGTGTACGTCGGCGGGAGCTTCCACAGCGTCTGCGTCCACCACATCGTGCCCACGGCGAAGCGCGCGACCCACGTCCAAAATCGCCGGCCGGAGCGCTGATCGGGATCGCGGCGCCAATTGGCCCAGGCCGCGATCACGCTCACGATGACGAGAATCCAGAACACGCCCGTGGTCCACCGTGGCTGCGTCAGGAATCCGACCGCGTCGGCGAACGGCGTGGTCCGCACGGATGCCCGGCCTCAGAACCGGAGGAGCTGGGCGGCGACCCCGGCGACCAGCCCGAGACACGCCACCGACGCCGCGGTCAGGGCCAAGACCCGGACCGGCAGCACACGCCCCATCATCACGAGCGAGGGCAGGCTCACCGGGGCGAGCGTGGTCAACAGGACCGCCGCCCCGCCCGGGCCGAGCCCAAAGGACATCAGCGTCTGAACGATGGGAACCTCCCCGGCCGTCGGGATGACAAACACCGTGCCGGCGACGGCCAGCAGCGGCAGCACGAGAGCGCTATGCCCGATCGCGGGGGTCACCGCGGGGAACATCCACCCCCGCACCGCCCCGAGCGCGAGGACGACGATCACGTATTCGGGAACGAGCCCCGAGCAGAGCTGCCACAGGGCCCGCCCCCAGCGGCGCACCAGCGACCGGGCATCGTAGGCCTCGGGCGCCCGTCCGGCCGGCGTCGCGGCCGGCGGCGTCACGGCCACGGCCCGCTCGGCGAGATACGCGGCGCCCAGGACGAGCACGACGCCGGCGGCGACGCGGAGCGCGACCCAACGCCACCCGAGCACGAACCCCATGAAAATCATGGTCGCGGGATTGAGGGTGGGATTGCCGAGCCAGTACGCGACGGTGGCGCCGGGGGATGCGCGGCTGGCCCGGAGTCCGACCGCGACCGGCGCGGCGCAGCAGGTGCACATCATCGACGGCACCGACGCGCCGCCGGCGAGCACCGTACTCAGCCACCCCGCCTTGCCGAGCGCCCGCGCCGGCCATTCGCGCGGCAGCAGGACCTGCACGGCCGAGCCCACCAGCAGGCCGAGCACCATCGCCTGCCAGATGGCGCCGAAGTACGCGACCGTGAACGACCACGCCGCCGGCCATCCGACCGCCGGGGGCGCCGCTCCCGAGCCGGTGATGATCGAGGGGCCGATGCTGTGCCGCGCGATGGCGGTGAACGTTTTGTGAACGTACGGGCTCCACTTGACGTAGTACAAGCCCGCAACGGTCATGATGAAGAACAGAGCGATGGCCCACGGCATCAGGCGCATGCCCGCCGCCGGGATGCCCTCGTCCCGTTCAACAGCCACCGACTGGCCCACCGTGCGTCACCTCAGTCCGACGTAGCGCGTCGTTGCGCCCATTCGTTTCCATAGGGATCGCGCCCGCCAACCCCCGGGCCCGGAGCATCCGGCGGCGCGGGCATGCGGCTGTGCTCCCCGCGCCACTGTACGTGGCCCCTGTAAAGGAATGTTAAAGGTCTCGCGACGGTCTCACGATGGTGCCGCGGGCGCGGCGGCCGCGCGAGCGCATCAATCGCGCCGTGCAAGGCGGACGTAATACGGCGTCGCACCGACACGGCGCCACCCCCGGGGAACGTGGCCCGGCGGGACGTCCTCGGTGACGATGGCCCTGACGCCGGCCGACGCGAGCGCGCGGAGCGTCCGGCGCTGCGCGCCGGGGGGCGCTGTCCAAAAGGCCCGCACCGCCTCGTCGGGCACCTCGGCGACCACGCGCACTCGAGCCAGCCTCGCCCAGTAGTCGGGGAACGCCGTGCCGATCACCGCCACGGCGTCGCCCCCCCGGACCCCCATGGCGCGCAGGCCGGCGGCGACCTGCGCCGGCGCAGGCTGCGCCGGGGCGGCAATGCTGCGGAGCGACTCGAGACCGCGGCTCAGGAGCATGACCAGCGCGACCGTCACGAAGGCGCCCGCCACCGCGCGCACACCCGCGATGGTTCGCCCCCCTGCGGGGAGCCGCACCGCAGATAGCAGGCCCGCCCAGAGCAACACCATGAACAAGGCGACAAAGCGAGGCTCGACGTAGACGCAGATCAGCCCGGCCAGCCCGAGGCAGGCGAGCAGCAGGATCCCCCACACGCGGGCCAGGCTCCGGACGAACCCCCGCGCCGATCCGCTCACCACCGCCCACCAGCACAGGGTAAGCATGACGAGGGTCGCGGCCCCATTGGTGACCAGCGCGATATGCGAGAGCCTCGTGAGGTTGACGGCGATCGTCGCGGCCACCTGGCCGGGCACGAAGCACGGTTCGATCCCGTCGTACCAATACGCGGGCGCGTACCACAGCGGATACGTGGTGCGAAAGGGCCCGGCAAACTCGTACACCGCGGGCGCGGCGGCGATGCGGCGGACCGGGTGCCTCGGCGCGCCGCAGGCGGGCGGTCCGCCTCGCCAGTGCACGTAGGGCACGCCGTCGACGTGGTAGGCGTAATTGAGGACCGCCGTGTCTCCCGCCGTCAGATGGCCCTCGTGCACGGACAGCGCGACGATGAACGGCGCGGCGATCGCGACAAACACCGCGATGCCGAGCAACGCGGCGCGCTTCGCCGCGGGCTCGTGCGACACGGCCCACAGCGCCCCGAGGAGCACGACGGCCAGGGGCAGGATGAGCGCCCGGCTCAAGTAGCCCACAGCCAGCACGGCCCCGAGCGCGGGCAGGCGCCACGCGTCGGGTTTCAGGCCCTCGGGCCGGACCAACAAGGCCGCCGCAGCGTAGACGAGCGCGGCCGTCAGCAGGTCGGGCGCGACGACGGCGACGCCGGTGGCCACGAGCGATGCGGAGATGAACACCGGATACCCGATCGCAAACCAGGCCCACCGCGGCAGCGGCGCGAGGCCGTCGGCGCCGGGATGCCGCGCGTCCCGCTCGCTCCGCGCCAGCAGCGTGCGCAGGAAGGCGTCGAAGGAGAACAGCGCGGCCGCGTAGATCGCGAAGTTGACCGCGTGCACCACCGGGAACTCCCAGAAGAGACCCGGGCGCGCCGCGCGCAGGACGCCGCCGAGGAGCACGCCGTAGAGCGGGCTCCACAAGCCGTTCAGGGCGGTGTGCCAGTCGCCCCGCCAGAAGGCGTCGCCCATGTCCAGGTAGGAGATGCCGTCCGGATTCATCGCGTTGCGCGACGCGACGGCGTCGAGGAATCCCAGGACCAGCCCCAGGGCAAGCAACAGCCGGCGCAGCGCCGTGGCGCGGGTCCGGGCCAGCGGGATGACCGGCGCGTCGGCGGCGGACTGCGGTCGCGGGATCTCCGCCCGGACGAGCGTGCCCCGGGTCGACCGCCCGTGTCGTCGCGCCGTCACCGCTCGTTCGGATGCGTCATGGTGCACGAGACGGGAATCGTCCCTCCGGGGAGTCTCCGCTGCAATGTCGTGGCGCAGTGGCACTGTACCGATCGGTTGTAAAGGTTGGTTAAAGAACACCGCCCGCGTCGAGATGGAGCTCCGCAAGGCGCCGACCGAGATCGAGCATCGTGACCGTTCGACGGGGTGAAGACGGGCGGGCCGCCGGCGAGGCCGGTGCGGTCTCACGCGTCGGGCCGTGGTCGAGGATTCGTGTTCGCCGCCGGCGCAGGCTCACACCGGCCCGAGACCGCGCAGGCGCGGATCCAGGACATCCCGGATGCGGTCGCCCAGCAGGTTGAAGGCGAGGACGACCAGGGTGATGACGACCCCGGGAATCGTCGGCATCCACCAGGCTTGCCACACCAAGTCCTGCGCCTGCCCGATCATCTGGCCGAGGCTTGGCGTCGGCGGTTGGATGCCGAGGCCGAGGAAACTCAGCGCGGCCTCGAAGACGATCACCACCGGCAGATGGAGGGTGCCGAGCACGAGCACCGTGGGGAGCACGTTGGGCAGCACGTGCCGCGCGAGAATGCGGGCGTCGGATGCGCCCACCGCGCGGGCTGCGGCCGCAAACTCGCGCTCCCGCAACGCCAGGGCCTCGGCGCGCACCACGCGCGCATAGCCGGGCCACCCGGCGATCACCAGCACGGCGATGATTTGCAGCAGCCCGGTGCCGAGTACCGCCACCACGGCCACGGCGAGCAGCAACGTGGGGACGGACAGCTGAGCGTCCACGAGGCGCATCAACGCGACGTCGAGCCACCCGCCGCGGTAGCCGGTCACCATCCCGATCCCAAGGCCGAGGGCCGTGGACAGCGGGACCACCGCGAGCGCCACCCCGAGCGAGATGCGCAGGCCGACCAGCAACCTGCTCAGCACATCGCGGCCCAACTGATCCGTGCCGAGCAGGTGGACGCCCCCCGCGACGGGGACGAGCGACGGCGGATGCACCGGGATGCCGAGATTCTGCGCGGCCGGATCGTACGGCGTCACGAACGACGCGCCGAACCCGGCCGCCAGCAGAACGGCCAGCAGCGCGGCGCCGACAGCGCCCGACGGGCTCCGCAGGAGGCGGAGCAGCGTCGAGGCGCGCCCGTCGCTACGCGCCCTGTGCGGCGCCGCGAAGACGAGGGTCGACCCAGCCATAGACCAGATCCACGGTGAGGTTGACGGTGAGGAAGACCGCCGCGCCGATGATCGCGGCCCCCTGGACGACCGGGAAATCGCGCCCCAGCACCGCCTGCACGGCGAGACGCCCCATGCCCGGCCACGCGAAAATCGATTCGACGACGATCGCGCCGCCGAGCATCTGCCCGAAGCTCAGTCCCAGCACCGTCAGGATGGGCAGCGCCGCGTTGCGCAGCGCGTGCTTGAACAGCACCACGCGGCCCCGCAGGCCCTTGGCGCGCCCCGTGCGGATGTAGTCTTGGGCCAGCACCTCGAGCAGGCTCGTCCGCGTGAGCCGACTGACCTGCGCGGCGTAGAAGCCGCCGAGCACGAACGCCGGCAAGATCAGGTGGTCGAGGCCGCCGTAGCCGGAGACCGGGAGCCAGCCCAGCTTGACGCCGAACACGATGATGAGGAGCAGGCCCAGCCAGAAGCTCGGCATGCTCGTCCCGAGCAGGGCCACGGCCATCGCGGCCGCATCGATGCTCGACCCGCGCCGCACGGCGGCCACCGTGCCGAATGCGACGCCGAGCACGATCGCCACCGCGAGGGAGGCGAGGGCCAGCTCAAACGTCGCGCCGATGTGCCCGGCGATCAGCTCCGTCACCGGCACGCCCTGGCGGTACGAGTAGCCGAGGTCGCCGCGCGCGACCCGCGCGATGAAGCGCCCATATTGCACGGCGAGCGGCCGGTCCAGGCCGTAGGCCTGCCGGATCCGCTCCATATCCTGCCGCGTCGCGTCCTGCGTCACCAGCAGCGTCGCGGGATCGCCGCTCACGTGCAGCAACACAAACACGATCGTGATCACGCCCAGCATGGCGGTGAGCGAAAACGCCACCCGGCGGATCGCGTACTCGCTCATGACCGGAGAGTCGCCGCCGCGCGCCGCGGACGCCCGCTCAGCGGCTCCACGACGCGTCGGCCATCGTCAACTCCAGGTCCGGACGCGGGGTCCACTGCAGGTCGCGGCTCATCCCGTTCGCGTTGGGCGCGGTAAACAGCGTGATGGCGGGCGCCTGATCTTTGTACAGCAGCTGCAGGCGCCGGGAGATGTCGCGCAATTTCGCCTCGGTGGGCGCCGCCTGCGCCTCCTCCACCAGCTGATCGAACGGGCCGTTACCCGGGCGCCACTGCGACCACTCGCCCGGAGAGTAGAACGCCCGGAGCGGGATGATGGTGCTGATCCCAAAGAAATCGGTGAAACGGGTGAACCACCCGTCCTCGGGGAGCTTCCGGTCCATCACCGCCCGCAACTGCACGCCGACCTCCGACACGTTCACCTTCGTCCGGACCCCGATTTGGTTCAACTGCGCGGCGACGGCGAGCACGATGTCGCGGTCGCCGGGGTAGGTGCCGTTCGTTCCGCTGATCGAGAAGTCGAACCCGTTGGGGTACCCGGCCTCGCGCAGCAAGGCACGCGCCTTGTTCGGATCGTAGGGAAACGGCGGGATGGACGGGTCGCAGGCATCCATCACCTCGCTGCAAAACGTCGCCACGGGCGTACCCACGTTGTGCATGACGCTGGTCAGAATGGCCTGGCGATTGATCGCGTAGTTGAGCGCCTGCCGCACCCGCGGGTCGGCCAGCGGCTTGTCTTTCGCGATGTTGACCAAATTGTAGATGACGAAGAACACGCTCAGGCTCTTGCCCACCACGAGTTTGGTCCTCGGGGACGTCTCGAGCGGCGTGAACAGCTCCGGCGGCAACAGAGGGGCCAGCTGCACCGATCCCGCCAGGAGCTCCGCGACCCGCGGCGCGTCGGTGGGGATCACGCGAACGGTCACGCGGCTGATTTTCGGCCGCCCGCCCCAGTAGTCGGGATTGGCCTCGAGCTCGACGCGGTCGTCCTTGACCCAGCTCACGAAGCGGTAGGCTCCCGTCCCGACGGCGTGCCGGACGAGCGCGTCAGCGCCATTTTGCCGGAGATATCCCGGCGGCACGACCATGCCATAGTAGCCGAGGAATCGCGGCAGCAGCGGCCAGGGCTGCGAGGTCGTGATGCGGACCGTGTCGTCGTCGACCGCGGTCACCGCCTTGATCAACCGCAGCGCCCCGGCGCCCGCCCAGTGCGTCTTGGGATCCAACATTCGGTCGAACGAGAACTTCACGGCCCCGGCATTAAAGGGCTCGCCGTCCTGGAACTTCACGCCTTTGCGGAGTTTGAATTCCCAGGTCGTCGGGTCGACCGCGCGCCACGACAACGCCAGCCCGGGTTTGAGATTCAGCGCCGCATCGCGGCGCACCAGCGTATCATACACGTTGGCCAGCACGGCCACCGTCGCGAGGCCGGTGCTCCCGGCCGGGTCGCCGGTGTCGATGTCGGCGCTCTGCGCAACGACCAGCGTACGGGGCGTTTGCGCCCGGGTCGCCGCCGCCCCCATCGTGAGCACGACCGCCACACCGGCGCAGAGTGCAATGACCTTGCGCCGCATCTCCAGCCTCATCCCCACTCCCCCTTCGCGCACCGCATTCGACTTCGCACCTCCCGGCCCCGGCGTGGACGCGGCCGGCCCCGCCGCACCGGACGTCGTGCTCAACTCCCGGATGCGGCGATCGGCGCGGCCGCCTCGGCCCCCGCCTCGTCTTTGTACCCGTAGACCTCGGGGAGCAGAAAGAGCGCGGCCAGCAGCCCGATCAACGGAAACACCGCGATAAACAGGGTTGCGTTCGCCTTGCCGATGGCGCCGAACAACGTTGGGAAGAGAAAGATGCTCAGGAACGACGGCAGCTTCACAAAGACATAGGAAAAGCCGCTCGCGGTCCCCCGGTACGCGGACGAGGCCACCATGGACGGAATGGTCATGACATTTTCCGCGTCCCAGTAGTGACCCCACAGCATCGCGGCCGCCACGAACGGCAGGAGGATCAGCATGTTAGTGTAGATGGCAATAGCGGCGACGATCAACGAGACGAAGACGATGGCGAACCCCCAGATACTGAGTTTTCGCTGCCCGATCTTCGGCGTGATGATCGGTCCTACCCACCCGGAGATGACCGCGATCAGATAGATCGCCAGCGTGATGAGGTTCGTCTGCAAGATGCCGGACACGTTCAACAGCACGAACAGGACCGGCAGGTAGAACGCGAACGTCGAGAACTCCGTGCTCTCGGCGAAACAGGCGATCCACCCGTACAGCGTCGCGCGCCACGCGATCCGGTTCCGGCGGACGTCCGCGATGAACGCGGTGAGCCGCGCGGGCGGCACCTCGACATCCTCGTCCGGCAACATCTCGAGGCTGTCGCCGTACATCTGCTGCGCGACGCGCTTGGCTTCGCGGAACCTGCCCCGCTGGACCAACCAGATGACGGTCTCCGGCAAATTGTACCGCAGGAGGAACAGGATGATCGCGGGGAGCCCGGACAGTCCCAGCACGACGCGCCACAGCGTGTCCGGGGGCACCTTCATGACGAGGAACACCAGCACCACCGCGATGGCCACCACTTCGCCGAGCGCAAACACGAACTGCCAGCGGTTCCCCATCACCTCGCGCTTGCCCCGCTGCATGTACTCCATGATGTAGGTGTAGCCGTTGGCGATGTCGGCGCCCAGCGGGATCCCCAGGAAGAACCGCACCGCCGCGAGCACGCCCATGTTCGGGACGAACGCCTGGGCCGTCCCGAACACAAAGAACATGAGCATCGTGCCGAGAAACACGACGCGCCGCCCCACCCGGTCGGTCAACCACCCGCCGGCCAACGCGCCGACCACCGCGCCACCCTGCGTGGCCGCCCCGGTCAACCCGAGGAGCCACGACGACGGGTGGAAGATCTGGGACAGGAAAATCAAAATGAAGGCGATCGAATACAAGTCCCACGACTCGATGAAGATCGATGCGATCATCAACCATCCGACCTGGGACCCCTTGGGACTGTGTTGCTCGACGAGGTGATCGAGAGCGCGCGCCACGACGGCTCGGTCGAGCGTACCGCTCATCCTTGCACCTCCGTGAGGGTCGCCGCGCTGTTACCGGTGCGGTTCGCTACCGGGGACGATGCCATCTTAGGCGCGCCACGCGGCATGGACCTCCGCGTGTCGCGGCCACAGGTGGGGCTCCCACACGTCGCCGTTCAACGGACGGGCGAGCTGGAACGGTCCGGGTGCGACTGAGAAACCTCGGCGCAATCCCGCGTCCACATTCGGAGATGCGTCCTCGGGTTCCTGTAGTCCTCGGTGGAGCGCCGCGCGACCACGGTGGGCGCAAGAGGATGATGGTCGCACCGAACGACTTGCGGTCGCGGGGAAGCGCGGAGCGGCCCCGCCCGTCGAAGCCGGCTACCCCCCGGCGGTCACGATGGGACCACCTCGCGGACGGCGCCGAGTCTACTCATGTGCCATGCGCTGAGACACGCGAGCGCCGCGACGGGCAGCGCGGCAAGAAACACCCACACGCCGGCCGTCCGCGCGGCCGGCACGGAGAACCCATGGGCGAGCCCGGCAAGGTTTGCGACCGCGGCGGCCAGGGCCGAACCGACCGCGGCCCCCGTGAGTCGAATCGTCGCGATACCCGCGCCGCCGAGCGCGCGCTCTTCGCTCGCGAGGGCGCCCAGAATACCCTGACTGATAAACGCGTACGATAGGCCGAACCCCGCGCCGATCAAGCCGCTGGCCATCACCACCCAGGGGAGACGGCCACCGTCAAACACCGCGGCGCAGCATGCCACGCCGATGAAGATCGTCGCGGCCCCCAGGCGGATCAGCCGGTTCGGCCACTGCCCGGCGAGCCCCGCCACGGGAAGCGCGACTGCGGTCCAGCACACGGCCTCCGCGCTGACCACGTAGCCGGCGGCAAGCGGCGACAGGCCCCGCAACGTCTGGAGCACAGCCGGCCCATAGACTGTCAGCCCCATCGTGGCAACGTAGAGCAGGAACAGCGTGGCGTACCCGGCGCCATGGAGGGTGCGCGGGTCACCCGACCCCGGAGGGAACAATCGCACCGTCCGGCGGGCGTCGAGCCGCAGCATGACCAGGAGCGCCGCGGCGCCGAGGCCGTCCAACACGGCCACGCGCGTGAAGTCACCCGCCAAATCCGAGACGGCGATCAACGTAATCCCGATGGCGATGAAGCCCAATTGCGGCCACGCCACCGCCGTCGGCGCGACGGCGCCTTCCCTGGCCGGCAGCATGACCCTGGCGGCGCCCGCGACGATCGCGCCCTGCGCGGCGAACATCCAGAACACGGCCCGCCATGCACCGGCGTCGGCGAACAGACCCCCGAGCAGCGGCCCCACGAGCACGGCGACGCCCCAGATCGAGCTGATCGCGCTGTAGACGCGCGGCAACAAGCGGTCCGCAAACAGGAGGCCGATCGCGACCGAGGAGAGGCCTGCCAGCCAGCCCCCGGCGATCCCCTGCAACACCCGCCCCGCCACGAACGCGAAGATCTGCGGCGCGACGGCGCTCACCACGCAGCCGCCCGCGTACAGCAGCGCCGCCGCGGCGGTAGCCGTGCGCAGGCCAAGGCGCAGGGCCAGAATGCCCGACGTGGCCCCCGCGAGCACGGAGCCCGTGAGATAGCCTGCCGTGGCCCAGCCGAAATACGCGTAACCGCCCAGCGCCCGACCGACGCTGGGCATGATGGTCGTGGTGACCAAGCTGTCCGCCGCGTACAGCCACACCGCCAGGCAAATCAGGACGAAGGCCGGCAGCCGTCCCTCGCTCAGCACGTCTGCCCAGCTCGGGCCGGTCGAAGCTCCGATCATCCCGCCGGTCGATCCCGACCGCTACCCGCCGGTCGCTCGTCTCGGCGCGAGCCGCCGGCGGATACGGTCGACCACGGGGATGGCCGGTTCTCCAGGGCCGATGCGGTGCGTGGCCGTGCCTTCGAGCAGACGGCGAAGCCGCTCGCCGGCGATCTCGCGCTCCATCTCCAGCCGGTACGCGCCGCCCAGGTCGATGACGATCGTTGCATCGAGGTTCACCGAGGACCTCCACCGTTTACCGTGATTGTGGCAACAAAGCTCCACGGCCCGCACCGATACGATACGCAGGGCATGGCCTGTCACATGGGACAGGATATACCATCGCCGGTCCCGGCGCCGCGACGATGCGGATCCGCGGCGGTCTGGGCCGCGCGTTCAAGAGCAGGGCACGACTCGTCCCCGGACGGTGTTCGCGGTTCACGACGGAGGAACCGTCCCGCGCTCTTCGCGAAGAGCGTGACATTAGGTACGGGATCCCCGGGCACGGACGCCCGAGCCACGTCGTTCATCGCGTCGGCCCGCACACGGCATCGGCGGTACACCTGCGATACACACCATGTATTTCGACTGGCGGCTGTGGCAGTGGACCCGGGGCTATCGCGCGCGAATCGCCGCGGCGGTCGTGTTGGGGCTGCTTGGCTCCGGGATCGGCATCGCGCGATTCGCGCTGCTCGCGTGGATGCTGGCCCTCGTGTTCCGAGGCGCCTCCGCCGGCGCCCTCGTCGCCCCGGGCATCGCCGCCGTCGGGGCGGTGCTGCTGCGCGGCGCGCTGGAGCACGCCCGCACGGTGGTCGCGCACGGCACCGCGGCGCGCATCCAGGAGGCCCTGCGCGGGCGGCTCTACGATAAGATCGCCGATCTCGGGCCGGCCTGGCTTGCCGGCGAGCGCACGGGGGCCGTCACGCTGTCTGTCGTGGACGGGGTCGAGTGACTGCAGACCTTCTTCGGACAGTATCTGCCGCAACTGTCCGTGGCGGCGGTGACGCCGATCGTCATCTTCGCCTTCATCGCGTGGTGGGACGTCCCCGCGGCGGCCGTGATGCTGGTGTTTGCGGTTGCGGGCCTCGCGGTGCCATCGGCCGTTCACCGCTGGGCCTCGGCCGCATCGCACGCGCAGGACACCTCGGCCCGAGCGTTCAGCGCGGAGTTCTTGGATGCGCTGCAGGGGCTCGGCACGCTGAAGGCGTTCGGCCAGAGCGCCGCGTACGGCCGGCTGCTCGGCCAGCGCGCCAGGACGCTCGCCCACGCCATGATCCGCGTGCTCGCCATCAGCCTGATCACGCGCGGGATCACCGACGTGGCCATCGCGCTCGGCGCGGGCGGCGCGCTCGCCGTCGGCGCGTACCGGGTCTCACACGGCTTCATGACGCTGCCCTCCCTGCTCGTCGTCCTCATGGCAGGCACCGAGGTCTTCCGGCCGCTGCGGGACCTTCGTACCGTCATGCATCAGGGGCTGACGGGTCAAGCCGCCGCGATGGGCATCAAGAATCTCCTCGATGCGGGCCCGCCGCTCGAGGCCCGCGGCGGCGAGCGGCCCGCCGCGCTTCAGCCGTCCATCGCGTTCGAGAACGTCCACTTCTCGTATCCGGGCGGCCGGCGGGCTGCGCTGGACGGCCTGTCATTCGACATCGCCGCGGGCGAGCGGATCGGCATCGTCGGGATGAGCGGCGCCGGGAAATCCTCGATCGCGCGTCTGCTGATGCGGCTCTACGATCCGCAGGCCGGCGCCGTCCGGATCGGGGGGCGAAATCTTCGCGACATCGATCCGGAGGTCGTGCGGGCGCACATCGCCGTCGTGCAGCAAGACACGTACCTGTTCCACGGCACCATCGAGGATAATCTGCGCCTCGGCCGGCCGGACGCCACCGCGGCCGACTTGGAGGCGGCCGCGCGGGCGGCGAACGCCCACGAATTTATCGCGGCGCTGCCGGATGGCTATGCGAGCCGCATCGGAGAACGCGGCGCGAAGCTGTCCGGCGGACAGCGCCAGCGTTTAGCCATCGCACGGGCGCTGCTCCGCAACGCGCCGATCCTCATCCTGGACGAGGCCCTCTCGTCGGTCGACGCGGAGAATGAGGCCGTTATCCAGGAGGCGCTCGACCGGCTCATGGTGGGCCGGACCACGCTCATCCTGGCGCACCGCCTCTCCAGCGTCATCGGTGCCGATCGCATCGTCGTGATCGACGCCGGCCGCGTCGTGGAGAGCGGTCGCCACGAAACGCTGATGGGGCGGGACGGCGCGTATCGCCGGCTCATGGGCGAGCAAGCACACGAGCGCGGCGAGGTCGCCGAACCGGCGCGGAGCGAGAACGGAGCGCCGGCACCGGACGCGCTGGGGCGCCCCGGCGGCGGGGGGGCAGCCGGGGAGCCGGATGCGATCCTCCGCGCCGACCGCCTCGGACTCGGGCGCACGGTGTCCGCGCTGATGCGCTTCGTCCGGCCGCAGCGGCTTCGGCTCGCCCTCACGGTGTCGCTGGCGTTCGGCCGCACGATCGCGTACATCGGGGTCGCCATCGCCGGCGCCCTGATTGTCGCCGCCATCCGCCGCCACGCACCGTACGGCCCGTATCTCGTGGTGCTTGCCATCGTCGCCCCGCTCGCTGGTATTCTCCACTGGATCGAATCGTGGCTGGCCCACGATGTGGCGTACCGGCTGCTCGTCGACATGCGCATCGCCCTGTATCAAAAACTGGACAGCCTTGCGCCCGCGTACCTGCTACGCCGCCGCTCCGGCGACCTGGTGGGGCTTGCGACGCAGGACATCGAGACCATCGAGTACTTCTTCGCGCACACGATCGCCCCGGTGACGGTGGCCGCCGTGATCCCGGCCGCGGTGCTTGCCGTGCTTGCGGCCGTCGCATGGCCGACCGCCGCGGCGCTCGCGCCGTTCCTCGTGCACGCGCTGTGGCAGCCCCTGTTCGTCCGGCGGCGCATCGACGAGATCGGAGGACGGGTGCGTGAAGGGCTCGGCCGCCTCACGGCGCACGTGACAGACACGATCCAGGGGTTATCGGAGCTCGTCGCGTTCCAGGCCGTCGGCAGGCGCCGCGAGGAGTTTCTTACCGCGCTGCGGGCCTATAACGCCGTCCGCTTGCGGTTTCTGGGCGACCTATCGTGGCAGACCGCACAACTGGAGATGGTCACCGGGCTCGGAGGCCTCGCCGTCGCGCTGACCGGCGGCCTGCTGGCCGTGCGGGGAAGGCTCGACCCAGGCATGCTGCCGCTGTTGACGCTGCTCGCGGTCTCGGCGTTTCTGCCGATCGCCGAGATCGCGTCCGTGGGGCGTCAACTGGCCGACACATTTGCGTCGACGCGCCGGCTACAGGCGGTCCACGCCGAACCGATCGCCGTCACGGACGGGCCCGCAACGCCCGCACTCCCCTCATCCCACGGCTCCTCGATCCGATTCGACCGCGTCACGTTTGCCTACCCGGAGACGGCCCGCCCGGCCCTCACGTCCGTTACGCTCGAGGTGCCGGCGGGCGCCACGGTGGCCCTGGTCGGGCCGTCCGGCGCGGGCAAGACCACGATGGCGAACTTGCTATTGCGGTTCTGGGACCCGCGGGATGGCGCCATCACGCTCGACGGCCTTGATCTGCGCCACTACCAACTCGACCATCTCCGCCGCCGGATCGCGCTGGTGGCCGAACACACCTACCTATTCAATCAAACCCTGCGTGCCAACGTGCGGCTCGCCCGACCCGAGGCCACCGACCGCGAGATCGCGCTGGCGGTCGAGCGCGCCGCGCTGAGTGAGTTCGTGGCATCCCTGCCCGACGGCCTGGACACACCGGTCGGGGAGCACGGGATGCAGCTCTCGGGGGGACAGCGTCAGCGCGTCGCCATCGCCCGCGCGTTTCTCAAAAACGCCCCCGTGCTGATCCTCGACGAGGCAACGTCGCATCTCGACGCCGTCAACGAGGCGCTCATCCGCGAGGCGCTGGCCGACCTGATGCGGGGCCGCACCACCATCGTGATCGCCCACCGGCTGTCGACCGTCCGCACCGCCGATCTCATCGCGGTGCTCGACCAAGGGCGCCTGGTCGAAACGGGGACGCACGCCGGCCTCCTGGCGCGCGGCGGGCTCTACGCCGCGCTCGTCGGGCGGCAGCTTGGCGGCCTGCAATGCGCACCCCAGCGGATGTCGTCCTAAGCCTGTGCCCCTTGGCGGCGCGCCCGGGCGTCACGCGCGTACCGAAGCGTCCACCAGATCAACGCCGCGGTGATCCCCCAGGACTCGATCGGCCCGACGACCAGCACTTGCGGAATCGACAACGTGAGCACCAGCGCGATCTTGATCGCTACTCCCGCGATCCATCCGGCGCCCCGCACGGCAGTCATCACCCGAAATGTACGGCGGGCCCCCGGGAGTTCCCAGAGCGCGTTGAACTGAGCGACCCGGGCCGGATCGTGCCCGGTGCTGAAATCCCGTCCGATAAAGAACAAGAGCGGGCGGGGCCACCACAGCGACGCCAGGCACACGATGGCCAGGGCGCCGGTGACAAACGACTCTCGCAGCAACACCATCCGGGCGTCGCCGCTCATGAACGCGGTGACGGCCCCGACCCCGATCCCTACCAGCACCACGACCCCGATGATGTCCAGCGTCCGGCTTCGCATCAGGCTGAGCACGTTGGCGAGGACCGGGAACGTTCCCGAGAGGACGAGGGCGAGAGCCGGTGACATTGCCGGGGCAAACCGGATCAGGTAATGATAGGTAAGGTACGGGCACGCGACATCCAACACGAGCATCGGCAAAACGCGCCGGATGTTGAACCCTTCGTCAGATCGGACGACCCCCACTGCTCCCCCCTCCTTCCCCGATGCGAGGGTACTCTCACAGATACACGCACCCCAGCCGCCGTGTCAAGTAGCGCCACGATAATCCTTCGACGGTTGCCGTATGGTGCGCGCTTCCTTGTCGGAGCGCAGTGCTCTCAGCGACGGATGCCGCAGGCCATCGGCGAGACGTTCCGCGTACTCCACGTCGACGACCAGGGCCGGCCTGACCCAGCGTGGCGGGAGATCTGTGCGGAGCTCGCCCCAGTGGTCGCGGAGCGCCGGGACCGGCGCGAACGGGCACCTCTCGATCTCGGTGGCCCGCAGGCGATCGAGCAGATCCCGGCGCGTCTCGAGCGACAGACCGCTGCTGACCAGGCCGGCGAAGACGAGCTTGCCCTTGCGATCGTACTGACCTAGGATCAGCGTGCTGAGCCGACCCGGCGCCGACGATAACCCCCAACGACAAACTCCTCGCGCCGGCGGAACGCGATCTTGCGCCAGTCCCGAGTCCGTTTGCCCGGGTGGTACGTGCTCGCGAGCCGCTTGGCGACCACGCCCTCGAGGCCGTGCCGCTGGCATTCCTGGTAGACGAACGTGCCGAGCGCGCCAGGGTACGGGTCCGTCACGCGCACGGCGTCGCTTGTGAGCACCGGTTTCAGCGCGACCAGGACGTCCCGCCGTTCCCGGAGGGACCGCTCCTTGAGATTATGCCCGTTCACGTACACGCAGTCGAACACGACGTACGTCATGTGGCCGGCGCGAGGCTGCCTGCTCGGCCGCAGCCACTGCTGGAGCATGGCGAAGTCTGGACGCCCCTCGGCGTCGACGGCCACGACCTCGCCGTCCAGGACGACCTGGACGGCGACCGCCATCAGTGACTCCGCGATCGGTGCAAACAGGCCCGTGAAGTTCTGCAGGGTCCGCGACAATAGCCGGACGTGCGTCCCGTGGACGTAGGAAACGATGCGGATCCCGTCCCACTTGGGCTCGTACGTCCAGCGCGGGTCGTCGAACGGCTCCTTGCCCGGCTCCGCGAGCATCGGCCGAAATGGTTTCGGGAAGCGCGTCGGCCCCGGCTTGTCGAGCGCCACGCGGGCCAGGGCCCGTCGCGTGCTCGCGGTGAGTTTGATGGGCAAGATCGACATGGGCGCTACCGGGGACGCGGCCACCGGCGATACTTGTTGGGCAGCAACTGTCCGATCGGCGCGACCGTCGGCCGGTCCGGATGGGAGCCCGGGACGATGACCAGCGCGTCCGGGGCGTAATCTGAGATCAGCTCTCGACACATACCGCACGGCGCGACGACGGCGCCGGCCTGGTTCACCGCCACGATCATTGCGACGTCGGTGTCGCCGGCGGCCGCGGCCATCCCGAGCGCCACGGCTTCGGCACAGACTGCAATTCGGCCCACGGTCGCCTCGAGGTGCACGGCGGAGAACACGGCGCCGGCGTTGGTCCGGAGGGCCGCTCCGACATGGTGAAAGCCGGGACGATGCCGCAATCGAATGATGGAAGCTGCGGCCTCGAGGAGCGCGCTCGCGTCACGATCCAGGGGTTGCATGTACCGTTCAGTCTACCGCACCGGCGCCGGTCGCAGGGAGTGTGCACGTCGAGCCTATCCCCCGAGGATACCCTCGCAGTACCGGGCGACCGCCCGGCGAATGCTCTTCGGCCAAGATACCGGTTGTTACCGTCGGACGGCGACGCTTCCCCGGCCGCGCGACGAAAGAGAAAGGCTATGCATTGGTGGAACGTCGATACTCTCCACCGGCGCGAAGAGGAGTCGGATAAACGAGTACCAAAAACTTTCATCATTGTTATTGACCAAGAATGACGGCTGAGGATACCTCGCTCGCCTTGGCCTTCTCTGGGGCCGGACCAGAAGCGCACCACGCGCTCGATCACGCGAAGCGGATTGGCGCGCCGCGGATCCTGATCACAGATGCGATGGAGTCCACACTTGTAAATATGGCCACGGTCACGCTGTTCATCACCCGCGGCCAAGCTGCGGCATTTCATTCGCTCCACGTTCCGGTAGTACTGGCCGACGCGTTGGTCCTCGCCATCGCCAACCAACAGGGCACCCGGGCGTTGCGCGAGCTCAAGCGTCTGCAGGTGCTGCGGCGGTACGGCGCGGCTCATAGTGTCCCAGTCCGCCGCAAAGCCTCGCCCTTGGACGGCGCTTCGTGGACGCCGGGGAGGTAGCAGCATGAGGAGGAAACCTGACAGGTACGCGTTGATCGCGCTCACGTGCCTTATTGCCGTCGCGGCAACCTCGGACATCCCCGTCTCACAAGCCGACACGGTATCGGGGACCATCACGTACTACACGGTCAAGCCCACCGAGCTCGTCAACAAAGTGGTCACCGACTTTCAGGCCAAATACCCAGGCGTCCGGGTCGAAGTGTACCGTGCCGGTTCGGGTGACGTCATCGCGCGCTTCTCGGCGGAGCAGCAGGCGGGCGCGATCAAGGCCGACGTCATAACGCTCGCGGACCGGCCGTTCGTGCAGACGCTGGCACGGCAGAGTCTCCTGGAACCAGTGCGCTCGCGTTGGCTGTCGTCGATTGATCCGCGCTACGTCTATGACGGCGGTCGCGACTTCGAGACGGAGCTGGTCGCGATCGCGATCGGCTACAATACGCGTCTGATCCAGAAGCCTCCGACGCGCCTCAAGGACTTGTTGGACCCAGCGTATCGCAACAAGATCATCATTCCCGATCCGGGGTACTCGGGTGCGGCGTTCGCCATGCTGGCCACGCTCGTCAACACCAGGGCGTTTGGCTGGGACTTCTACCGAGGCCTCAAGCAGGTTGGAACCCTCGTGGGCCAAGGGAATCCGGCTGCGGCCCAAGCCATCGCCTCGGGCGAGCGGCCACTCGCCGCTATCACCTACGGCGATGTGCTCTCACTCAAGCAGCGGGGCTCTCCGGTGGATATCGTCTTTCCCAAGGACGGCTTGGTGGTGGTCCCGCAGCCCACCGGCGTGCTGCGTACGAGCCATAACCTTGCGGCTGCCGAGGCGTTCGCAGACTTCTGTTTGTCCCCAGAAGGCCTCGCGGACTCGGCGGCGTTCGGCTACGCAACGGTGAACCCGCAGATTCGTCCCCAGGGACTGCCGTCGTTCGCGGGCATCCCTGTGCTGTCTGCAGATTGGAAGACCGCCTCCGCCCAGCACGCAAAGTTCCTGAGTCAGTTTCGCGCGATCTTCGGCCTTCACTGACGCGGGCCGGCCGTGACCGCCGGAGGACGTGCCGCCCAAGCCACAAACGCGCGCGCGAGGTTGCTGCGGGCGGCAAGTTGGGGGTTGTTGGCCGGCCCGCTCGTCGTCGTGGTCGCCTACCCCCTGGGGCAGCTTCTCGTGGCCAGCGCGCTGGTTGACCGCCGGATCTCGGGAACTGTCTACACGCGGGTGCTCGCGGAGCCCGACTACTGGAGGGCCTTCGGCCACTCCCTGGCCGTCAGCACCGCCGCGACGGTCGTCGCCGGTCTGATCGGCGGGGCGTTGGCGTGGGTCGTCGCTCGAACGGATATTCCGGGGTGGGTCGCGCTCAGGCGCTGGCTCGTCATTCCATACATGATCCCACCGTTCGTCGCCGCCTTCGCGTGGCACGGTCTGCTCGGCCCGGCCGGGTATCTCAATCAGGCGTACCTGACGCTTTCCCACGCCGGCCCCGTGTTCACCATCTACGGCGCGGCGGGGATTGTCTTCGTGCTGGCGATGACGACCTATCCGCTGTTCTTGATCCTCGTTGCCCGCGCGCTCGATCAGATGAACGCCGAACTGGAGGAAGCCGCTGAGATCAGCGGCGCGTCGCCGGGTCGCGTCATGCGCGATATCACACTACGGCTCGTCGCCCCCGCGTTCGCGAGCGCGGCGATGTTGGCGTTCAGCGGGGATCTGTCCAATTTCGGGGTGCCCGCCCTCCTCGGTGATCCGGTTGGATTTCGCGTGATGACCACGGCGATCTACGCGACGGTCCAGGACGTCACGGTCCCGAATCATCTGTCGGTGGCCGCGGCGTTGTCCGTATGGCTCGCCTTGGCCGCCTTGGCTGTGGCGCTATTCCAACTCTGGACGCACGCTCAGGGCCGGCACGTCATCATCGGCGGCAGAGGAGGACGAACGCGACCGGTGCGGCTTGGCCGGTGGTCCGCGCCGGTCACCGCGGGCGCATGGATGCTCGGCCTTGTGACCACCGGCGGTCCCCTCGCTTCGCTGGCAATGCTCGCCCTCACTCGCGCCTACGGCCTGCCGCCGGCCTGGGGCAATTTGACGTGGCAGCACTTTCTGGAGTTGCCATCCGATCCGCTGGTCCGAACTGCCGTGACAAATTCGGCGATCCTAACCGTCGCCGCGGCTACGACGACGGCCGCGATCGGGTTCGTCATCTCGTACCTCCGCGTGCGGTCGCACAGTCGCTTCGCGGCGGTGCTGGACTATGTAAGCGGCATTCCGTACGTCATTCCGGGCACGGTGATCGCGATCGCCATGATTCTCGCGTGGATCCAGCCGCTGCCGGTGCTTCGCGTGTCGATCTACAACACGCTCTGGATCCTGTGGCTCGCGTACTGTGCCCGCTATCTCGCTGTGCCGATCCGCGGGCTCAACAGCGCGCTCAGGCAGTACGACGGCGCCCTTGAAGAGGCCGCGGCCGGCGCCGGCGCGACCCCGCTCCGGATCGTCCGCGACGTGGCGGCGCCACTCGTGTGGGGCAGCCTGCTCAGCAGCTGGCTGCTCGTCGCGGTGCCGGCCCTGAACGAGCTTACCGTGTCCATCCTCCTGTACGGTCCCGGACACGAGACGGTTGGCGTGGCCGCCTTCCTCATGATCCGAGACGGACGCATCGCGACCGCCGCGGCATTTGGGCTGCTGATGATCCTCGTGGTCGTGCTGGGCGACGCGGTGGCGCGGCGCGTGTCCCGAGGCCGGGCGGCGCTCTGGTGATCCCCGGCCGCTCGCCGGCGATCGACGCCGTCCTATTTGATATCGGGGGTACTCTCGTCGATGTCCGAATCGACGATGCAACGCGACGGGCAGCCGCCGAGAAAGTCACGGCGGCGCTCGACCAGCTCGGCCTCGGCCAGCCCGGGGACGGCATCGCGGCACGCCTCGCCCGAGGGCTGCGCGAGTTCAATCGGGCGCGCGAGGAGTCCATGCGCGAGGGTACGCCCCGGACGCTGTGGCTCGATTTTATCTGGCCGGAGGCCGCGGGGACCCCCGCCGGCGAGGTCTTGGCGGCCGCGTCGGAGGACCTGACGTATCTCATCGAGCGTTACGGGAAGGACAAGACGCTGGTTCCGGAGGCGCACGCGGTGCTTGCGGACCTGCGCGCAGCGGGGTACCGTCTCGGGTGCGTCAGCAACGACATCAGCACGCGCGAAACACGCGAGCTCCTGAGCCGATACACCCTAACCGACTGGTTTCAGGTCGTGGTCTTGTCGTCTGAGCATGGGGTGCGGAAGCCCGACCCTGCGATTTTCCGCGCCGCGCTCTCGGCCCTTCAGGTGGCGGCCGCCCGCACGGTCCACGTCGGGGATACCCTCTCGCGCGACGTGTTGGGCGCGTACCGAACGGGGCTCCTCGGATCCATCTTGATCCGATCGTCGCTCACCGAGCGCGCGGATCGCGGGGTCAGCGACGTGCAGCCGACCTTCGCCGCGTCCCGGCTCGCGGACGTGCCCGCGCTCGTCCGAGCGTGGAGGTAAGTCGCGGTGCCAGCGATCGAACTCCATGGAGTGGAAAAGCGCTTCGGGCCGGTGACCGCCGTCGGCGGTGTCACGCTGCGCGTTGCCGACAGCGAATTCGTGTCGATCCTGGGCCCGTCCGGATGCGGGAAGACGACTCTGCTCCGGCTGGTCGCCGGCTTTGAATCGCCGACGGCCGGGACTATTCGTGTTGGCGACCGGCTCGTCAACGACGTCCGCGCCGGCGTATTCGTTCCGCCGCGCGAGCGGCGAATGGGCATGGTGTTCCAATCATATGCGCTGTGGCCGCACATGACGGTCTTCGAGAACGTGGCGTACCCTCTGCGCATGAAGCGGGTGTCCGCGCCTGAGCGCCACCGCAGCGTGACGGATGTGCTCCAGACCCTCGGGCTCGGCCACATGGCGGCCCGGCATCCGGCTGAGCTCTCGGGGGGCGAGCAACAGCGCGTGGCGCTCGCGCGGGCCCTGGTCAGCAATCCCGACATCCTGCTGCTCGATGAGCCCCTGTCCAACCTTGATGCGGCGCTGCGAGAGGCGATGCGCTTCGAGATCCGCGAGCTTCAGCGGCGCTTTGGGAGCACGGTACTCTACGTGACGCACGACCAAGCCGAGGCATTGGCCATGTCCGACCGCGTGGCCGTGATGCGCGCCGGGGAACTCGTGCAGGTCGGATCGCCGACGGAGATCTACGACCACCCGGTCAACCGGTTCGTTGCCTCATTCGTCGGTCTGGTCAATTTTCTTCCGGTGCTGCTGGTGGACGAGACCCGTCTTGAGCCCGACTGGACCGGCCGGATCCGGCTCCGGGGCCTGCCGGCGGAGCACGCCCCCATCGAGTGTACCCTCCCCCGCCGGCCCGACCGCCCCGAGTTCGTGCTCGTCGTGCGACCGGAGCACGTCCGGATCGAGCCGGGGGCGCAGGGATGGCCGGGTTCGGTGATCCGCACCGCGTACGGGGGGGAACGAGAAGACGTCTGGGTCCGGATAGGACCTCACGAAATCCGGGTCCGCAGGGACGCTCGGGACCATCGCATTCGGGCGGGCGACACCGTCGGTGTACGGGTGGCGCACGGATGGTTCCTCCCCCCGGAGACCCACCGCGCGCGCTGATGCGGCATTCGCGGCCGGCGATGGATGCGCGCGCCGCGCAGGTGGCCCTCGTCTCCGAGCCGGTGCGTCGAGCCTGCCGGATCATCGCTCGTGCGGTGCGCAGTCTGCGTGATCCACGCGTCCGCGAACACGTGCGGGACCTCCTCAGATATCCGCACCCCACCGCGCTCTCTCGATCGTGGGCCGCTTCTCAGGTCCGGTCGCGCTGGCGGCGATTGGTCGCAGCCGGGCTCTGTGTGCCGGCAGCGCGTACGGAAACGGACTTCCTCGCGCTCTACCAACCTCGCGCGATGCCGCCGGAGGCCGACGTTGCGTACTCGACCGGCGGGGTCGCCTTTGGACCCGAGTTGCTCGCTGCCCCGGGGGCGCACGCGTCCCACCACGTGTACCCGGGTGGGCTCGTTTTACACACGGCGCTGAATCTCCAAGCGGCCCTCGCAATTCGCGCAGCGATCGGAGCAGCCGGCGCTGCCACCGTGGCCTTGGACGACATTATCGCAGCCCAAGTGCTGCACGACGTGATGAAGGCCCACCTCCTGCGCTGGCGGCCGGACGGCCATCCTTCAACAGAGCCCCGGGTGGCAACTACGTGGCTGCACCATATCCTCATCCTGGCCGAAGGACTCCTGCGGCGGTTTCCGGCCCGCGCGCTCTTGGCCATCGCGAGCGTCCACGCAGACCCATCCGTCGATCCACGCAAGGTCGCCGGGTTTCTCCACGCAGCGGCGTTGGTGGCGGGGCTGGATCCGGGATCGACGCAACTTCTTCGAGCGATCGGGGCCTCCGGCGCCGCGCGCGGCCCGGGCACCTGGGTCCTCGCCCTTCGCCCTTCAACCACGGACTGGATCGCTCGCGCCGCGGAGGAGGTATGGCGGACGCCCTCGATCGCGACGCTCAGGCAAGTCCGACGCGCCCTCCGCGCAGCGGCGCGACAGGGAGATCTGGGACCGGACTGGCCATCTCCGGGAACGTCAGCCGAACGGTGGGCGCAGAACTTCGTGCTCACCATGAGAACGGAGTTCACGCTTGCGGCAGCCTTGCCCGGGACGCGAGGCAAATTCGCCGAGCACGTTCGCGGAGCGACCGAGGACCTCCAGGCTCAACGCCTGTGGCCCCGTCAGCGCTCCTCGGATCTACGACCGCGTACTTCGCGCTAGGTCGTGCGTGCTCTCTCGAGACGTGCAGGCTATGTCCGCCGTTCCACTTCGGCTTCGGTGGCAGGGATTGGCCTCGGGCATGTGTAAACCCTTGACACGTTATCGATGCCATTCCGACAAAAATTCACCTCTACGACCGCGTTGCCGGCGCAAAGAACATCGGGAGCCTTGACCGGCAGGCCGGATCCGCCGAATCGCCTTCTTTGGGGGGTGAACTGAATGGCCACACCGCCGGGTGGTTCGACATGGCGGAGCGCTGCGGCGATTGCGCTCGCGACTGTGATCGCGCTCACGTCCCTAACGCTGGGAATATCTCAGACGTCTGTGGCGGCGCCGCCCGTGCACCTCACCGCCTGGACCATCGGACCAGACGAACCATCGTATTACCGGAAGGACAATCTGGTGACCGCGGTCGATGAGCTGAACAAGCAACTCGCCGCGCAAGGAGGCAGCGAGCAGGTCGCGCTCGAGGCCACGTTCGTCACCGGCGGCGGCGAGGCGTGGGGGGCCTATAAGCAGCGGTTCGTGCTCGCGGCGCAGTCGGGCAAGGCGCCGGACATCGTGGCGACCGGCGAGGAGGACATCGCCGCGTGGGCGGCCGCCGGCTACGTCGCGCCCCTCGATGCGTACGTCAAGAAGTATGCGCAGTTCGCCGACGTCATTTCGACGCTCTGGAACGCGACGAAGTACGACGGCAGGATCTACGCGATCCCCCAGGACGTCGAGGCCCGGCCGCTCTACTTCAACATGCCGCTGCTCGAGAAACTGGGCTGGAGCCGGGAGAAGGCGGCGGGCCTGCCCAAGGCGATCGAGGCGGGACAGTTCACTCTGACCGACCTGCTAAAGACCGCTAAGGACGCGCAGGACAAGAACCTGGTCGCGGCCGGGCACGGCTGGTGGATCCGGCCGATCAACGGGCCGGACTACTACATGTACTACGAGGCGTTCGGTGGCCGGATGTCGGATGCGAGTGGGAAGCTCCTGCTCGACACGAAGGCCCTGCGGAACGAGTACACGTTCTTCCACGATGCCGTCGACACGTACAAGGTGACGCCCAAGGATATCATCGGGACCGATTGGAACAGCTGGCACCAAGTCGTCGTTGACCGGCAGGTCCTCTTCACACAGTGCGGGACGTGGTGCTGGGCGCAGTGGCTCAAGCAGTATAAGATGCCGGCCGATGTGCTGCAGGCGACGTACGGGTTCGCGCTCGTACCGCCGGGCGAACGGGGAGGACGGCCCATCACGCTCAGCCACCCGATCGTCTACATGATCAGCAAGGACTCACAGCACGCCGATCTCGCGGCGCGCATCCTTGCGCTGGCCACGACGCCTGCGCTCAACGCGCGGCACGCCGTTGCCAGCGGTCACCTGGCCATCCTGCAGGATGAGGCGAAGGTCCCGCAGTACGCGCAGGACCGCTTCGCCGCGGCCACCACCTACATGCTGAAGTACACGACGTTCCTGCCCAACAACAAGGACTTCGGCACCTACGACCAGGCGATGTGGCTCGGCCTGTCCGCCGTCATCGCCGGGCAGATGTCGCCCGACCAGGCCGTGCAGACGGTAACCCAGCAGATGCGCACCAACCTGGGCGACAACGTTGTGATCCGGTAGGCGCTTCGTGGGAGCCCTCGAGGCGGCGCCGGCGCCGCGGCGGCGGGGCGCGGTTCGCGACGTGCTCCGCGGGGCGGCGTCTCCCGTGTTGTTCCTCGGGCCGGCCGTCCTCTTGATCGCCGCGCTGTTCCTCGCCCCGGCGGTCGTCACCGTCGTCATCAGCCTGACCAACCTCAGTGTGGCGACCGGCCTGACGCACTACCGCTGGATCGGGGTCGCCAACTACGGACAGATCGCCCACAGCCCATGGCTGGTGCTGGTGCTTCGCAACACGGTGCTGTACGTGGCGGCTACGCTCGTGCTGTTCAACGTCGGGTTCGCGCTGGTGCTCGCGATCCTGACCGCGCATCTGTCGGAACGCGCGGCGGGAGTGTTCCGGGTCCTCTGGATGCTGCCGAGGATCACCCCGTCGGTGATCCTCGCCTTGATGTGGCGGTGGTTCGCTGCCGAACCTCCCTACGGGACGGTGAGCCAGGTCCTGGGGTTGGTCGGGATCCCGGGGCACAACTGGATGAACGCGCACCCGTGGGCGTTCGTCGTGGCGCTGAACGGCTTCGTCGGTGCGTCGTTCGGGATGATCATCTTCTCGTCCGCGATCGCCGGGATCCCGCGCGACCAGTATCTGGCGGCGCAGGTAGACGGTGCGTCGGCGTGGCAGCAGGTCTGGCGCATCACCCTGCCGCGGCTCCGGTGGCCGATTCTGTTCGTCACCGCGTACCAGACGCTGTCGCTGCTGACGTCGTTCGAGTACATCCTGCTGACGACCAACGGCGGGCCGGGTTTCTACACGACCGAGGTGTGGTCGCTCTACGCGTTCCACCTCGCGCTGTCCAACTACTTCGGCAACACCCAGTTTGGTCTGGGCGCGGCGCTGGCCGCGGTGCTCGTTGTGCTGGGGCTCGGCGCGTCGCTCGTTTACCTGCGCGTGTTCCGGTTCGGCGAACTCGTTGCCGCGCCGCGGATCGAGGTCAACTGATGGGGCGGCCGCGATGACGCCGGATGCCGTCGGACCGCACGGGCGATGGGGCGTTACAGGGGCGCTCGTCATCCTGACGGCGCCGATCATCGTGCTCTACGGCTGGCTGCTCCTTGCCTCGTTCAGCGTGACGATCACCGGTCTCGTCCCGCACGGCCTGACGCTCGCCAACTGGCGGTTTCTCTGGCAAACGCTGCCGAACGAAGCCAACGCCTGGGTCGCCGCGGGTAACTCCCTGACCTTCGCGGTCACGGTGGCGGTGTTTGAGGTGCTGGTGGGCGCGATGGCGGCGTACGCGCTGTCGCGCCTCACGTTTCCGGGGCGCGGCCTGTTTCTGGGCTCGACGATCGTGCTGCACTCGTTCCCCAGTGTGACGCTCCTCATTGCGATCTTCTTGATCCTGCGCGCACTCGGACTCTACGATCGGTTGGCCGGGGTTATTTTGGTCAAGCTCGCGCTTGATCTGCCGCTCGGGATTTGGATCATGAAAGGCTTCTTCGACGGGGTCCCATGGGACGTTGAGATGGCGGCCCTCGTGGACGGGTACTCGCGGATCCGGGTGTGGTGGAAGGTAATGCTGCCCCTGATCCGCCCCGGGCTGTTCGCGTTCGCGATCTTCGCGTTCCTGAGCGGCTGGAACGAGTTCCTGCTCCCGTACGTGTTGCTGCCGAGCCAGGGCTCGCAGACGCTGTCGGTGCTGATGGCGAGCCTGTCGGGCGAGGAGCGGTTTGCGGATTACGGGCTCGTGACGGCGCTGAGTGTCTTTTATATCCTGCCCGCGGTGGCGGTGTTCGCGCTCACCCAGCGGTACTTGCTCCGGATCTTTTCGGGAGGAGTAAAGGGGTAGGCGCGAGGCTGGACCGCACTGCGCGCGCTCGGAGGGGTTACGAGCCGGTCATGGACGTCGTGCTGGAGCACGTGGGCAAGCAGTTCGGACGCGTCACGGCCGTGGAGGGCGTTTCCCTGACCGTGGGGGAGGGCGAACTGGTGGCGCTCCTGGGACCCTCCGGTTGCGGCAAGTCCACGACGCTGTTCCTGGTCGCCGGTCTCTACCGGCCCACGTCCGGACGCATCCTGTTCGGCGGTCGCGTGGTAAACGACGCGACCCCGCAGGAGCGCGGGGTGGGCATGGTGTTTCAGAGTTACGCGCTGTACCCTCACCTGACGGTCTTCGAGAACATCGCCTTCCCGCTGCGAGTTCGTCGCAGCCGCGGCGCCCAGATCGCCGAGCGCGTGCGCCGCGTGGCCGATCTGGTCGGTATCGCCGAGCTCCTGCCGCGGCGCCCGGCGCAGCTGTCCGGCGGGCAGCAGCAGCGCGTCGCCCTGTGCAGAGCGCTGGTCAAAGAACCCGCGGTCCTGCTGCTCGACGAGCCCCTTTCCAACTTGGACGCCCGGCTGCGCGAGGCAACGCGCGCGGAGATCCGCCGGCTCCAGCGCGAACTCGGGATCACGACACTCTTCGTCTCGCACGATCAGGCGGAGGCGCTCAGCATCGCCGACCGCGTCGGCGTCATGCACGGCGGCCGGCTGATCGCGGTGATGACGCCCGCGGATCTCTACGAGCGCCCGCCGTCCCGGTTCATCGCCGAGTTCATCGGAACGCCGCCGATGAACTTCCTCGAGGCCCGCGTCGAGGATGGCCGCCTGGCGGTGGCGGGGGTGATGCCGCGCCCGCTCGCACACCCCGTCCCTCCCGGGACCTATTTGCTCGGCGTCCGGCCGGAGCACCTGGAACTGGCCGCAGACGGCGACTTGCGCGCCGAGGTGTTTCTGGTCGAGCAGATGGGTCGGGAATGGCTGGTCCACGCCGCCTGCGGCGATGCGTCCCTGCGGTTGCTTACGGGCGCCGGCGCCGCCGTCGCCGTGGGGTCGCGCGTCTCGCTGCGCCTCCTCTGGCGTCGGGCGCACCTGTTCGATTCGCAGAGCGGCGCCGCCGTTCCGTTCGGCCTGGCGGACGACCCTCGGTGACGGCGCAGGATCGTGAGCGGGCGGCGGCGGGGCAACATGCGCCCGCGGGCGGGCCCGTGGGCCGTGAGGACGCCCTCGACCGCGCTGTGCGAACGCTTCTCGAGGCGGCGGTGGCTGCAGACCGGGGTGACGCACGGCGCGAAAGCCACCCAATGATCGAGGCGGCGGCCGCGGCGTTGCGGGCCCTCATCGCGTCGCGTCCGGGTGACGCCCGGTGCCTGGAGCAGCTTGCCATTCTCGAGCACAACGTCGGGCGACTGAACGCGGCGCGCGCTCTGTACGGGGAGGTCAACCGCCTCGATCCGCCCCGCCCGCCGGATGACCGCCAGCGCCGGGCCGTGGACCGTCTCGCGCCGCTGGTCCTGACGACGGCGGCCGAGTGCTTCGCGCTGCGCGACTGCGCGGCGATTCACCATCCGTCTGTTCCAGTCGTCGCCTACCACTTCTTCTGGGAGGACGACTGGGACTACCCTGACGACGACGAGCCGTGCGACCATGAGATCGCCTGGGTGCGCTACCGGCCGGACGACGGCATGCCGGTCGAGGTCACCACCTACTTTCATGGGCGCCTCCTCACGAGTGAGCCTCCGTCGCCCGAGGCGCGTCCGGCGGTCCGCGTGCAGTGGGGGACACATGGGACGCTGCCTGCGGGATGGGAGAGAATCGCCGGTGTCGAGGCCGCGCTCCGGCGCGGCTTCGACGCGTCTCTGCGTGGAGGACGCGTGCCCGACCATCCCCGCAAACGGCGATGGCCGCCGCGCTTCCCGGGATTGTGGCCCGACTACGTCCGGTTCGATCGCGCGGTGGATTCGCTGCTCCCGCTCCACCGCGAGGGGTGGATCGCCACCGGCCGTTTTGCGAATGCGATCCTCCACGATCTATTCGTACCGTACAACTTTCACGCGAAGCGGGAGTGGCCCGACGACGGCTTCGTCAACTTGTAACGCGGAAAGGAGCCCGTAATGGCGAGAGCCGCGGCGGGCCGGGCACTCGAGTCCGGCAGCATTCGCGGGCACGCGGTCTCAGCGAGAATCCGCAGCGTCCAGTCATCCCTGAGCCGGTCCGAGGGCGCGGTGGCCACCTTCGTGCTGGCCGAATCGGCGACGGCGCTGGGCATGGGGATCAAGGCGATGGCTCGGCGCACACGGGTGAGCACGGCGACCGTGCTGCGCTTTTGCCGGACCCTCGGGTTTGCCGGCTACGCGGACTTCAAGATCGCCCTTGCCGTGGAGGCGGGTCGGTCGCCGGCGGTGCTATCCGAAGATGTGCGCGCCGAGGACACCCCGATGCAGATCGCCCGCAAGGTGCTGCAGGCCGACATGCAGGCGATCGCGCACACATTGGAGCTCTTGGACGAGACCGCGCTGAACAAAGCCGTAGGGGCCCTGCGCGCGGCGCGCCGGATCGAGATCTACGGCGTGGGGTCGAGTGCGCCCGTCGCCGTGGATGCCTACTACCGGCTGCTCCGGATCGGGTTTCGCGTCGCCGTCGTCACGGACTCGCACATGCAGGCCGTGAGCGCGGCCCTCCTCCAGCCCGGCGATGTCGCGTTCGTGATCTCCCACACCGGGCGGACCCGCGAAACGCTCGAGGCCGCTCGGAACGCCCGCGAGCAGGGCGCGACGGTCATCGCGCTTACCTCGTTTCTGCGCGCGCCGATCCGGGCGGTCGCGAACATCCTCCTCGTGACTGCGACCGCCGAGACGGCGTTTCGGGTCGAGGCGATGGCGTCGCGGATTGCCCACCTGTCCTTGGTCGACACGCTGTACGTTGCGCTCGCGACGCGCTCCTTGGAGGGCGCGCTCGCCACCTTGGCGCGGACCACCGCCATTATCGAGCGGCGGCGTGTGTGACCGCCGGCTCCCGGGAGCGTCATGACCCATCGGTTGGGGCTGGCACTGATCGCCGATATCCATCACGGCCATCTGACCCAAACCAAGGCCGGTCCTTGCGCGTTGCCCCTGCTGGCGCAGTAGTGTCCCAGATGGATGCGGGCGCGGTGGAACCGTCCGAGCGTGTGCTCGCGGGCGTGCGCGGGGTGATGCTCGACCTCGACGGGGTCGTCTACAGAGAGGACACCCTGCTCCCGGGTGCGCCGGAGTTTGTGTCGTTCGTGCGGCGGACCTGCCGGCGTCTCGTCGCGGTAACCAATAACTCTGCACGGTCGGCCGCGGAGTACGCGGAGAAGCTGGGCCGGCTCGACGTGCCCATCCCCGAAGAGGACATCATTACATCGGCTTGGGCTACCGCCCAGTATCTCCGGCGTCACCATCGGGGCGCACGCGTTCTTGTGGTGGGGAGCCCGGCTCTGAAACGCGAGTTGCGGGCAGCGGGGCTGGTCGAATCTCGCGACCCCGAGTACGTGGTCGTACATGTGCCGGCACCGCGCCGGGCCCACCTCTTACACCAACCTTGCAGGAGCGGCCCGTGGAGCATGGTGTGAGGCGACGAGCGGCTGCTCGCGAGTACCGGCATCGTAGGCCAGGCGGGAACTGCGGGGCACCGACCTCCCCAGGTCGTGCTGCGAAGAGTCGATTGACGGGACGATATCGTCCATTATACTCATGGTATGAAAGTTGCCGTCTCTATTCCTGATGCGGTGTTTGCGGAGACCGAGCAGTTGGCGCGCCGCATGAAACGCACCCGAAGCGACGTCTACAGTCGAGCGCTGGCCGAGTATGTCGCGCGGCACGCACCCGACCGCGTGACGGAAGGTCTCAACCGGGCATTGGCGGAGATCCAAGAATCGCCCGACCAGTTTGTGCGCACGGCGTCACGCCGGCTGCTGCGACGGAGTCGCTGGTGAGTATCGCCCAGGGAGAGATCTGGTGGGCTGATTTGCCGGCGCCCACGGGCTCCAGGCCGGGGTTTCGGCGTCCGGTCGCCATTGTGCAAGGCGACGCCTTTAACCGCAGCCGGATCGCGACCGTCATCTGCGTCCCGTTGACCAGCAACGTGAAGTGGGCCGACGCGCCGGGGAATGTTCTTCTGCCTCCGCCTCTGACCGGGCTTCCCAAGCCCTCCGTCGCGAACGTATCCCAAATTGTTACGTTGAACAAGAGCGACCTCACCGAACGGACCGGAAAACTTCCGGCGCGGCAACTCGCGTCGATTCTCTCGGGGATCGACATCGTGCTCGGACGATAAGGGTCCGCCGGGCCGCTCCCGCCGGCACCGGCATCCGCACGTCGGCAGCCCGGTCGCCGGATAGCGCCGATGCTCTCGCCCTTGCAGTAGGGACCGTGCGACGAGAGTGCGCATCTGGGGTGGTGCCAGGGCCCTGGTCGGGGAACCTGGCATGTGGCGGCCCAGGGAACCGAGGCCGTCGTGGATATGGTAGCTTCCCGAGCGCTGTGTACACGTCGTGCCGGCACAGGGAGTGCCGCCGGGCGACATCAGAGAGCACTCCGGCCGATCACCCGCGCGGTCACATACCGCGCCGCCCACGTGGGGGCCAGGAGAAACCCGAGCGTAAGGTACTGGATCATCCGCGCGAGGTGCCGCTCGAATCGAGCGCGACGGGCCTCGTTGATGCACACCGCGGCCTTGGCTTCCGCGTCCGCCCAGGGAATCGCGCGAATGTGCCGTGCAAGGGCCTTCCACATCGCGGCCCGGATCGCCTCGGGGGAATGCCGGTGCGTCAGCGTTTGCTCGTGGTGGCGGTAACAGTAGAGATCTTCGTGAAGGGCGGCCATGCGGAAGCGAAGCGAGACCCGAAGCCAGTAATCGTAGTCTTCAGCCAAGGGAATGTCTTCGGCGTAGGATCCCACGGTCTCGTAGACCCGTCGCCTGTAAAGAAAGCATGCGCCCACGACGTTGGTGTAGAGGAGCCGTTCAGGCGGCTCCACGATGTAAGCATGGGTCGGTCTCCCCGCGCTGTCGATCCACTGGTTGTCCGTGTACACGAATGCGACGTCCGGATGTCCGTAGAGAAACGCGAGCATGCGCTCTAGCGCGGCCGGGCGGTAGTAATTGTCGTCCGAGGTCCACGTGAGAAACTCCCCGCGGGCCAGGGCAAACCCGGTATTGAGCGCGGCCGACAGGCCCAGGCTAGCGGCATGGCCGCGTCACGCGGACGCGCCCGCCAGCGTACCGAGCAAGTATGCCCGGCGTCTCGTCGGTGGAACCGTCGTCGACGACGATGAGCTCCCAGTTGTCGTGGGTCTGCGCGGCGCAGCTGTCGATGGACCGCTCAATGTACCGCGCCCCGTTGCGCGTGGGGAGCACGATGGACACGAGATCCGCACCCGCGGGCGCCTGGCCCATACTGAATTGTTCCCCGGTGGACAAGAACCGCTTCAAGGCGAAGAACGTTGGGAGGAGGAGTGATTGGGGCGGCGGCCGGAGCGTTCGCCAGTTCGGCTTGGAACTCGAACCACATCCGCAACGCCACCAGGCGACGGTTAATGGTCGCACGGGCACGGCCCAGCGTCTGCTGCCATACGATGAACTGATCGATGTCCGTCCGCTGCACGTCCGCTGGCGACCGCCGCCACCAGTGCAGAAAGGGACGGACATCACTACTGTAGTGTGCAACGGTTGAGGTCCCAGGGAAGCGACGACTGAGATCAGCGGTGAACTCACCGACAAGATCGACCACTGCGACAACACCTCCAGGTGTGGACTCTCGCCCACTCTACACCAGAGGTGCTGGACCTTAATGTAACTACCCGTTCTGACCCGGCGTTGACATGGACCCCGATCATCGGCGCCGGCCTCAGTCATCCCACGCTTACGCGGGAACAATGGCCACGTGAAACAGTCGAATCGCGTCAGCGAGTAGTCTCCGATGACCAACCAGCGGTCCCCGGCCAACTGTCGCGATCTTCGGCTTGGCACGCTCATGAAGTCCCATCGAGACCACACCGTTTCCGGCTCGTGAGTTCCAGACGATGCCATCCGGCGCGCTTGGATGGAGAAAAATCGGGCGCGACCATTGCTTCGATACGGCGTGCGGCGCGGTGAGTAGCCATGGACCGGCCCCGATCCGTGCAAGGCCGTCCGGTGTTCGGAGATCAACACACGTGATTGATTGGCCGAAGGTGATCTCGGCGAGTGAGAAGGTTTGAAGCGCCGTCGCGGAGATGGGCACGCTCGGGCCGGCAGCTCTGCCACCGCCACCAAGCACGCCCGGCGCTAGCAGCAGGCGCTCAGCAAAAGCACCGACGTCACTCCCAGAAGCGTTGAGCACCCCGTATTGCTGCTCAGGATCGTTGAAACGACCGTCCTGCTTGTTGAAGTGCTCGGCCTCGTAAGCACCTGGATAGACCCGCCAAGCCGGTCCTTCCATTCTCGTCAGCGGAAGCGTCCGCGCTGCAAGATCCCCTGGTGGCGTCGCGTCGGTCGGCGCGCTAGCCGAGACCATATCGCGCGTAGGTCCGAGCGAGGCCCAGAGTCTGCTCCGTCCGGCCACTGCGTAACGCGTTCAACGGAGTTTCGCCCCCAAGATCCGGGTGCGGGCTGAGCAAGAAAAAGACCTGTTGCCAGGGGTCGTGGGGAGACAAGGCCTCCACTACCGCTGGCACCCAAGACCAGATACCGGTGGGGCCGAGTTGCCAGGCCGGGTAACGATATCCGTGTCGACCCACCGGTAAGCCGATGAGTCGACGGTTGCGGCGACGCAGATCAACGGCCTGCCGAGTCAGGTGGAGGCGGCGAGCCATTTGTTCAACGCTCAGCGTGCCCCCTTCCGCATCCAACATCCGTTGCCTTGCCTCCAGGCCGCGTAACTGAGCCTGGGTGATAACGTCGTCGTCGCTCGCCTTGCCCTCCTCAGGCATCAGGGCTTCTAGCGTGGTAAGCACGGCTGAGACATCTGAGTCTGCGCTGGCCGCCTGGGTCAACGTGGCGGGGGTTGCGCGGCCGACCGCGGTGCCGGCAGCACGAAGGAAGCGTGCCAGAATAGCTCGGCGAAGCGGTTCCTTGGACTGCTCGACAAGAGTAGCAACCGAAGTGTACAGGGGGTCGGACGTCGCGAGCACTGGGAGAGCCGCTTGTGCCGCCCGTTCACGCACCCTTGTCCGGTTCGATATTGCCTTTCGGCGAGACATAAGACCGCCTCACTGTTTGGCGACTTGACAATCTATATTGTACGGTGGATCTAAATACATGGTCAATAGCATGCCAGCATTCCTCCCTGTCCCTTGATGGTTTGGCTGGTTTGCCGGGTCTGGTCCCGGGCCGGCCACGTCCGTGCAGTGCGGCATGGTGCAGGCGGACGTGCTGCGAGATAGATGGTCCCGCGTCCGGTTCTTGAGGACCTTCTACCGCATCGGAGAAGCCGGGGCCCGCTCCTTTCATTACCAGTAACGCACGTCCGAGTTGCATAAGCCTCGTTGGCCCCGTATGGGGAGGAGTACGGGCCTCAAACCGGAAACTCCGCGGTCAAGGATTGGCGCGTCGCCGCGTCACAGCGACAGGCATCAACGTCAAACACGAAGGAGCATGTAATGACGCGAAGACTTACGCGTCGCCGGTTCGTGTCGTCCGTCCTGCTCGGAGCCGCCGCCTCAATCGCACCGCGCGCCTGGGCTGCGGCACCGCCGGCCAAACCGCGCGGCACGTTGATTTGCGGCTGGGAAGCCGAGCCGGGAGCCTTCGACAATGATATCGACCGCGGAGCGGTAACCCGCACCTTGCTGCACAACATTTACGACCGACTGGTCGATCGTGACATGACGGTGCCAGCGAGACAACCGCTCGTCGGCAACCTCGCTACCGCGTGGCAGGTCTCGCCCGACGCGCGCACCTATACGTTCAAACTGCGCCGGGGCGTCAAATTCCACGATGGGACGCCGTTCGACGCCGAGGCCGTCAAGTTCAACATCGACCGCGACTCCGACCCCGGCCACAAATTCTACACGAAGGCTGGCGCCGGGAGCCTAAAGCTAGGGTACGGCAATCTCGCGAGCGTGGACGTCCTCGACCAGTACACCATCCGGATCGTCCACAAGGAACCGTTCGCGGATTTTCTTGAGGTCCTGGCGTTCGGGACATACTCGATCGCAAGTCCAGCAGCGATTCAAAAGTATGGCAACGATGATTACCCCAACCATCCAGTGGGCACGGGGCCGTTCAGGTACGTCAGCCGCGAGAAGGGCGTCAAGGTCGCCTTCGAGCGCAACCCGGATTACTGGGCCGGGGCTCCCGCGCTCGACGGCTTTATCGTCCGGCCACTGCCGGAGGCGGTGACCCGTGTCACGGCGCTCCAGACCGGCGAAGTAGACTGGATCAACGCGGTGAACCCGGACAGCATGGACGCCGTGAAGTCCAACCCCAATCTCGTGCTCGCGCTCGCGCAGCTGCCGAACACCTGGGGGTACATCCCCAACCACAAATACCCACCGACGACCAAACTCGCGCTCCGCCAAGCGCTGAGCTGGGCGATCGATCGTGAGACGCTGGCACGGGATGTGATGAAGGGGCTCGCGATCCCGGCGAGGGGCACCCACGCTCCCGGCACACCCGGCTACGATCCGGCCATCCAGGGCTACGGGTACAATCCCGCCAAGGCGAAGCAACTGCTCTCAACCGCCGGGTTTCCAACCGGTCTCCCGCTCGAGGTTTGGATCCCGGCTGGCGGCGCGGGCTCGCCGTTTGGCATTCAGATGAACGAGTTCATCCAACAGAACTTCAAGGACATCGGCGTCAACGCGACCTTCCAGCAACAAGAGTTTCAGACCTTCCAAAACAACATGGCCAACGGCATTCAGAAGGACGTGAACGCGATCCAAGTCGGCTTCAGCGTGGACGAGTTCGTCAACCTGCAGCGGATGTTTCGAACAGATCTCCAGCCGCCCAATGGGAACACCAATCCCGGATGGTACGGCAATCCCCAGGTCGATGCGCTGCTGCACCGGGCGCTCGGAACCACGAACGATGCGCAGCGCCGGCAGCTCTACTTCCAGGTCGAGCAGAAAGCGGTCGACGACGCGGCGTGGATCTTCGTGGTGCATCAGAAGGCGGCCCGCGCCTGGAACAAGAACGTCCGGGGGTTCGTCAATCCCGCGTCCTACATGTTCACGTTCCGGACCGTGTCGATGAGCTGAGATGCTCCGCTTCGTGGTTGGTCGCGTGCTGGCGACGGTGCCGGTCTTGCTCGGCGTGTCGGTGGTTGTGTTCCTGACGATGAAGCTCATCCCCGGTGACGCGGCCCAGGTGCTGGCCGGCCCCCAGGCAACGCGAGAACAGGTCGCGTTGATCAGAGAGAGCCTCGGCCTCAACCGGCCACTGTATGTGCAGTACGCCACGTGGCTGGGAAACGCCGTCCGGGGCAATCTCGGACGGTCGATTGAGCTGGAGGCTCCGGTCACCGCGATGGTGCTCGACCGGCTCAAGAACACGCTGGTACTCGCCATCGGAAGCGCCGTGTTCGCGATCGCGATCGGTGTACCGATCGGCATCCTGTCCGCCACGCGCCGAGCGTCGCTGCTCGACCGCGCGTCCGTCGTCCTCGCGCTGTTCGGGAATAGCATGCCGAGCTTCTGGCTCGGTCTCGTGCTGATCCTGGTGCTGTCGCTCCACCTCCGGCTCTTCCCGTCGCAGGGGATGTACTCATTGCGAGGTTCTGCCGGACTCGGCGATCTCGTGTGGCATCTGACCCTGCCCGCGCTCACCCTGTCCGGCGTGCCGGCCGCCGTGCTCGCGCGCGTGACGCGGTCGAGCCTCCTGGAGACCCTGCACGACGATTACGTCCGCACCGCACGCGCGAAGGGCATCGCCGAGACACGTGTCGTCGTGCGGCATGCACTCGGGAATGCCCTCCTGCCCGTGGTCACGCTCGTCGGAATTCAGACCGGGTACCTGCTTGGCGGATCGATCCTGGTCGAGACCGTGTTCTCGTGGCCGGGTCTCGGCCTGCAGCTCTACGACGCCATTGGAGCCCGCGATCTCCCGCTCGTGCAAGGCGGCGTCCTGCTCGTTGCGAGCCTGTTTGTCTGCATCAACTTGGCGGTGGACATGCTCTACGCGCACCTGGATCCTCGCATTCGTTATGCGGCCTAGTGGCGGAGGCATGACCGTAGCCGTAGCGTCGCGAGCCTCCGGTGCGGCACGGCGCCGGCTGGTAACGCGACGCCGGTCAGCGTGGGATCGGCTGCGTCGAGACCCGCTGCTGCTCGGTGCATGCGCACTGTTGTCGGCGGTCGTCGGCGCGGCGGCGCTGGCACCGCTCATCGCCTCGATCGATCCGACTCGGGTGGACCCGAGGCTCCGGCTCGCACCGCTCGGCACCGCGGGCCACGTGCTCGGCACCGATCAACTTGGGCGCGACATGCTCAGTCGCACGTTGTGGGGAGGACGCGTCTCGTTAGTGGTCGGCATCGTACCGGTCGCCTGCTCGGCGTTGGTCGGCACGGGCGTCGGGTTGGTCGCGGGCTACTACGGCGGCGCGCTCGACCACGTCGTCACGCGCACACTCGACGTGCTATTCGCGTTCCCCGCCGTCCTCCTGGCACTCGCGATTGTGTCGGCACTGGGGCCTTCGATTTTTAATGCCATGCTCGCCATCACGATCGTGGCGATCCCGTCGTTCGCCCGGCTTGTACGGTCTCTGGTCTTGGGCCTTCGGCAGCGGGCTTTCGTCGAGGCGGCGCGATCAATCGGGGCCGGCACGCGGCGGATCCTGATCCGACACGTTCTGCCCAACACGGTGTCCCACGTGATTGTCTACGGCACCTTTGAGACGGGGAAGACGATCGTGTTCGCGGCGGCGTTGAGCTTCCTCGGCCTGGGCGTGCAGCCGCCCACGCCCGAATGGGGCGCCATGCTGAGCGAGGGGCGGACGGTGCTCGCAACGGCATGGCATGTCGCTACGATCCCGGGGCTCGCGATCTTTCTGGTAAGCTTGAGCCTGAACGTGCTCGGGGACGGCGTACGGGACGCGCTTGATCCGCGCCAGACGGCAGGCGCCTCGCAATCAGACGCCGCATGAACGCTCAATCTCCGCGGGCGAACCGTGGGTCGAGCAGTTCCCGGAGCGCGTCCCCGAGGAAGTTGAAAGCCGTCGCGCTGAGCATGATCGCAAGGCCGGGGACGGTGACCAGCCAGGGCTGCTGGATCAGGTAGTCTCGGCCGGTCGCGATCATGTTTCCCCAGGATGGGAGCGGCGGCGGCACCCCGAAGCCCAGGAAGCTCAGAAACGCCTCCGCGATCATCAGACGTGCTACCTCGAGGCTCCCGATGACGATGAGCGAGCTGCTGATGTTCGGAAGGAGATGTCGCCGCAGCATCACCACGGTGCGCAGCCCCATGGCCCGCGCCGCGGTCATGAACTCGCGGTGCCGCATGGACGCAGTCTCGGCGCGCGCAATCCGTGTGTAGGTCGGCCACGTACCGAGCGCCAGGATCACGATGAGGTTGATCACGCCTGCACCGAGCACAGCGGCGATCAGCAGCGCGGTCAGGATGAATGGGAACGATAGCATGAAGTCGGCCAGCGCGATAATCACCAGGTCTACGAGGCCGCCAAAATATCCCGCCACGATGCCCAGGACGGTCCCCACCGTACCGGCGGCTGCGACGGCCGCCATCGAGATCGGTGGGGTGTAGCGCGCCCCGTAGATCACGCGGGCCAGCAGATCGCGACCGAGCGCATCCGCGCCGAGCGGGTGCGCCATGCTCCCGCCGTGGCTCCAGCCCGGCGGGAGCAGTCTATCGGCGAGTTGCTGCTGGAGCGGGTCGCTCCTGGTGAACGCTCCGGGAAAGAGCGCCGCGGAGGCCAGCAGCGTGCAGATCGCGACGCCCGTGCACAGCTTCCAGATCGGCCCGCCGCGCCTGGCCCGTGGGTTCCGCGAGCGGGCCTGCGGGAGCGCGGAGGCTGTGCCGAGGATGGCCATGCGTCTACTCGGATGACGCGTAGCGCACCCGGGGGTCGGAGAGCGCGAGCGCTGTGTCCGCCAGGAGGTTACTCAGCGCAATCATCAGCGCCACCACGATGACGCCGGCCTGCACCACGGGATAGTCGAACTGCGCCACGGAACCGACGATGAGGCTTGCGGCACCCGGCCAGCCGAAAATTGTTTCCACGACCACGACCCCGCCGAAGAAGTGGCCGCTCTGAAGGCCAAGCGCCGCAATGATCGGCGCCGACGCGTTCCGCAGTGCGTGCCGGACGTACACGCGGGTCTCGGCCAGGCCCTTGGCTCGCGCCGTCCGGATGTAGTCCTCCCGCAACACGTCGATGAAGCGCGACCGAACCAGCCGCACGAACGTCGGCAGCAGGTAGAGATCCAGCGTGGCGCACGGCATCATGAGGTGCCGCCACGTGCCCATCCCGGCAAACGGCAGCCAATGGAGGCGCACGCTGAACAGCATGATGAGTGCGATGCCGAACCAGAAGCTCGGCACCCCTTGGGCCAGCGCGGCGCCGAACAGCACGGCGTGATCGAACGGCCCGTTTCGCTTCACGGCCGCCGCGATCCCGAGTATGAAGGCCAGAAGAAGTGTCGAGAACAGCGCCGCCGCCCCGAGCTCGAGGGTCGCCGGCACCCGCGCCAACACGGCCCCGAGCGCCGGTTGGCCCCGCATGAACAGGGACTCGCCGAAGTTGCCCGCCAGCATGCCGGCGACGAAACGGATGTACCGCGCCAGGATCGGTCGGTCGAGGCCGAGCTGATGGGACAACTGGGCAATCTGGCCGGTCGTCGCGCCTTCTCCGACCATAAGATGCACCGGGTTGCCGGCGACGAAGAGCAGGAAAAACGTCGCGAGCGAGATAAGGAACGCGACGACGATCGCCTGGACGATCCGCAGCGCCAGATAGCGAACCACGCGATCCCCTGTCGACGCCGCTCAGCGGCAGCTGCGCCCGGCCGTCACTTGGTCCAGGTCGCGAGGCGGAAGCGCAGCGCGTCGTCGGGGCTGACCTCCATCTTCGCTCGGTTGCTGATGGCGAGATTCACCTGCTGGACCCACAGCGGGACCCAGTACGCTTGCTCGGCAATGCGGCGTTGGATGTTCCCGTAGAGCTGTTGCCGCCGCGCCATGTCGATCGTCTGCGTCAGGCCGGTGTACCATCCGAAGATGTCGTGGTCGCCGATGTACGAGTACTCGCCGTCCTGGGCGGCAAAGGCCGTGTATGCGGCCTGCAGGTCGAACAATCCAAACCCGCCCTCGCTCACGAGCTGGATGCCCTCGACCTTGTGGGCGGTCACGTCGCCGAAGAATTGGCCGACCGTAGGATATTGCTTGATTGTGACCTTGATGCCGACGGCAGCCAGATACCCCTGGATCGCCTGGCTGACCTCCGGCGCGTCGAGCGCGAGACCAGGAAACATGTTGAGCGTGATCGTGAAGCCCTGCGGAAACCCGGCCGCCGCGAGTAGGCGACGGGACAGCGCGGGGTCGTATTGATCGCATGGCACCTTGCTATCGTAGCCGAACGCGAGAGGACTGCCGACCGTGCAGGTCCGCGTCACGTGGCCGTTCAGCAGTTTCGAAATGATCTCGTTGACGTTGATCGCGTGCGCGATGGCGAGGCGGACGTCCCGCTGCATGAGCGGCGTCTTCGACGCCATCCCGAACGCGTCAAACACCAGGAAGTCGGCGCGCAGCCCGGGCGCCGTGAAGACACGGGCCACGCCGGATCGGTTAATGGCGTCGATCTGGGCGGGCGGCACGTCCTGGACGACGTCGATATTCCCCGACAGAAGTCCGGCGATGCGCGTCGCCGTTTCGGTGATCGGCAGGAAGACGAGGTTCTGCACCTGCGGCTTGGGCGGCAGCGCCTCGTCGTTGCGCACGAGCACCAATTGCTGCCCGGGCACCCACGACGAGAGCTTGTACGGGCCGTTACCGACCGGATTCCGAGCGAACTGGTCGTCGCCCACGGTCTCAAGGTACTTCGGCGGCACGAGCGACAGGACCGAGAGAAACTGGCGCACCAGCGGGTAGGGCGCCGTTGTCGTCAGACGCACCGTCTGCGGGTCCACCACCGTGACGGCCTTGATCCAGTTGAACTGGGGCGTCAGCAGATACTTATGCTTAGGGTCCAACAGGCGCCCGACGCTGTACCGCACGACGTTCGCATCGATGGGCTCACCGTCTGTGAACCGGGCGTTCGGCTGCAGCTTCAGCTGCCATACCGTTGGGCTGAGTGGTTGCACTGAGGTCGCGACGCGGGGGATTGGATCGCCGTTGAGCGGGCTGTGGTCGAGCACGGGATCGAACAGTTGGAGGATCACCGTATGCGTGCGGGTATCCGTAAAGGCGTACGGATCGAGCGAGTTGACCTCTGTCCCAAGGCTCACGGTCAGCGTCGTGTCTGTGGGGAGCGACACGGCGCCGCCGGCTCCGCCTGCGAACACAAGCACCGCGACGAGCGCCACAAGCGACGCGAGGGTGGGCGACGAGCGTCGTGACGGCATCCGGGTGCCCTCCCCCTCCCCGGCCCTCACACTTTCAACGTGCCTTTGACGTCGTCGAGGAAGTTGCCAAGGACCAGTTGGGTGACGAAATTCACCCCGGGCAGCATGATGAGCCGCACGCCGGCTTCGTGCATCACCTTGATGCGGTTTGCGAGCTCCTTGAGGTCGTATGCGTAGCTCGTCACCGCGCCGATCATGACGCCGTGTTCGCGGCCGATCGCGACCGCGCGGCGAATGTACTCCCAGAGCCGCGCGTTGTACCAGTCCGGATGCTTCGAACCGGACAGCGTCTTACTGAGGTCGCCCATGGCAAAGAAGAACATCTTCACGTCCGGCAGCTTGAGCGTCTCTTCCATGTCGTCGAGCGCGCCGAGGGTCTCCGGTTGAGGAATGATAAACGTCCCCTCCTTCATCTCATCGGTGACCGTGCCCCAGTCATCGAAACTCTTGAACGGGTGCAGCCACAAAGCTTTCCGGTGCCAGTCACCGGCGAGGGAGAGGCACTCCTCGATTTCTCGCTTGCCCGAGTGGGACACCATGACGAACTGAAGCCCGATGGCGAGCGCGCGGCTCACGTCGACGGGAATTCGATGATCGTAGCCGAGCCAGGGATAGGACTGGATGCGAAGGACCGGCGTGATGCCGGCCGCTTCCGCGGTGCGTACCATATATTGCACATCGCTCCAGTCGAACGCCGTAAACATCTGGTCGATCTCGACCCAGTCGAACCCCACTTTCGCGCAGACCTCGATCATGTCGGGACTGTTCACGATCACTCCGAGTGCGGTTCCACCGGTTCGGTACTTGTCGAGCAATGGGTTTCGCAACGCCATCGCGCTTTAGCTCTCCCGCCTTGCATGTATCCAGGTTGCGTGTCGACTTCTCGAAGAGCCTTGACGATGTCCTGCCCCCCAGCCAAAGCAACCACCGCAAGTTCGACCCCTCGTCTTGGAGAAATATTCCCGTCGGCAATCCCGCTGGCCCCGGCATCGCCGGCGTCGCGCTCCTCGTGTGGAGGGCGGCGGGCGGGCTCGACGCGTCGCGGATCCTCGGCGATCTACTCGCACTCGGGGCCGCCGCCGCATGGAGCTGGTACGGCTTTGCGGTGAGGCCCGTCGTCGCGGCGGCCGGGACGTGGCAAGCGACCGGATGGGCGATGGGGATTGCGATGCTGCTCTTTGCGCCGCTCGGACTGTCCGACACGACGCGACACACGTGGGCCGCGGTGTCGTGGCCGGCGTGGGCCGGGCTCGTCTACGGCGGGACCGCCGGCATGGTGTTGGCGATGGCGCTGTGGGGTCGGTCGCTGCATCGGTTCGGTCAGCGTCAGACGATGGTGTATGTGTATCTGGAGCCGGTCTCGGCCGTGGTCATCGCCGCCGTGCTGCTCGGGGAGTCGCTGAGCGCCGTCCAGGCGGCGGGCGCGCTGCTGACGTTCGCTGGGGTGTGGCTGGCGTCCGATCGATCGTAGGAGTTGCCGGTTAAGTGCCGAACCGACCCCCGTCACACTACGCGGCCGCGCATTGAGTCCGAACGGGGTAACAACATGGATCACATCCAGGAACGGCGGGACCGCGCGTTTCATCACGGCGATTTGTCTCTGATGCGTTTTTCCTTATTAAGGAAACTTTCTTGTCGGGGTCCTCGCCGAACATCATGCCTTCGCAGCGGTCTTCGAACCGGGCGCAAGCCTGGCTCGGGGCCGCACTTCGCGCTCGACTGTGCCCTCGAGCTCGTCTTGCGCAACCTCGAGATCGTATGCCGCTTGCGCGTTCAACCAAAAGCGTGCGCTGGTATTGAAGTAACGCCCTAGGCGCAAGGCCGTACCCGGCGTAATGCCCCGACGCTCGTGCACGATTTCCGCAATGCGCGTCACAGGAACATGGAGATCCAGCGCCAGCTTATTCATACTGATGCCGAGCGGCACCATGAAATCCTCGCGGAGGATTTCGCCAGGGTGAATCGGTGACAGCCCTCTAGACTTAGCCACACGTCCTCCTAATGGCAATCGACGATCGCAACGTCGTAAGCATCCCCATCACGCCACACAAAGCAGATGCGCCACTGATCGTTGATGCGAATGCTGTGCTGTCCCGCGCGATCACCTTTGAGCGCTTCCAATCGATTGCCCGGAGGTGCCGCAAGGTCGCGCAGCTCGGTGGCAATGTCCAATTGTCGTAGTTTTCGTTGCGCCACCCGCTCGAAGTCTCGAAACCGTTTGACGTGTTGCCTTGCATGGAGCTGTTCTGTCTCTTCCGATCGGAAGGACTTGATCACGATCGCATTCTATAACGCTTGCCGTTAAACGTCAAGCATTAGCCGCAAGGACTCTCCCGTCGCAAGATTGCCGTGAAAGGTGGGCCTCTGTCACGCTCTCTCCGCCACGGAAATAGTATTGTGCAAATCGCGTTGCCAATGGGTTGCAAATAAGGATTGCGCGCCCCTCCCGACTTGAACGGGCGCGTTCAGAAGCGTTTGATTAAGACTGGTGGGCGAGGCAGGGGTCGAACCCGCGACCTCCTCGGTGTAAGCGAGGCGGTGTCCTCTCCAGGACCTATTCCATCTGGATTCCAAGGTCGTCAGCGATCTTGACTGCGCCTGCAGCTGAACCGGACCATAACCGGAACAGACGCGACTGAGCCTGCACGCGCGCGAAGGGCCGCACGTCTTAATCAAAGCGATCCGATATGGTCCGGTTCGTGCTGCATGGGATACGATCAGCCTGTTCGGCCTCCCGGCTTGCGGAGCCTCTGGCCCATCCTGTACGCGACCGCACTCGGCCGCGAGGCGAAATGCCGCCGCTCCCGCGGCCGCGCGCCGATCGACGCCAGCATCTCGCGCACCAGCTCGGCGTGGTTCAACGGATGCCACACGTGGCCGTCGAGCGGGCGGCCGTATCTGAACGACCCGGCATAGTAAGGCGCTTCTGTGTTCTCGAGACACTCCTCGAGCGCATAGACTCCGAGATTGAGGAAGTAGTCGTCCATATCGGCGCAAAACACGTGGATCTTCCCGACGAGATCCGACCCGATCTCCGGCCAGTGTTCCTCGATGTAGGCGCGCAGGTCGTATCCATTGGCGCGCCAATACTCGGCGACAGCGTGGTCAATCTCGCCGGTCCGCTGGTCCCACAGGGGTCGGGGATACCCGTCGTCGCCCACCGGCCCGAATGTGGCGTGCCATACGTCGAGTTGCTCGCCCGATCGGCAATGCGTGCCCGACGCCGCCTCGAGCTGGCTCATTTGTCGGAGCGTGAGCTCGGGCTGGCCATCGGGGGAGCGGTAGAACAC
>JAJPJL010000045.1 GCA_021324255.1 Bacillota bacterium
GCGACGCCATGCTTGGCCGTCTCGCCCGAGATGTTCACTTCGATCAACACGTCGATCCTGGCTTCGGCGGCGGCGGCCCGCCGGCTCACCTCCTCGGCGAGCGCGCGCGAATCCACCGACTGGATCATCGCAAACAGGCGCAGCGCCTCCTTGACCTTGTTGCGCTGCAGGTGACCGATCAGGTGCCACGTCGCGCCGGGCACGGCGCCGACCTTGTCGCGGGCTTCCTGCACCCGGTTCTCCCCGAACTCTCGCAGCCCGCACGACGCGGCCTCGCGGATCCGGCCGGGATCGACCGTCTTCGTGACCGCGATGAGCCGGACATCGCCGGGGCGCCGGCCCGCGCGCGCCGCCGCGTCGGCGATCCTCGCCTGCACTCGCGCAACGTTCGCCGCAATATCAGCCATGGTTCCGCCCGGCGCGCGGTCGTATTCGACGGCGCGCCGGCTTTCCCTTTACCCGCGCGGATGCACGCGAATGCATCCCGCCATCCGTCCCGTGGTCCGATCACGCCGGTGGGAGAAAAACGCGTCCGGGCGGCACATCGTGCACGCGCCGATCGTCTCGATCGACGCCTCCGGTACGCCCGCCGCCCGGAGTTGCCGGCGCACGGCCTCGCGGAGGTCGAGGCGCCATCGCTCCGGGCCCGTGCGCCGCGCCGCGGCCGGCCACCAGGGGGACGGCGACATGGCCGCCGCCACCGGTGCGTCCACCTCGTAACAGCACCCGCCGATCGCGGGACCCAGTGCGGCCCGCACGCGCTCGGGACGCGTCCCGTACGCGCAGCCCATGACCTCGAGCAGCACGGACGCGGCCCCGGCCGCGGTGCCCCGCCACCCGGCGTGGAGCGCGCCCACCGCGGGATGATCGGGATCCACCACGAGCAGCGGCACGCAGTCCGCGACGTAGACGATGAGCCACAACCCGGGCTCGTCGGTGACCAGGCCGTCGGCGCCCGGGACGACCGTCCCGGCGGCCTCCGGGGTGGCGACCGCCACCCGGTTGCCGTGCACCTGCGCGGCCTCCACGAGACGCTCCGGCCCGCATCCCCACGCGCGGGCGAGGCGCCGCCGGTTGTCCGCGACGGCCCGCGCGTCGTCCCCCACGGCGTAGGAGAGATTAAACGCGGCAAACCTCCCGCGGCTCACGCCGCCGAGGCGCGTCGTAAACGCCGCGCGGGCGCAGCCCGTGGCCTCCACGTCGCGCGCCCGCAGCAACGGCGGCCCGCCGGGATCAAGCCCGTCCGGACCGCTCCTGCTCGCCGGCGTCGAGCCGTCGGCCGCCGTCATACGACGCGCTCGCGTACCACGGCGCTCGCGTAGTCCAGCGCCGCCACCACGATCGCGATCATCCACAGCGCCGTCGCCGCCTGGCGCCACTGCAGCAGGTTGATGTACTGCTGGAGGACGAAGCCGATGCCGCCGCCGCCCACGAATCCGATCACGGTGCTGAACCGCACGTTGATGTCCCACCGGTAGATCGTGAACGCGATGAACTGGGGCACGATCTGCGGCACGACCCCGTAGCGGACGACCTGGAGCGTGCTCGCGCCCGTGGCGACGATGGCCTCGATGGGGCCCGTCTCGATGCTCTCGATCGCCTCCGAGTACAATTTGCCCAGGGACGCGATGCTGTGCACGCCGAGCGCGAGGACGCCGGCAAACGGACCGAGTCCGACCCAGACCGTGAAGATGATGGCGAGCACGAGCGCCTCGATGGACCGCGTGATGTTGAACACCGTCCGCGTCAGGGCATAGACGCCCCGCCCGCCGGGAATATGGCCCGTCAGGTTCTTTGCGCCGAGAAACGAACAGGGCACCGCGAACACGACGCCCATGGTCGTGCCCATGAGCGCGAGAAAGACGGTCTCCACCATCCGGCTGAGCACCACGAAAAACGTCGGGCTCAGCCGCAGGGGACCGGCGCCCGTGACGATCTCCACCGACACGAGGTTGTGCGTGCCCTGCACCTCGGGCGCCGTGAACGTCGCGCTGAATCGACCGGCGCGGTCGGTCGTCACGGCCGCGAGCCGCTGGCGCTGCCCGATCTGGTTCTCCCACCACAGCACCCCGCTGCGATCCGGCGGAAACCCCGCACCCGTGGCGGTCACGCGGTCCCCGATGGCGCCGGCGGCGCGGGACAATCGAAGCGCCGGTCCCGGCGCCGCGGGGGCGGCCGGCGGCGACTCGCCGCCGTAGTAGAATGGCGCGGCCGCCCGCACGGTCGGGTTGTCGCGCACGAACACGTCGGGGGAGGCGAGCGCGCTCGCAAAGGGCGCGATCAGGTACGCGCCGCGCCACAACTCACCGAGCCGGATCTGGGTCACCTGCCATCCGTAGACGTAGACCGCCACCGCCACGGCGGCGCCGGCGTAGAGGCGCCAGGACCGGTACCAAACCGCGCCGCGTCTCCGGCGGAGGCCGCCCGGCGCGGACGCGACGGCGCCGGCCGGTCCTCCCCGCGCACGCGCGGCGGAGGGGGTCACGAGATCTCCACCTCGACGGCCTCCTCGCCGTAGATGTCCTTGAAGCGCCGCTCGTCGATCTCCGCCGGGAGACCGTCGAAGACGATGCGGCCGGCTTTGAGCGCCAGGATCCGGGTGCCGTACCGCCGGGCGAGGCTGAGGAAATGCAGGCTGCAGATCACGGTGATACCGTCCGTCCGGTTGAGCTCCTCGATGTAACGCAGCACCGAGTGGGACATCGCCGGGTCCAGGCTCGCCACCGGCTCGTCCGCGAGGATGAGCGCGGGATCCTGCATGAGCGCGCGCGCGATGCCCACCCGTTGCTGCTGGCCGCCCGAGAGGGTGTCCGCGCGCGCGTACGCCTTGTCGGGGATGCCGACGCGCTCCAGACTCCCAAACGCCCGGTCCACCAGCGCCGGCGGGAAGTAGTTTGCGAGCGCCCACGGCGGCGGCACGTAGCCGAGCCGGCCGGTGAGCACGTTGGTCAGGACGGAGGCGCGGCGCACGAGGTTGAACTGCTGAAAGACCATGCCGATCTCGCGGCGGATCTCCCGCAGCTCGTGCCGCGACGCGGCGACGACGTCGCGCCCCCGGAACGCGACGGCGCCGCCCGTCGGTTCGATCAGGCGGTTGATGCAGCGGAGGAGCGTGGATTTGCCTGAACCGGACAACCCGATGATCACGAGAAATTCGCCGCGGGCGACCTCGAACGACACGTCGTCCAGGGCCCGCGTGCCGTCCGGGTAGACCTTCGTCAGGTGCTCGATCCGAAGAATCGCGCTATCCATGCGGACGCACAGGCGTCACGGCGCGCCGTGGGGGTTCCGCCTTGGGCGTCGCGGCGCGCCGTCCGCCGCGCGCCATGAGGACCCCGCCTGGGCATCCCGGCCCGCGCCGCGAGACCCGCGGCTCACGGTGCGTAGGTCCCGGCCTCCCGGCGCGCTCCTAATGCGGCTTGATCAGATCTTCCAGGTTGACGCCGGCGTAGGTCGCCACGTCGCGCACGGGATTGTAGAACGCGTCGAGGCTCGCCGTCTTGACGTGATACTTGGACACGAGCAGTTGATAATCGGCGAGGGCCTCGATCTCATACAGTGACTTGAGCGCATCCAGGCCGGCCGGCGTCTCCGAGAAACGCAGCAGGGCGCTCGTGACGCGGTCCTTGACCTCCGCCGGCAGCCCCTTGCGAAAGCTGACGGTGTCGTTGGGAATCGGGTCGGACTTCCAGACGACGCGGACCTTCTGCATGACGTCCGGGTAGTCTTTTTGCACGGTGGCGCGCGCGTCCTCGAACACCGCGCCCGCGTCGACGCGGCCTTGGTACACGGCGAGCACGACGTTGTTGTGGGACCCGGCAAAGACGGTCTGCCCGAAGAACTTCGAGGGATCGTAGCCCGCTTTTTTGAGCCCCGCGACCGGAAACAGGTAACCGGATGTGCTCGCGGGATCCACGAACGCGAAGCGTTTGCCCTTGAGATCGCCCAGCGAATTGATCCCGGAGGTGGCCTGGGTGATGATCTCGGCGCGATAGTACGGCAGCCCGAAGCGGACGGTCACCAGGCGCACCTCGACCCCGTACTTTTGATGGGCGATCACGTAGGAGAACGTGTTGAGCCATCCGATGTCCGCGCGGCTCGCGCCCATGGCCTCGATGACGCCGGCATAGCTCGTCGCCACGAACGATTCGAACTGGTAGCCGGTCGCGGTGCCGAGGAGGCCGGCGATGCGATTGCCCGACTCGAGCACGGTCCGCGCCTCGCCGGACGGCACGAAGGCCATCACCAGCTTCGTTTGCGCGGGGACCTGGCCCGCGCCGGCCGCGATCAGCGCGACTGCCGCGGCGAGAGCGAGCCCGAACACGACGGTGCGGCGGACGATCATGAGCGGCAGCCCCCCTTCACACGATGCGGTGCGAGCCGTAGTTCTGGCGGCCGGAGAGTTTCTCCTCTAGCGCCGCCGGCGGGCCCACGGGCAACACGCACCCGGCGGGTGCGCGGCGCTACCCCCGGTCGAGATCCCGCGCGACCTGGATCGCCGCCGTCACCGCGTCGGTCAGGAGATGAAGGCCCGGGAGCAGGGAGTCGAGGTCGAGCCATTCGTGAGGGGAATGCACCTGTCCCCCGCCGGAGACGCCCATCGACACCGCCGGGATGCCGAGCGCGAGCGGAATGTTGGCGTCGGTGCTGGCCGCGGAGAGACGGGCCGTCAGGCCGTGGGCCGCGTGCACCTCCACGAGCCTGGCGACGAGCGGATGGTCGGGCGGCAGGCGGCCGCCCGGGCGATCGCCGATGACCGCGACCGCGGCGCGCACCCCGGCGGCCTCCTCCGCGTGGACGAGCCGGCGCAACAGCGCCGCGAGATCGTCCACCCGGCCGGCGGAGACCGACCGGAGATCCACCTGCATCTCGGCCGCGGCGGCGATCGCGTTGATCGACGTCCCGCCGCGGATGGTCCCCACGTTGAGGGTGGTCTTTGGATCCCGCGGGAGGGGTGTGCGGGACAGGGTCTCGATCACCCGCGCGAGGTGATGGATCGCGTTGGGTTTGCCGAAGTCGCCCCAGCTGTGGCCGCCGTCGGTCTCGAACCGGACGGAGAAGCGCCGCACGGCGATCGCCTCGCACACGATCTGCCCCATCGCGCCGTCGATCACCACGACCGCGGCCGGCCTCTCCTCCTCGGGTCGCAGCCGGTAACGGATGCCTCGGAGATCGCCGAGCCCCTCCTCGCCGGTCGTGGAAACGAACTCCAGCGCGCAGGGGACGGCCGCGCCCGCCCGCGCCATTTCGCCGGCCAGCGTAACGAGCGCGGCCACCGCCGCGGCGTTGTCCCGCACGCTGGAGCCGACGAGGCGCGAGCCCTGGCGCTTGGGCGGCTGGTGAGCGTCGGCGGGGTAGACGGTGTCCATGTGCGCGGCGAGCAGCACGCGCGGCCCCGAGGCTTGCGCCGCGGCGTAGCTGCCTCGCACGTTGCCGGCGCCGTCGAGGACGACGTCACGGAGGCCGGCCAGCCGGAACTGCTCCAGGATGTAGGCGCCGCGCGCCGCCTCCCCGAAGCTCGGCGCGGGGATCGCCGCGATGGCCTCGACCCGGGACAGGTGCGCATCGATCGCGCGATCGAGCCGGGCATGAACGTCACGCATGGCGCTCCCTCCGCGCGGGGCCGGCGGGCGTCCCCCGGCGTACGGCGCGGGCAATGTACGCCGCGCATACCATAGAATATGCTACCGTGGCGCGTCCGATCCCGGGGGGTCCTGCGGCGGCAGAAACCCGGGGCCTCCGCACGGAGGCCCCGACACCGTCACCGTGCGTCGCCGCGCGGCGTCAGCACTTGGAGTACCCGCACGACCGGCAGTGACTGCAGCCGTTCTCATAGACGAGCGAGCTGCCGCAGTCCGGGCAGACGCCGGCGAACGTCAGGAGCGGCTGCTGGACCTCTCCGGGACGGGCCGGATCCTCCCCCAGCGGCTCCTGGAGCTGGACCGGGAGCGCGGGTATCTCCCCGGCGTGACCGTTGCCGTGCCCGTTGCCGAGCTTCGGCTCCGGCAGCCTGTCCGCCATGGGAAACGCCGTGTCCGGGCGGAATCCGAAGCCGTACAGGGCGCGGCCGATCGCCAGCGCGACGCCCTGCGCGATCGTGGTCACGCGCACCACGGTGCCGTCCGCCGATCGGTCGATCGCCACTTCGCGGGACTGCACGCGCCACAACTGCTCGATGACATCCCGCGGGTCCGCGCCGGTGCGCAGCGCGAGCGACGCGAGCCGCCCGATCGCGTCGGCCTCGACGTCGAGCGACTGCACAAATACCTCGCACAGGCCTCTCGCATCCTCGTTGATGGTCACGTAGATCCGGCCGCGCGGCGTTTCGATCCGCTCGGTCCGGCCGGTCGTCACCTTCGGCCGCGGGCGCTTGTGGTGGACGATCTCGGGCGCCGGCGGCGCCACGGGCGCCACGTTCGCCTTGGCCGTCTCGCCGCCCGCCGCCTTGGTCGAGCGCGCCGTGCCGGCCGTCAGGATGTTTTCCCGGGAGCTGTCACGGTACACGGTGATGCCCTTGCACCCCATCTTCCATGCCTTGAGGTAGATCTCCGCGACCCGCTCCTCCGACGTGTCCGCGGGACAGTTCACGGTCGATGAGATGGAGTGGTCGATATGCTGTTGGATCGTGGCCTGCATCAACACGCGGAGCTCGGGCTTGATCTCATGCGCCGTCACAAAGAACGGCGGGAGCTGGTCTGCCGTCACGCCGAACCGTTCCATGTAGGTCCGGACCAGCGGGTGGTATACGGTAAACGTGCTCTCCGACAACGACTCGCTGCGACGCGTGTACGACAAATCGAAGATCGGCTCGATGCCGCTCGTGGTGCCGGCGAGCGTCGCGCCGCTGCCCACGGGGGGCACCGTCAGGAGCGCCACGTTGCGGAGCCCGTGCCGGCGGATGCGCTCGAGAACGTCGGGATCCAGGGTCTCGAGGAACGCGCCGGCGAGATGCCGCTCGCGGTCGTAACCGGGAAACGGGCCTTTTTCGATGGCCAGGTTGACGCTCTCGTCGTACACGATGTTCTTGATGCGCGCGAACAGGCGGTCGACCTGCCCGACGGCCGCGTCGCTGTCGTACTTGAGCTGCAGCTTGCACAATAAATCCCCCAGGCCGGTGAAACCGACCCCGATCCGCCGTGAGTAGAGGCTCGCCTCGCGCTGTGCCGGGAGCGGGTGCTTGTCGGCGTTGTAGTCCAGCACATTGTCCAGAAAGCGCGTGGCCAGTCGCAACGCATGCTCCAGGTGGGGCCAGTCCACCTGCGCCTGGGGGCTAAACTCATCGATCACAAACGCGGCCAGATTGACATTGCCGAGGCAGCAGCATCCATACGGTTCGAGGGGGATCTCGCTGTTGGAGACGACCACGCCGTTGGCGACGAACGACTTGGTATCCAGCACGGTCAAGTCGTACACCGGCTCCTCGATGCCCTCGTCGACCACGGCCGTGACCCGTGTCGTGGCGCGGACCGTCCGCAACGCCTTTGCGCGCGACGCCAGCAGCCGCTCCATCATGGCCCGCTTGCGCGGCAAGGCGCTTCCGATGAAAGCGGCAAACTTCTCGATCGACGGGTATCCGCCGATCGACAATTTGTAGCTGTCGTGCACGCTTCGATATTCGCGGCGCTCGCCCGCCTTCGTCACGTAGATCAGCCCGCTGGACCGGGTTCGATTCTTGTCCTCCGCTCGATATGTGGTCACCGTGGAGAAGATCCCGAATTGCAACAACAGCATCTGCGTCTGCTGGATCAGGGTACGCGAGGTCGACGACATGGAAATCATGGGATGCCCGCCGGGCTGCGACACGGTCCCGTCCGCGTCGAACAGGCCGCGCAGGAACGCCGCGGTGGCCTCCCGGGGCGCCGTCAGGACCGCGCCGGGGACCGCCTTCTCGTGTGCCACGGCCGGCGTCAGCCCCAACGCGGCGAGCATCCGCAGGAAGGCGGCGGAGTGCACGGACATCCAGCTGCGCTGTGTGCCGGGTACGACCCGCAGCGGATACACGGGGGGCGCGCCCGCCTCGGCCGTCTCGCCCTCCGGACCGCCGGCCACGACCGGCACCCTGCGGCGGATGCACCGCGCCGTCACCCGGTCGATGACCGGTTTGACGTACGGCGCGTCATCGACGTGCATGTGGATGTCAAGCCGGGACGCCGGCGCCGCCTGTCTGCGGTGCCGTGTGTACGAACCATCGCCGACCGCATAGCCGAGCAGGTAGGCGAGATCCCCGTCCCATACCTCCGGAATGTTGATCAGCCGGTAGTGCGCATCGGCCCGCCGCGGCTGAATCCAGTCCGGGTCGATGTGCAGGTAGGGCGAGCGGTCCGCGAACACCGTCTCGACGAGCGCGGGATCGTTGCCGTCCATGAGGGCGAGCACGTCCCCCGCCGTGAGTTCGTCGATGCGCTTCCATCCCGTGGACCCATGCAGCGGATCGACCGTCGGGTCGCCGAGGACTTTGATCTTGTGGTCGCCCGTGCCGCGCACCATGAACCCGCTGGCGGTCTCGACGCGGTAGATGCGTTTCACTCCGGTGAACGCCACCGCGTCCGCCCGAACCCGCGCGACCCCGCGCCGATCGGCCGCGCGACGGTCGATGAGCACCTCGGGGGTGCGCCGATCTCTCGCGGCATCTTCCACGAGGCGATCAAGACGGTGAATCCCGCTCGGCGTCATCACATATGTCGAGCCGACGAGCGAGCATGGGTTGGTCGTCGTCACGTTCATCCCGTTGTACTCGGACGTGCTCCACCGGCGCACCGTGTCCCAGAAGATCACGCCCGGTTCCGCGTGATTGCGGGCGCCGGAGATGAGCTCATGCCAGACGTCGCGCGCCTTCACCGTCGCGCGCATGTGCGCGCGATCGTTGTCGAACGACAGCGTCCAGTCGCCGCCGGCCTCCACCGCGCGCATGAACGCGTCGCTGATGCGCACGCTGATGTTGGCGTAGCGCACCCTGTTCTGGTTGCGCTTGATCCGGGTGAACTCCAGCACGTCCGGGTGGTTGTCGGCGATCGTGATCATGAGCGCGCCGCGGCGGCCCGACTGCCCGATCGTGCCGGTCGTCAGCGACATGAGCTCCATGAAGGAGATCGACCCGGTGCTCGTCCGCGCCGCGTTGTTGACCGGCGCGCCCGCGGGGCGCAGCACGCTGATGTCCACGCCGACGCCGCCGCCGAGCGAGTAGGTGCGCGCGGATTCCTTCATCCAGTCGAAGATCGACTCGATGGAATCGTCCTTGATGGGAATCACGTAGCAGTTGAGCGCCGTGACGCGCTTCGGGTTGCCGATCGCGTGCATGATGCGGCCGCCGGGGATGAACCGGAAGTCGTCCATCAGCCAGTAGAACTCGTCCGCGTACCGGGCGCGCGCGGCCTCGGTCGGCTCCACCGACGCCAGTCCCGCGGCGATCCGGCGCCACATCTCCACCGGCGTGCGCTCCAGCACGCGGCCGGCCGGATCCCGAAGGGCGTACTTGTCGTGAAACACGCGCGCGCGGAGCGTGTCGCCGCGGAAAAAGTCGAGGGTCTCCGGCGCGATCGCGTGCGGGTCGGCGTCCGTGACCGTGTCCGATGCGGTGACCTGCTCCGACGGCGTCGCCATTGGCGTGTCCCCCTGCGCAGATGTAGACTCGCGATGCGTACGCGCGGCGTCCATGGCTTAGTTGCGGGTGGGTGGAGCCGGGACCAGCGGGATGAGCAGGACCTGAGAGGCGAGCTCCGCCTCGTATTGCTTGCGCGCCTTGAGCGCCTGGATCTCTTCGACCAGTCGATCCACATCGGCCATGCGGCGATACACCGAGACAAAGCGAACGTACGCGACGTCGTCGATCGTCCGGAGCCGCTCGATGACGCGGTCGCCGATCTCGCGGCTCGGCACCGCGGGCATGTCCGCGTCCAGCACCTCGCGCTCGATGTCCTCGGCCACGCGCTCGAGCGCGTCCCGAGACACCGGGCGTCCCTCGCACGCGAGCAACATGCCGGTCAGCACCTTGGCGCGATCGAACGGCTCGCGCCGCCCGTCACGCTTGAGGATGAAGACCGCCGCGCGCTCCGCCCGCTCGAACGTGGTGAACCGCTTTCGGCACGCCCCGCACTCGCGGCGCCGCCGGATCCCGTCGCCGTCCTGCACGGACCGGGAGTCCAACACCCTCGTATCCTTGGCACCGCAATAGGGACATCGCACAGGCGTTCGAGCCTCGACCAACATCTAGGCGCAGAATGCATCCTAGCATACTACATGTTGTGTGCTCAATGCCGAAATTAGCCGGCTGGTGGCGATGCGGGGAACGGGTCGGGGCCGGCCTCCCCCGAACGGGTCGAAACGCCGATTCTCGGGCGAGGCGCCGGAGTCGGGTCCGCCCAGGCCGCGGGTCAGACCCGAAAGATGACCGTCTCCCGGCTCATGAGCGCGATCGCCGCCTCCAGCGCAAGCGCGGCGTAGAACGCGCAGGACACGGCCGCGAGGAACAGATGGCCCCAGTTGACGGTCCCGAGCAACAACTCCTGAAAGGAGAAGAACGCGTTGAGCACCGGCGTGAGATACGCCCACGGAGAGCGGGCCCAGTCGCTCACGAACTGCACCGCCAGGCCGGGCAGCACGGTGACGAAGTACAGCGGGGTGATGTACTGCTGCGCCTCGCGCGGCGAGCGCGCGTAGATGCTGATGGCCAGCTGGATCGCGCTCACCAGCGCGGAGAACAGCAGCGCGACGCCCAGCATCACGACCGCGGTCCCAATCGGCAGGCTGATGTTGACCTTCTGCGTCGTGTGGAGCATGTAAGGGTAGCCCCAGCGCAGGCTCACCATCATCGCGATCAACACGACGATCACCCCGCCCATCGACGCCGTGACCACCGACAGGAACTTCCCCAGCACGATCGCCTCGCGGCTCGGCGGCGTGATCAACAACGACTCCAGCGTGCCCCGCTCCTTCTCCCCCGCGGCGAGGTCCACGGCGACCGACATGCCGCCGACGACGGCCCACATCGCGAGCAGAAACGGCAGGAGGCTCGCCAGCAGCTGTCCGGACTGCTGCCGCTGGGTGGCGACGTTGCGCTGGTCGAGCACGACGGGGAGCAGGTCGCGCGGGTTGATGTGCCGGGCCGCGAGGCGCGCGGCGACGATCTCCTGGCTGTAGCGGGACAAGAGATCCACCACCTTGCCGCGCGCCGCCGCGCTCTCGGAATCCGTGGCGTCGTAGAGGATGCCGACGTGCACCTGGCCGTTGCGCGCGACGATCGCCTCGAAGTTCTTGGGGAGCTCGACCACCGCGAGCACCTGGCGCTGCCGGAGCGCCGCGGTCGGGTCCTTGGCGCGCACCGGCGCGATCAGCTTGGTCGCGTAGGCCAGGTGGATCAACGCCGGCGCCTGTCCCACCACGGCGACCCGCGGCACCACCGTCTGGATCTGGTGCTGCTGGCGCTGCGCGAGATACGAGATGCCCAGGATCACCACCGGCATGAGCAGCGCCGGCAGGACGATCATGACGAGCAGGGTGCGGCGGTCGCGGACCACCTCGAGGGTCTCCTTCGCGTACACGGCGAGGATCCACCGCCGGACCTCTTGGGCCGCCTCCGCGTTGCCGCCCCGGCCGCGGGCGCGCAGCCAGGACAGCGCGCTGCCGATCATGCGACGGTCTGCTCCACGAGTTGCACAAAGATCTCCTCGAGACCGAGCCCCGTCCACGCCTGGAGGTCGGCGAGCCGGCCCTCGGCGCGGATCCGGCCCCCGGCGACGATCGCCACGCGATCGCACAGGCGCTCGGCCTCCTCCATGACGTGCGTCGACATGATCACGCACCGCCCCTCCTGCTTGAACCGCTCGATGAAGTCGCGGACGGAGCGTGCGGAAATCACGTCGAGACCGGACGTCGGCTCGTCGAGGAACACCACGGGCGGGTTGTGGATCAGCGCCCGCGCGATGTTGACCTTTTGCTTCATGCCCTTGCTGAACGTATCGGTCAGCCGGTCGAGATGCGCCGTGAGTTCGAGCGCGTCCGCGATCGACGCCAAACGCGAGCGCAGCAGATCCGGCGGCACGCCGTAGAGCCGGCCCGCGTAGCGGATCACGTCGCGCGCGGTGAGACGTCCGTAGATGCCGGCGTTCTCCGGCAGCACGCCGATGAGCCGGCGGACGGCGCCCGGCTCCTGCACGACGTCGTGGCCCGCGATGCGCGCGACGCCGGCCGTGGGCCGCAGCACGGTCGTGAGCATGCGGATCGTGGTCGTCTTGCCGGCGCCGTTCGGGCCGAGCAGGCCGAAGACCTCGCCGGCGTAGCACCGAAAGGACACGCCGCGGACGGCGTGATACCGGCGAAACCGCTTCTCGAGGTTCTCCGCCTCGACGAGGACCTCATGACCGGTCATGATGAGGCTCCCAGGACGCCCGCGGGCGGCATGTCGCAACCGGCCGGGCCGCCGACCACGCGCCTTAGAATGATCCGAGCGGCACGGCGCTCAAGACCAGGATCGCCACGAGCGACGCCGCCATGACTTTGTGGACCGGGGTGACGCCCGAGCAGTCGTCCAGCGGCCCCGGATGCCCCCGCCGAATCATCAGCAAAATCAATAGACTCATTACCCAATATCCGAACAGAATTCCCACACCCACCGCCACGTAGGAGAGCACCAGGTGCAGGCGCGGTCCGAACACGGCGCGCGTCACGTGGCCGCCGTCGAGCATGCTGGCGGGCAGGAGGTTGAGTGCCGTCACCAGGAGCCCGACCCAGCCCGCAAACGCCATGGGGTGAATCAGGACCTCGGCGCCCGGGCCGGGGTGCAGCAGCCACTGCTGCAGCATCTGCATCAGCAGCGGGCTCGGGATCTCGGCCACGGGACACCCGCGCGCCACGATCGCCGCGTGGTCGATCACCAGCGAGTGCGCGATCCCGTAGAGCAAGAGCGGGATCGCGACCAAAAATCCGGCGATCGGCCCGCTGGCGCCGAGCTCGACGAGCGAGTCGCGATTGGGCGCCGGCGTGCGCGTGAAGATGACGGCGCCCATGGTGCCGATCGCGAGGCCCGTGAACGGCGGTAGCGGGATGAACAGCGGCGGGCTGGCGTCGATCTTGCGCCAGATCGACACGAGCTTGTGCCCCATCTCGTGGCAGAACAGAATGGCCATCAGCGACAGGGAAAACGCCACGCCGCTCCCCGCGGGCCCCGGCAGTCCGGGCGTGCAGACCCCTCCGGAGATCTGCGTGCCCGCCCAGAACGTGGTCCCGAGCGTCGCCGCGAACAGGCCGATCGGAAGCAGCCAACGCGTCCGCGCCAGCGGCGGCTTGGGCGCGAGGAGCACCACGGTCTCCCCGTCGCGGCGGCGCAGGAGCGGCAGCACGCCGAGCGGGTCGAGCTCCGCCCGGAGGCGTAGAAACCGCGCCTTGTCATCCGGGCTCGGCGCGATCGTGAACGCCGGCCGGCCATCTTGGAACCAGACTTCCTCTACCGGGAAGCACGTTTCGACTGCGGCCCGGACGGCGGCGAAGTGGTCGTCCGGCAAAATCGTCATGTCCCTAAGCCTACCATGCGTCCGGTGGAATGAAAACAAACCGGCACGGGAGGCCCGCAGCGATGCCGCGCCCGCCTCGCACGCCGGCGATGCCGGGCGCCCGCGCGGCGCCCGGCGCCCAAAACCCGCCCCGCCGAATCCCTAGCGCTTCCTCAGAAACGCCGGAATATCCAGGTCCTCAAGGCCGACCCGCGCCGCCTCCCGCGCCGGCGCATCGGCCCGGCCGCGCCGTCCGCCCCATCCTCCCCGCGGTGCGCCCCCTCGAAGCCCGTGGCGATCACCGTGATCTGGATCTTGCCATCCAGGTGCTCATCGAGCACGGCCCCGAAGATGATGTTGGCCTCCGGGTCGGCCGCCTGCTGCACGACTTGCGCCGCCTCGTTGATCTCCAGCATGCCGAGGTCCATGCCGCCGGTGATGTTGATCAACACGCCCCGGGCGCCCTCCATGGAGGTCTCCAGGAGCGGGCTGGCGATCGCCGCGCGGGCGGCCTGCACGGCGCGGTCCTCGCCGCTCGCGGTGCCGATCCCGATCAGCGCCGACCCGGCCTCCGCCATGATCGTCCGCACATCGGCGAAGTCGAGGTTGATCAGGCCCGGGACCGTGATGAGATCCGCGATCCCCTGCACCCCTTGCCGCAGGACGTCGTCGGCGACACGAAAGGCCTCGACCACCGTCGCGCTCCGGTCCACCACCTGGAGCAGCCGGTCGTTCGGGATCGTGATCACGGTGTTGACCCGCTGACGGAGGTTTCGAATGCCTTCCTCCGCCGCGCCCGCGCGGCGCCGCCCCTCGAAGCTGAACGGCCGCGTCACCACGCCGATCGTCAGCGACCCCAGCTCGCGCGCCACCTGCGCGATGATCGGCGCGCCGCCCGTCCCGGTCCCGCCGCCCATGCCCGCCGTGACGAAGACCATGTCGGCGCCTTCCAGCGCCTCGGTGAGCTCCTCGCGGGTTTCCTCGGCGGCCTGCCGCCCGATCTCCGGGTCGCCGCCCGCGCCGAGCCCGCGCGTGAGCTTGCCGCCGATGTGGATCTTCTTGTCGGCGTTGGACATGGCCAGTGCCTGGGCGTCGGTGTTGATCGCGATGAACTCCACGCCGCGCAGGCCCGCCGTGATCATGCGGTTCACGGCGTTGCTGCCGCCGCCGCCGACGCCGACGACCTTGATCGCCGCGTACCGTCGCAGATCCCGCTCGACACTCGCCATTCGCACTCCTCCCGCAGCCTCAGGGCCGCCGTTCGACTCCCCCGGACGTGCCGTCACCGTTGCCGGGCGTGGCATGACCGCCGTCTGAGCCGCCTGACCCCGTCGTTCCGAGAGCAATCGCTGTACGGGATGATGCCACCGCTTCTCCTTCATCGGCCCACTCCGTTCGTCCTGTGACGTATGCTGCGACGTCGCCTGCTGCAACCGCGTGCGCTTCGTGCGGGGCGTCACGCCTCTCTTCCAGCCGTCTCACCGCTTCCCTCCTCAGGCGCCGTGCGTAAACTCCCGGAACCACTGGCGGACCCGGCCAAACATCGACCCCGCGCCGTCGGTCGTGCGCAGGAGCCGGCCGGGCGCGCGCTGGCGGGCGCCATGGACCATGAGCCCCACCCCCGTGGCGTACGCGGGGCCTTCGACCACGCGGGCCATGGTGCCGCGCACCTCCGGCAGGCCGATGCGGGCCGGGAGGTCGAGGACCTCGGCCGCCGCGTCGGCCAGCCCCGGGAGCAGCGCCGTCCCGCCGGTGAGCACGACGCCCGCGGGGATCAAGTTGGCGTACCGCGACCGCTTGATCTGGGATTTGACCATGCCGAGAATCTCGGCGAGGCGCGGTTCGATCACCTCGATGAGCGCCCGGCGGGGCCGCGTGGAGACCTCGCGGGATCCGATGCGGGGCACGTCGATCGTCTCGTCCGCGGCCACGGCCTCCACCGAGGCACAGCCGTGCGAGATCTTGAGCCGCTCCGCCTCCGCAATCGGCGTGCGCAGCCCGACCGCGATGTCGTTGGTGATGTGGTTCCCGCCCACGGGGAGGATGCCGGTGTGACACAGCCCGCCGTTCGTAAAGAGGCCGATGCTCGTGGTGCCTCCGCCGATGTCGACCACCGCCACGCCCAGGTCGCGCTCGGCATGGGCCAGCACGGCCTCGCCGGAGGCGAGGGGTTCGAGCACGAGTTCCTCGATCTCGAGGCCCGCGCGCTGGACGCACTTCAGGAGGTTGGCGAGCAGCGTCCCCGCGCCCGTGACGATGTGCGCGTCGACCTCGAGGCGGGAGCCGTACATGCCGACGGGATGCTTGACACCGTCTTGCCCGTCGACGACGAAGTCCCGGGGAATGAGATGCACGATCTCGCGGTCGCTGGCCGGGATCGCGGTCATGCGCGCCGCTTCGACGACGCGCGAGATGTCCTGCTCGCCGATCTCGTGGTCGGCGCGCGACACCGCCACGACGCCGCGGCTGTTTTGCGAGGCCACATGCTCACCGGACACGGACACCAGCGCCGCGGCGACCTTCACGCCGGCCATCCGCTCGGCCCGATCCACCGCTTCCTCGATGGCGCGCGTCGTCGCGTCCAGGTCGACGACGACGCCCTTCCGGACGCCGGTAGAAGGAGAGGTCCCCATCCCTTTGATGTGGACCTCCTCTTCCTCGCCCTGTTCCGCGATGATTACACAGACCTTGGTGGTCCCGACATCCAGTCCCACCAGCGGTCCCCGTCTGGCCACACGATCCCTCCTCCGGCCACGCGTTACGGGGGCACTGGA
>JAJPJL010000003.1 GCA_021324255.1 Bacillota bacterium
GCTGCACCGTAGAGTCCTCTTCGGCAACCCGGCTGACCCAGAGGGTCCCGTGGCTTTGCGTCCCCGAATTGCTTCGGGTTTGCCCGTTCGGAGGCAGTGCTGGCTATTGAGTTGTGTCGCAATTATGGCCTTACCGTCACGCGGTGTCAATTACATTTCTGTGTTCGTTGCGTGATGTGGTGGGACAGTGATCGAAAAATCTCGGCTCCGGTAATGCTCCAGTATGCCTACCGCCAACCGCCGGTCCGGCTACGGAGAGCCCGGGCACGCGGATCGCCCCGACGGGCTCCACATCCGCCGCGGGCTGTCAAATTTACCCCGGACCTGCATCGTATTGCCCGCCCGTCAATCACCGCTCGACCTCCCGGCCGCCGCCGCTGGCCCGCCGGGTCCTCCCGGGACCCTGGGGCGAAGACGCTCGTGGCAGCCTCGTGACCCGCCGGTGACGCCCGCGTGAACCTGGAGGAGCATCCTGAACGCCGGACATGATCCGGGAGGTGACTGACGATGCGGGCTCGCGCGGGCATGATGGCAACCGTCCTGGCGGCCGCGACCGCCGCGGCGGGACTCGGGACCGGCCTCGCCGCCGGCTACACCGTGGGCACGGGAACCGTCACCATTCAGGGCGCGCAGCAACGGGTGCTGACGGACGCCAGAGGCATGACGCTGTACTACTTTGCGGCCGATACGCCGAGCCGCAGCGCCTGCACCGGCGGGTGCGCGGGCACGTGGCCGGCCCTCACGAGCGACACACCGCCCACGGCGGAGGACTCGCTTCCGGGCACGCTGACGGTCGTGCGCACGGCCAACGGCTCCCAGGTCGCCTACAACGGTCACCTGCTGTACCGCTACGCGGGGGACACGGCGCCGGGGCAGGCGAACGGCCACGGCATCGCCGGGAAGTGGTGGGCCGCCAGTGTGACGCTCAAGCCGGCAACGGTTGCGCCGTCCCCGCCATCCGGCGGCTACGGCGGAAACACGGGCGGCGGTTACGGCGGGAACCAGGGCAGTAGTCAGGGTGGCGGCGGCATGGGCGGGAGCCACTACTAGCACCGGCGCGGCCCGGACGCCGGCGGCCGGCTGATCCCGGGCGGCGGCTCCGAACGCTCCGCGGCACGCCGGCGTGCGTCCAGAGCCCCGCCCAGTGCAGGGTGATCCGCCCCGCGGGCGGAAATCCCGCGGGGATGCTCCTCCTCGACGCGGACAGGCTGATCGACGGCGCGGCGGACTTCGCGCTTGTGCGAGGACAACTCAGGATCGACGGCGACCGGATCGTCGCGGTCGCACCGTCGGGCTCCGCGGACGGTGGGGATGGGGGCGCCTCGGGCGACCGGCGCGGCGGCGCGCGCCCCGGCGACGTGCGGATCTCGCTGCCGGGCTGCACGCTGCTGCCCGGCCTCATCGACTTTCACACGCACGCGGGCATCGACACACGGCACGCGGGCCTGTCCGCCCAAGCACACGCGCCGCAACCGATCGCGACCGGCGATGCGGTCGGGCGCCTCCAGGACGATCTGCGGAGCGGCGTGACCACGGCGCGGCTGTGCGGGGATATCGGCGGGCTCGACCTCCGGCTTCGCGCCGAGATCGATGCGGGGCGCGTGGTCGGACCGCGGCTCTTCGTCGCCGGCCGTGCCATGCGCTCGCCGCGGGGCGGCGGCGGGGCGATCGCGTCCGTCCTGACGGACGACCCCGACGACATCGCGCACGCCGTCCGCGCGAACCTTGCGGACGGCGCCGACCTGATCAAGCTCTTCGTCTCGGATGGCGTCGGGGATCCCTCACGCGACCCGACCGCCTGCTACTACGGCGAAGCGCACGTCGCCGCGGCGACCCGTCACGCGCACGAGGCCGGGCGGGCGGTCGCGGCGCACCTCCTCGGCGGACCCGGCGTGGCCGAGGCGATCCGCGGCGGCCTCGACGTGATCGAGCACGGGTGGTTTTTGTCGGACGCCGACCTCGACCTCGCGGCGCGCCACGGGACCCTGATCACCCTCACCCTCGGCGTGCTCTGCGGGCCCGACACCCGCGCCTTTGGCGGGATACCGGCGGAGGACGCGCGTCTCCTCGAGTTGGGCGAGCGGGCCTGCGATACCGCGCGCAAGGTGATCGCGCGCGGCATGCGATATGTGGTCGGCACCGATGCGGTGCACGGCCACCTTGCCGACGAGGTGCGATGGTTGGTCGCGCTCGGCGAAACGCCGGTGCGCGCGATCCAAGCCGCGACCGCGCGACCGGCCCAGGCGCTCGGCATGGCGCAGCGGCTCGGGACGCTCGAGCCGGGCAAGACCGCGGACGTGATCGCGGTCGAAGGCGACCCGCTTGCCGACATCTCGACGTTGCGGCGGATTCGCCTGGTGGTGCGCGCGGGCCGCATCGTGCACGGGAGGGCGGCGTGACCGAGGCGCGCGTGACGACGGTCGGCTTCATCGGCCTCGGCGAGATGGGGCTGCCGATGGCCCGGCGTCTCCACGGCGCGGGGCTCCGGGTCGTGGGCTACGACGTGCGACCGGAAGCGCTGCGCGCGCTCGAAGCGGCGGGCGGCGAGATCGTCCCTTCCGCCGGCGACGCCGCAGGCCGGTCCGAGGCGACGATCGTCATGGTGCGCACGCCGGCCCAGGCCGAGGCCGTCGTCCTCGCCAAGGGCGGGGTGCTCGAGCGCGCGCCGCACGGCGCACTCCTCGTCGTGATGAGCACCGTCGGCGTCCCATGCATGCGCCGTCTCGCCGCGGCCGCACGAGGGCGCGGGCTCCGCTTCCTCGACGCGCCGGTGAGCGGCGGGCGGGCCCGCGCCGAGGACGGTACCCTCACGATCATCGTCGGCGCCGCGGCGCCGGACCTCGAGGCCGCGCGGCCGGTCCTGGCGGCGATGGGGACGGCGATCGAGCACGTGGGCGACGCCGGCGCCGGCACGGTGGTCAAGATGGCCAATCAGGTGCTCCTGACCGCGAGCCTGATCGCCGCGCGGGAGATGGCCGCCCTCACGAGCCGGGCCGGGCTGGAGCCCGAGGCCGTGTGGCGCGTCCTCCGCACCTGCACCGGCGCGACGTGGGTGCTCGAGCACTGGCCGGTGGTCCGCGAGTGGATCGAGGGCTACCGCCCGGGAACCTCCCTCGACATCCTGGTCAAGGACACCGGGCTCGCGCTGGAGAGTGCGCGCGAGGCCGGGGTGTCCGCGCCGATGCTCGGCCTCGCCTCGCAGCTCATCATCGCATTGACACAGCGGCTCGGCGCCGCGGATCCCGGAGGACGCCGAGGCGGTTAGCCGGCCAGCAGGCGCGGCGCGATCTGCTCGATCTCCGGCCGCATCTCGCGCAACGCGTCGCCGACCGCGACCGCGCACGCCTCGATCTCGGCGTCGCCCATCGGCGTGCACAGGCTCAGCGACCCGCGCGGCATGAGGTGGATACCGCGGTTCAGCAGGTGCAGGTGCAGTCGTGACTGCAGCGCCGCGGGCACCGCGGCGCGCGCGCGATAGCCGGTCACCGGCCGGTCCGTCAGCAAGACGCTCGCGAACGATCCCGCCCCCGTGATCTGCGCCGTGACCCCGGCATCGTGCACCGCCTCCCGCAGACCCGCGCGCAGCCGGTCGCCGAGCCCGTTGAGCCGGTCGATCTGCGCCTGATCGAGCACGCGCAGCACCGCGGCGCCCGCGGCCATCGTGGCCCGGTTGCCGTTGAACGTGCCGGAGTGATGGAGCGCGCCCGGACGCGTGGGATCGAAGAGGTCCATGACGTCGCGCCGCCCGCCGAACGCGCCCACCGGGAATCCGCCGCCGATGATCTTGCCCATCGCGGTAAGATCGGGCATCACGCGATAGTACTCCTGCGCGCCCCCGCGGCTCAGCCGCAGCGTCTGGACCTCGTCGAAGATGAGCAGCGCGCCCCCGCGACGAACCGCGTCCCGCACGCCGGCGAGGTATCCGGACGGCGGGACGATGTAGCCGAATCCGCCGGGGAGCGGCTCCAGGATGAGCGCGGCGATCTCGCCGGGATGCCGCGCGAACGCGCGCTCCACGGCCGCGACGTCGCCGAACGGCACGACGATCACGTCGTCGGCCACGTGCCTAGGCAGGCCGGCCGAGGCCGGCACCGGCACGGGGGCATCCGCCGGGCCCGCGGCATCCACGGGCGGCGCGACGCTGACTTCGACCGCGTCGTGCGTGCCGTGGAACCCACCCTCGACTTTGATGAACCGCTGCCGCCCGGTGAACGCGCGCGCGGCGCGGAGCGCGTAGAGTGTGGCTTCGGTCCCCGAGTTGCAGAAGCGGACGCGCTCCACCGACGGAACGCGGCGGACGAGCATCGCCGCGAGCTCCACCTGGGCGGCGAGCGGCGCGGCGTAGGCGGTCCCCCGCGGCAGCTCTCGGCCCACCGCCTCCAGGACGGCCGGGTGGGCATGCCCCAGGACGAGCGACGTGTAGTTGTTGAGAAAGTCCAGGTAGACGTTGCCGTCGACGTCCCAGATCCGGCAGCCCTCGCCGCGGTCGACGAAGATGGGGTACGGCGCCCACCACGCGGACGAGCGCGTGTCGCCGCCCGGCATCACCTCGCGGGCCTGCTCGTGGAGACGGCGAGACGCCGGGGTCCGCTCGAGGTATCGCTGGAGCGCGTCGGCCATGAGCCTCCTCCCGCCGCGGATGCGCTCGCTCCGCCGGCCCCGCGCGCCGGCGCCCGCGGCGTCACGGAGAAGGTTCGGTCCGCGGCGCGAGACTCCCCCCCGTGCCCGCGGCGCCGCCTACGGCGCCGGCCCTTGCTCGACGCGCGGAGCTTCACGCCGCAGCGCCTCGAGGAACCCGGCCGGATCCGCCGGGTTGATGACAAAGTTGCGCACCCATCCCGTCTTCCGCCGGAGCACGACGAACCGGGCCGGCGCGAAGTTGCACCAATGCTCGTTCCAGAACGGCACCCGCCGCAGCGGTACCGCGTCCGCGCGCGCAACGTCGTCGAGGGCAACGCGCCGGACGACCCAGCGCCCAAGGCGCACCTCCACGCCGGCGGGCGTGACGCGAAAGTCGAACGGCCACTCGAGGCGGCCTTGGCGTGTCGTGCGCGACGAGCACATCGAGGGCATCACCCCACCCCGTTGAGGGCCAGATCGAGCACATCGAAGTTGCGGAGCGGCGCCGCCAGGGCGCGCGCCGCGTACTCGCCGGCCAACGGGTGGGAGAGGATCAGCGGCACCTCGCGCTCGGCGAGCCCGCCGTGCGACCGCAGACGGCGGCCGACGAGGCCGCCGAGGTCGTGGTCCTCGCGGCGCGCGCCGAGCGCCGTGTGCCGATCGGCGAACACGGCGAGATCGGCTTCGCGGTCCCGCGGCAGCTCGTACGCCTCGCAGACCTGATCCGCATCGAGCACGCCGGTCACCCCCGGAAGGCCGCGGATCGCGCTTGCCAGCGCCCCGAGGTCGCGGATGCGGCGCGCGTACACGCGCACAAAGGATCCCAGCGCGCCGTGGTGCCGCACGAACGGGTCGGCGATCGGGCAGATGACGCGCGCCGCGCCCGGCCCGAAGCGTGCCGCGAGCTCGTCCTCGACGTAGACGACGTTGGGGTCGCCGGCCGGGGTCGCCTTGTCGTTCATGCCGTGATCCGCCACCACGGCGACGGTCGCGCCGAGCGCCCGCAGCCGCCCGAGGCGCTCGTCGACCGCGCGATGAAACGCGTCCGACTCGGGCGCCCCGGGCGGGAACGCGTGCTGCACGAGGTCGGAGAGCGACAGGTACATGAGCTCCGGACGATCCCGCTCCAGCAACCGGATGCCCGCGTCGAGCACGAACAGGGAAAGGTCTTCGGAGTACGGGTCCGGCGTGGCGCGACCCACGAGCCGCTCCACATCCTCGATGCCGTGCTCGGCCCGCGTACAGTGCGCGGCCCGCTCGGACGAAAAGCAGACCCCGCGCATCCCGTAGCCCAGCATCTTGCGGAGCTTGTCCTTGGCCGTGATGGCGGCCGTCGCGACGCCCGCGCGGCTCATCGCCGCGAGCACCGTGCCGCAGCGGAGGAGACGGGCGTCGGTGACCATCACCTCGGCCCCGGTCTCGCGGTCGAGGTAGAAGTTGCCGTTGACGCCGTGGACGCTCGGCGGCGCGCCCGTCACGATCGATGTGTTGTTGGGGTTGGTGGTGGTCGGCACCGCGGCCAGGGCGCGCGCGGCGAATCCCACCCGGTGAAACTCGGCGAGCGCCGGCACGGTGCCGGTCCGGAGGCCGTGCTCGAGGTACGCGGGATCGAAGCCGTCCACGCAGACGACGACGGTGGGACGGATCGGGCGCCGGTACGCCCGGCCGTTCACCTCGATGCGATCATCGCCGCCGGCCATCCCCTGTCGAATGCGCGGCCGACCCCCCGGGTCCCTGCGCGCGTCACCTCAGCCAGATCGGGCAGTGCACCGCGACGCCCACCATGTAGAGTCCCTGGATGGCCTGCTCGAGGAAGGACGGCAGGCCGTGAATGACGGCAGGAGCCCCCTTGACCGACGCGGCGATCGGGGAGTAGGCGCATGCCGCGTGTGGCACGCTGTGCCACTGCCTGAGCGTGATATGGGCGACATGCCACGGGGCGTGGAGAAGGTGTCGGAGTGCCACACGTGCTTCTTACCCACATGCCCCCACCGGGCCACGGCACTGATCCAGGAGCACTAGGGGGCACCGGCGCGCCGTGGTCGCCGGTGCGCGCGCTTACGCGTCCACGATCACGCAGTCGGCCCGGTCGAACGAGAGCACGAGCTCCTCGCCGACGCGCCGGGCACTGTCCCACTGGCCGGCCGGGACCTCGGCCGCGAGGCGGACCGGTGCGCTGCCGGGCACGGTCACGCGGACGGTCACCGCCGCGCCCTTGAACGACACGTCGTCGAACACGCCCCGCACGCGGTTGGCGCCATGGGTGTCGAGCCGCACGCGCTCGGGCCGCACGCAAAACGTCACCGGCTGGCCCAGAGCGCAGGTGATCGGCGCCGGGATCTCGACCCGCTCGCTTCCGACGGCCACGACGGCGGCGCCGTTGCGGCGCTCGAGCACCGCCGCGTGCACGATGTTCGACGCGCCCATGAACTCGGCGCAGAAGATCGTGCGCGGCCGGCTGAAGACCTCCTCCGGCGTGCCGATCTGCGCGACGCGGCCGGCGTTCATCACCACGATGCGATCGGAGATGACGAGCGCCTCCTCCTGGTCATGCGTCACGTAGAGAATCGCGACGTCGGGAATCCGCCGGTGGAGCTGTTTGATCTCCTCCCGGAGCTCCACCCGCAGCCGCGCGTCGAGCGCGGAGAGCGGTTCGTCGAAGAGCAGAATGTCCGGCTCGATGGCCATGGCCCGCGCCACGGCGACGCGCTGCTGCATGCCTCCGGAGAGTTCGCGCGGGTAGCGGCCGCCCCACTGCCCCAGCCGGACGAGGTCGAGCATCTCGCCCACCTTGTCGCGAACCCGCGCCGCCGGCCAGCGGCGCACCTTGAGCCCGAACGCGACGTTCTGCGCCACCGTCATGTGCGGGAAGAGCGCGTAATGCTGGTACACGAGACCGATGTTGCGACGGTGCGGCGGGAGCGCCTCCGCCGGGGCGCCGCGCAGGTACACGCGGCCGCCCGACGGTGAAATGAAGCCGGCAACTACGCGCAGGGCCGTCGTCTTGCCGCACCCGCTCGGGCCGAGCAGGGTGACGAGCTCCCCGCGGCTGACGCGGAGCGTGAGCCCGTCGAGGGCACGCGTGTCCCGGAAGTCGACCGTGACGGCGTCGAGCCGGATGCACGCCGCGTCGGGCGCGGGCGGGAGCGGTGCCGTGGCAACCGCCGGACCGCTCCCGCCGTCCCAGGGAAACGTCGCGTCACTCATCCGAACCGGCCGCTGCCCGAGCCCCCGCTACGGCGGGGTGACCCCCGTCTGCTTGTTGAAGCCTTCCTGGATCTCCTTGGTCCAGCGGTCCTGCCAGGCCTTCTGAGACTGCAATACCTTGGTGTAGTCGACGTTCAGGATCTGCACGTCCTTCATGGCGGCCCGCACGACCGTGAGCTTGGCGCCGCCCGCCGTGATGTCCGACCGTGCCGGGAACCCGTAGGCGTCCGGCACCTCGCTCTGGACCTCGGGCGACAAGAGATAGTCGAGGAGCATCTTGCCGCCCTCGGGGTTCGGTCCGTTGTGGACGAGCTCCATCGTGTACGAGATCGGGAGCGTGACCCTCGGCTTCCCCGGCGCCGGGCGCAGGAACACCGACTTGACGGCCATGTTGCTGTTGTAGGCGTCGGAGAGCAGCTCCTGCAGGTCGTTGTTCGAGGCCCAGATCTCCCCGCGGCTCACCAGCACGTCCAGAAAGCCGGTGCCCTTCGTGTGGAACTTGACCATCGGCTCCAGCCGCTTGAGATACGCGAACGCTCGCTCCTCGCCCCACAAGGTCACGAGCGTGTTGACCACGGAAAAGCCATCGCCCGCGGTGATCGGGCTCGAGTACGCGATCTTGCCGTTGTACTTGGGGTTCAGCAGGTCCTCGTAGGTGTCGGGCGGCGTCGCGACGAGCCTCGGGTTGTAGCCCCAATTTGTGAAATCCCCGATGAACGTGACCCAGTACCCCTTAGGGTCTTTGAGCGCCGCCGGGACGTGATCGCTGCCCTTCGGCGTGTACGTGTCGACGAGCCCGTCCCGAATGACCGCCTGCGTGAACGGCGGCACCAGCACGATCACGTCCGCCGCGGGATGGTCCTTTTCCACCTTGGCCCGGCTCGCCACCGCGCCCGTGCCGCTGGTAAAGACGTCGACCTTGAGGCCGGTGTTCTTCTCAAACGTGGGAAGAATCGCGTCGTACAGCGTTTCCGCCCCGTCGCAAGTGTACAGCACCACCTTCCCCGCCGCGTCCCCCACGCCGGGCTGCACCCCGGCGACTGACAGCGCGACTATCGCCGCCGCACACATCGCGGCCACCCACCGTGTCCGCCTGCCCATCGTCGCCCCCCTTGTCCATGGTCTCGGCTCCCCTGTCGCTCGAGCCGGTTGTCACAGCAGCTTCCGGAAGGCGTGGGACGTCTTGTCGGACGTGTAGCCGAGCCCCCGGTAGAAGAGATGCGCGCTGATGCGCCGGATGTTCGTGTAGAGAAGCATCTCGCGGCAGCCCCGGCGGCGGGCCCACTCCTCCGCCCGTTCCATGAGCGCCCGGCCGATGCGCCGCCCCCGGTACTGCTCATCCACAACAAGTCCGCAGACCAGCGCAAACGGCTCGGTGACGAGCCACTGGGTCGTCTGCACGTGGATCCATCCGGCGACGCGCCCCGCTGCCACCTGGGCCACGAACATGCGGTGATCGGGATGCTGCAGCAGCCGCAGGATCCTCGCGGCAATACGCGCTTCCATCGCGGGGTAGCCGAGCTGCGCGCACAACGGGGTCACCTCGGCCGCGTCGCGCTCGTCCATGGGACGCACGAGCGTCTCCACGCGTCCATACCGCACGCCGTCGCGCCCCACGGCTCGACGCTAGCACGGGGACCCGCAGCCCCCGCGAAGCGGTCGTTAAGGTTTGCGAAAGCCGCGAGCAACGTTCCGGAGGGCGGTCACACCTGGATGAACCGCTTGAGGCGCGCCTCCAGCAGATACAGGGAGACGAGCGCGGCGAACCCCACAACCAGGAGGATCACCGACATCGCCGCGCCCTGCGGGTAGAATCCCCGCTCGACCAACCCGAAGATGGTCACCGGCATGGTTTGGAACGACGGCGGGTAGACCATCGACGTGGCCCCGAGCTCGCCCATCGACAGCGCGAACGAGAGGATGAGGCCGGCGAGGATGCCGGGGGCCACAAGCGGGACAACGACACGCGCAACCGTCGTCGCCTCGCCCGCGCCGAGGCTCGCGGCAACCTCTTCGTACCGGGGGTCGAGCCCTTCGAGGACACCGGCGACGGATCGGTACGTAAACGGGAAGACGATCACAAAATGGGCCAGTGCGACGATGAGCGGCGTCCCGGTGAGCATGACCGGAGGACGGTGAAACGCGATGAGGAGCGCGAGCCCGATGACGACCGTGGGCAGCGCGAGCGGGAGCATCAGCAGCGCGTCGATCACCCCGGCCGCGGCGGGTCGCTTGCGCGTCACGACGTACGCGGCGTACGTGCCGAACAGGCACGATGCGGCACCGACTGCGGCGGCAACGGTGAGGCTCCCGGCGATCGGCGCCAACTGGCGCAGCTGCAGCAGCTCGAACCACCGGAGGGTGTACGTGGCCGGCAGGATCGTCATCGTCCACTCCGCCGCGAACGCGCTCAGCACGACGAGCCCCATGGGCAAGAGCACGAGCAGGGCCAGGGCTATCCCAAAGACGCCGATCAGCAATGCCGTCGCGCCACGGCCTTCGAACACCCTCACCGGGGGCGCTCGGTGTGCAGGGCCGGACGGCGCGACAGGCGGCGGTACAGCGCAAACAGGGTCACGGACAGCAGAGACGACATCACCGCGATCGCCGCGCTCATGGACAGGTTGAGATTGAGCAGCGCCTCGCCGTAGATCACGAGCGGCAGCGTCGCGGCCGACGTGGAGCCGAGAAACGCCACGATGCCGTACTCGTTGAGCGCCAGAAGATAGCAGAGGCTCGATCCCGCGAAGATCCCCGGCCGAATCATCGGCAGCACCACCGTCCAGACCGTGTGCAGCCCCGTGGATCCGAGCGTCTGCGCGACCTCCAGGACGCGCCGATCCACGAGCCGCATCGACGCCATCACCGGCTGCATCACGAACGGCGTGAACACGATGACGTCGGCGAGCACAATGCCCTTCCACGTGTAGATGAAATCGAGCACCGGGCGGCGCAGCAGCGCGAGCGCCGCGAGGTTGAAGAACCCCGAGCTACCGTACACGAGGATGAGCGCGAAGGCGATGAGGAACGTCGGGAACACGATCATCAGGTTGAGGAGGTTGCTCGCGAGGTGCCGTCCGCGGAACGGGACGAACGTGAACACGAACGCGAGGAACGTCCCGAGAACCGTGGCCAGCGCCGTGGCCACGGTAGCGATGAGAAGCGTGTTGACGATGGTGACACGGTAGTAGGGCGTCGTGAGAAACCTGGCATAGGCGGCGAACGAGATCCCGTGCGGGCTCACAACGCTCTCCGCGGCCAAGAGGGCGACGGGGTATCCGACGAACGCCCCGAGCACGACGTAGATCGGGAGGGCCACAAGGGCACCGGTGCCGCCCCGCGCCGCGCGGGCGGCGGTACGCCCGGCCCTCGCGGCGATGCCGCCGGCCGCTGCGTGGGTCATGCCCGCGCGGCCCTCCGTCGCCCCTCGCTAGCGGACGAGGCGCGGCCCGGGCGCCGGTCCGGCGGGACGCCGCGCGCGCCCGGACTCCAGGCCACCTCCGCGAGGCGTTCGCCTTCGTCCGGCTCGGCTGCGCACCCGTACTCCACCCGATACGCCCAGCGGCCCGCGACCATGGCGCCCGCCACCACCGGCAGGCCGTGCCACATCCGCACGAAGATCAGATCCGCCTGCTTCCCCGGCTCGAGGGAGCCGACCTCGTGCGCGATCCCCGCGGCTCGGGCCGGCGCGAGCGAGGCCATCGCCACTGCCTCGGGGAGCGTGAGCGCGTCCCCGGCAAGGAGAAAGACGGCATGGAGCATCGCGGCGGGATAATAATCGGAGCACAGAATGTGAGCCGCGCCGGCGCGGATCGCATCCACGGCCCGCAGGTTCCTGCCGGTTGATCCTCCGCGCACAATGTTGGGCGCGCCGACGCAGACCGCCATCCCGGCCGCCGCCGCCCACCGCGCCGCCTGCAGCGACATCGGGAACTCGCTGATGGTGACGCCCCACGCCTGAGCCTCCGCAAGCTTTTCGGCCGAGTCGTCGTCGTGCGACGCGAGCGGCACGCCGTCGCCTCTCGCCATCGCCGCCAACCGGCCGATCTCATGGCGCCCGCCCGCGGCCGCTTGCTTCGCGCGGAGGATCTCGCCGAACCGGGCCTCGCCGATCCCATAGGTACGGACCAGATAGTCGTGGTACTCGTCCGCATCGTGGTACTGGCCCTGTCCCGGGGTGTGGTCCATGAACGAGAGCAGGTCGATGCGGCGCCGCCGGAGCAAATCACGGACGACCGGCAACCCCGGCCGGTCCGTAATCTCGTACCGGACGTGCACCCGCGTGCGGATGAGCGCAGATCCTCGCTGCTCCCGGACCGTCTCGATGAGGGCGCGGGCGGCGTCGTGGGACCGCAACCCGAATTCCTCTCCGGCAACGGAGATGGCGTGATACATCGTCGTGATCCCGTGGCCGGCCAGACGGCGCTCCAGTTCGCGCACGGCCAGGGCGGTCGGGAACTGCGCATTGGGGCGTGGCTCAATCTCGCGCTCGATCACGTCGCTGTGGAGATCCACGAACCCCGGCAGGACGTACAGATCCCGCGCGTCGACACCCACCGCGCGTGCTGCCTCGGGCGCCTCGGGCCCCACGCTGACGATCCGGCCCGCTTCGACGAGCACGTGGCCGTCCGCGAACACGGACGCCGGACCGACGACCGTCCCCCCGCGGACGAGGACCCGGGTCATCCGTGCCCCCGGCCCGCGGGGATCGCGCCGGCGCCGGCCTGCATCCGCACGATCCCGTCGACCAACGGGCGCACCGGCTCGACGTCGTGAAACACGCCGATGATCGCCGTACCGCTGGTCTTGAGGCTGCGCAACAAGTCGATCACGACCGCGACAGCGGCGGCGTCCAGCGAGGCGGTGGGCTCATCGAGGAGGAGCAGACGCGGCTGCAGCACGAGCGCACGGGCGAGATTGACGCGCTGCTGCTCGCCGGCGCTGAACGTCGCGGGCGGCACGCTCCACAGATGCGGCCGGACCTCGAGCCGGGTGAGCATCTCTCTGGCGACCTGCCGGCCGGTGCGGGCGTCGCAGCCCATGTGCCAGAGGCCCTCCGCGACCACGTCGACGACGGAAACCCTCGGCACCACGCGGAGGAACTGCGTGACGTAGCCGATCTCCCGGCGCCGGAGGACAAGAATTCGGCGCTCGTCGGCGCGCGCGAGATCGACGTCCGGGCCTTCCGCGGGCCAATACCGGATCTCGCCGGAGGTCGGAAGGTACGTCCGGTAAATGCACTTCAACACCGACGACTTGCCCGACCCGTTGGGTCCGGTCAACGCGAGAAAGCGGCCGGGCGCAAGATCGAACGACACGCCGTCGCACCCGCGGATCTCGGCGCCGCCGAGCGTGTGCAGGCGGAACGTCTTTGTCAGCCCTCGCACGCTGAGGATCGGCGCGGATGCCGATTGATCCGTCATGGCCGTCACAGCTGCGAGCTGACCAGCAGCTGGGTGTAGGGATGCTGCGGATCCTCGAGGATCTGGTCCGTCAACCCCAGCTCGACGATCCGGCCGTTCTTCATCACGGCCGTGCGCTGCGCCAGGAGGCGGATCACACCCAGGTCATGGGAGACGGCGATCATAGCCAGCCCGAGGCTCCGCCCGAGACTCCGGATGAGATCCAGCACCCTGGCCTGCACCGATACGTCTTGCCCGGTCGTCACCTCGTCGAGCAGTACGAGCGGCGGGTTGTTGGCCAGCGTCTTGGCGATCTGGACGCGCTGCTGCATGCCGCCGCTGAAGCGCCGGGGCGGCTCGTCCATGCGGTCGAGCGGCACTTCCGTGCGACCGAGCAGCTCGCGGGCGCGCTCCCGCATGCGGCCGACGTGCCGCGTGCCGGCCATCAGCATCTTCTCCGCGATGTTGCCGCCGGCGCTCGTGTCCAGGTCGAGACCCAGGTGAGGGTGCTGGTAGACCATGCCGAGCAGATGGTGGCGCACGTATCGGCGCCGCTGCGGGGAAATGGCGAACACATCCACGCGGCCCGCTTCGTACGGTGTGAGGTACGCATGGCCCGCCGTCGGCGTCTCATCGAAGTACAAGCAGCGGAGCAGCGTGCTCTTGCCGGACCCGCTCTCGCCGACGATCCCGAAGATCTCCCCGGGATCGAGACGCAGGGATAGATCTCCGCAGGCGACCACGGACCGGCACCGCGGGCAAACGTTCGTGCCGGCCGCGGGACCGGTGCGTGCCACGCAGTCAGGGCAGCCCTCGCCGTAGATCTTCAGCAGCCGCTCCAGGACCAGGAGCGGCTGCGCGTCGGCCGCCGGCGGCACGGCGCTTGGCGCGGGCGCGATGCTCACGGCGCGGCCGCCCGCTGCGCGGCGCCGCCTGCGATGCGGCGCTCGCAGTAGTCCGTATCGGAGCACACATAGTACCGCCGCCCGGTCGCGCGGTCGTAGATTGCGCTGAGGAACGACCGGCCGCTGCCGCACCGGCGGCATCGCTCTCCGCCGAAGTCCTCCACCCGGAAGGGGTGATCGTCGAACTCCAGCGGCTCGACCCGCGTGTGCGGGGGAATCGCGTACACCCGCTTCTCGCGACCGGCACCGAAGAGGCCCAGCGTCGGCGACCGGTGGAGTTTCGGCACGTCCCACCGCGGGATGGGCGATGGATCCATCACATACCGCCCGTGGACGCGCACGGGGTACCGGTGCGGGATGGTGACGTCGCCCCAGCGGACGATGTCCTCGTACAGGTAGACCCACAATCGGCTGTAGTCCTGTTCCGCGTGCATGCGGCGCGTCTGCACGTCGCTCGGCTCGACGCGCCGGAGCGGTTCCGGGTACGGCACCTGGAACACGAGGACCTGATCCGCCCGCAAGGACTCCTCCGGAACACGGTGGCGGGTCTGGATGATCGTAGCCCGGCGCGTGTCGGTCGTCGTGCGCACGCCCGTCGTTCGGGTGATCAGCCGGCGTAGATTCACCGCGTTGACACTGTCGTCGCTGCCCTGGTCGATGACCTTCAACACGTCGCGGGGCCCGATCAACGAGAGCGTGATCTGCAGTCCCCCTGTGCCCCACCCCAACGCGATCGGCAGCTCCCGCGGCGCGAACGGCACCTGGTGCCCCGGGATGGCGACGGCCTTGAGCAGCGCACGCCGGACCTCGCGCTTGCTGTGCTCGTCGAGGAACGCGAAGTTGTACCCGCTCCGCCGGGCGACGAGCAAATCAGCCGCCCGCACGACGGATTCCGTCCCGGGGTTGGGCGTGCCGCTGCGCGCTCCGCAGGCGGTCGATGTCTGCCTGGAACGTCACGTAGTGCGGCAGCTTCCAATGAGCGGCGAAGCCCGAGGATTCAATCGGGTCGATGTGCGAGAGCACGAACTCCTCGTTCTCGGCCGGCGCCTTCGGGACCGCGGCGTTCATTGTCCGGTCCAGCACCGCCATCGCGATGGCCTTGAGCTCGTTGTGACCGAAACACAGGCCGTACCCGAGCGTAAACATCGGAGCGCCGGGGCCGCTCGTGCCATCGAAGAACGCGACCACCTCGGCCTCCGTCACCAACACCCGTCCGATGAAGACCGCGGGGCCGCCCGCAGGGTGCGGGATGCGCAGCGGGACCGTGCCGACGCGCAGCTCGCCGACCGTGGGATGGATGTCGCCGTACCCGCGCATGCTGGAGTACGCGAGCGCGAGGACGCCGCCGGTTTCGCCGCGCGCGAGCGCCTGGAGCCTGGCCGATCGCGGCGCCGGGAACACAAGGGGCGCCCGCGTGATGTCGTAGGGCGGCTCCTCGGGCGCCGCGCCCGCGCCGTTCGACGCGGCCAGCAGGCCCTCGCGCTTGAGGATGTCGACGACCTTCGGAAACGAGGGCGGCTCACCCAGCTCACCCGCCGGCAGATCGGCAAGGTACTGTGCCACGAACCGGCGCACGTGGTCGCCGTCCTCCTCGCACAGCGAGAAGTTCAAGAGGCGCTGTGTGTAGTCCACCGTGGGGCCGAGAATTTGGCCGCCCGGCACGTCCTGAAACGCGGCCGAGATGCGCCGGTGGACGTGCATCTCGGAGGTGCCGGCGACGACCGAGACGCGGGTGCGCGGGCACGTGGACCGGAATGCCCGCAGCAGCAGTACGGCCTCGATCGTGTCGCCCTCGGCCTGCTTGAGCGCGAGCGCCGCGTGAAACGGGCTGTACAATGAGCCTTCGCCCATCACCTTGTCCACGGCCAGGCGAAACTGATCCTGGATCTGGCGGATCTGGATGGGCTCCGACCCGCCGCGGAGGCGGTAGTACTGCACCAGCTGCTCGGCCTGCTCGATCGCCTGCGTGCCGCCCTTGGCGGCGACGTAGCCCATCAGCCGCGGTTCCAGCCGATGCGGGCGGTGCGCGGCAGCCCGACCAACCGCCCGTCGGGATCGACGAGGAACGCATCGATGCCCTCGGGGTACTCACGGTTCATGTCGATAAACGCCTCGATGATCGCCGGCGCCAACCCCCGCGCGTGCACGCGGGCGACGGTGGGAATCCCCGGGCCCTCGACCGCCATCGTGCTTGCCCCGTCGCCGCCTTGGGCGAACAGCCGCTCCACCGTCAACACGACGGTCGCGCCGTGCTCGGGAAACTCGAGGGACCCGACCGGCAACCGCTCGAGCGGCGAGTCCGCGTCGTGGCCGCACGCGAACAGGAACCCTGCCTCCTCCGGCGGCGCGGGACGCGCACCCGTGCGCCGGGCAATATAGGCGGTAAGTGGCGCGGCGGTCGGCCCGGAGGTCGCAAACCGCACCTCGTGATCGAGCAGTGTGACCGCCACCGACGCGATGTACGGATCCACCCCGGGCGGCACGTCCGGCATCGGGTCGGACAGCGACTGCAGGGTGCCGGGCCGGGCCAGCGCCTCGATGAGCAGCCGGAACGTCCGCTGGTCGCGATACACTTCGCCGAGCGCGTCGATGCCGGCCGCGTCCATCGCCGTCACCCTTCCATCACCTCGAAGCGTACGCGCGTGCGCTCGGCGATGCGCGCGTCGATCGTGCGGCGCTCGGCCGCCCCGGCGGCGGCCTTCTGGAGCGACGCCTCGATGCACGGGCCGAGCGGATGGCCCGCGTTGAGCGCCGCGTCCACCACGGCCGCGTAGAGCGCCCGTTCCGGATCCTGACCGAGCGCGTACCCGTATCCCCGGACGCCTCCGAGCTCCACGATGCACTCATAAAACAACACCTCGCCGAGAAAGAACGACTGTTCGCTGACGGGGTCGCGGAACTGCATGTGCGTGAGCTCCGCCGCGGGTGGCTTGTGGACGCGAACGGCGGTTTCCGCGAGGACGGCGTCGGCGAGATGCCGGAGGATCTCGAGGCCCGCTTCCGCGAGCACCTCGGAACGGCCTGAATGCACCATCTCGGCGTCACGGTAGCATGCCGGGGCGACGCCGACCGTGAAGCCGTAATTAAAATAGGACGAAGATGTGGTGAACGCGAGGGCGCCAATGCGGGTGGTGCCCGGGGCAACGAGGATCGGTCGCAACGGCGCGTTAATAATGGTAGGGACAGGTTTCGGTAGCCGCCGCGAGCCGCGGCCGCGGCGGCACGGGGGAGGGTCTTACTCCGCCATTCGCGATACACCCCTGACCGGAGGCGATCATCCATGGTCCTGCGCGGCGCTCACGCGGTGCTGCGGTGCCTCAAGCTCGAAGGTGTGCGGAAGCTCTTTACCATCGTCGGCGATACGATCCTCCCGATCTGCGACGCGGCCGTGGACGAAGGCCTGGATCTCGTTGACGCGCGGCACGAGGCGGCGGCGCTGCACATGGCCGACGCGTGGACGCGGGTCACCGGCGAGCCCGCCGTTGCCCTCGTCACAGGAGGTCCCGGCTTTGCCAACGCCGTGTCGGCGCTGCCGGCAATCCATGCCAGCGAAAGCCCGGTCGTCCTGCTCGCGGGGTGCGCCGAGACGCGGGACCTGGGCCGGTACGCGTTCCAAGAGATCGACCAGGTCGGGCTGGCCGCACCGGTGACGAAGGGATCGTGGATGGTCCTCGACCGGCGGCGCATCCCGGACATGCTGGCCACCGCGTTTCGCACCGCGCTCACCGGGCGGTACGGACCGGTCCACGTGACCCTCCCGATCGACGTCCAGGAGGCGGCCGTCGACGAGGACGACCTCCCGCGATATTCGCCGCGCGAGTATCGGGATGCGGGGCGGCCGCACGGCGACCCCCGCCTCATCGAGGACGCCGTGACACTCCTCCAGCGCGCGCAGCGGCCCGTCGTCATCGCGGCCAACGCCGCGAGGCACGCGGTCGTCCCGGCCACGCTCCGGGACTTCGTCGAGATGCTGGAGGTGCCGTGCTTCACCGTGGAGCAGGCGCGCGGGCTGCTGTCGGACGACCATCCGTTGTGCTTTGGCTACGCCGACCCCGCGCTCAACGACGCGGCGCGCCACTTCGCGGAGGCCGACGTGGTCCTGCTTCTCGGCAAGCGGCTGGACCATCGCTACCGGTACGGCCTACCGCCGTTCTTCGCCCCGTCGGCCTCGTTGATCCAGATCGACCCCGCGCCCGAGGAGATCGGGCGAAACCGCGGCGTACAGTTGGGCATCGCGGGCGACCCGGACTCGGTGCTGGCGCAGATGTCCGCGGCCGCGCGCGGCGGCGGGCGGCAGGCATCGCCGTGGCTCGCGCAGCTGGCGCGCACCCGGGACGCGCAGCGGCGGCGGTTCGAGTCGCTCGCGACCGACGAAGCGCCGCTCCACCCCATGCGCGTGCTGCGCGAGGTCGACGCGATCACGACCGCGGAGACGATCATCGTGGTCGACGGCGGCGACTACGCCGGCTGGGCGCGCAGCTATCTCCGGGCGAGAAATCCGGGCGGCTGGCTCCGCATCGGGCCGCTGGCGCAGCTGGGCTGCGGCGTGCCCTACGCGCTCGGCGCCAAGCTCGCCCGCCCCGCCGCGGAGGTCGTCCTCATCGTCGGCGACGGGTCGTTCGGCTTCTACGCGATGGAATACGATACCGCCGTCCGCCACCGCCTCTCGTTCACGGCCGTGATGGGCAACGATGCCCTGTGGGGCATCGACCGGAACTTCCAGCTGGCGTACTACGGCCGCGCGACCGGCACCGAGCTGCGCCAGGTCCGCTACGATCGCACGGTGGAAAGCCTGGGCGGACACGGCGAGTACGTCGAGCGGGCCGCGGATCTCGCGCCGGCCATTGAACGCGCCCGGGCGTCCGGCGCCCCGGCGCTCGTCAACGTGGTCGTCCGGAACGCGCCTTGCCCCCTCGCGGAGGCGATGATCGCCCGGAAGTCCGGGCGGCGACCGTCGTGAGCACTCGCGCCCGCGTCGGTCGCGCGGAGGAGCGCGGTGCCCGCCGCGGCGAGCCCATTGACAGCGCTCTGCCGGCCGCGACAGGGTCCCGATGCACGCTCGGTCCAAGTGCCGGGGCAGGACGCGGCAGGACGTGCGCCAAATTTGTGCGAATAGCGCCCCGGATGCGACCGCGGCGCGGGGCCCCATTCGGGCCGTCGACGCGGTTTGCACTCGGCGTGCGCGGCGAACCCGCGGGCGACCGTGCACGTAGTCTGGTCGAGCACGCTCGCCCGGGTGGTTCGTGCCGGGCGTGGTCGGCCGGATCCCGAGCACGGAGGACGTTCCGCCGGAAGCGGATGGGACAATCGCTCGAGGGAGGAAGCAGGCGATGAACATACGAGCCGTGGTCCTTGTCGGCGTCGTCACCGCCGCGCTGATGCTCGCAGGGTCCGGCATCGGGGCGGCGCAGGGCTCGATCCAGCTCCAGGGCACGATCCAGCGGGTTGATTGCGGCGCGCAGACGGTGACGCTCGGGGGGCCCGGCGGGGTGAACACCATCGCCACCGGGCCGTACACCGCCGTGCTCATCAACTCGACAACCGTTCCGCTGTGCACGCTGCGCCGGTATATCGGCGTCCCGGCCACCGCGTGGCTCGTGGCGAACGGCAGGCAGTTTACGGCCACGCGGATCGACGTGGCCGTCGCCGCGACGCCGCCGCCACCGCCGCCGCCCTATTATCCCTACCCTTACTACGGTCCGTACTACTACGGGCCGCCGTTCTGGTTCGGCATTGGGATCGTGTTCGGGCCGGGATTTCACCACCACCGTTAGCGCGTCATTCCCGAACGTCGGCGAGGGTTCGGGCCGGCTCCGCTCCCGCGTCTCGTCAAACACCACGACGCGGCGCTAGCAGACCCGCGGGCGCCGGGCGGCCGCCGCGGGTCGAGGGGCGCATGCGCCCCTCGCATTTTGCCAATCGCTCCTCGCCCGCGCCCAAGTTTTCTCCCGTTTTTCGTAGCCCGGTAATGTTCCTGACACGCGGATGTCGAGGTGGGGCGTCATGCTCAACCGTGGAGGTGCGAGTCCTGGACGTATCCGGGGAAGTCGAGCACGCGCGGCTGCCGGTGCCGGCGGACCTCGCCGCCGCGATGCGGGCGTGGTGTGCGCGGCGCGGCGTCAGCCAGTCGGCCCTCGCCATGCGCGTCGGCATCAGCGCCTCGCACCTCAACCAGATCGTCCACGGCCGGGCCCGCCCGAGTCTCGAGCTCGCTCAGCGCATCGCCGCCGTGCTGGAGGCGGCCCCGCCGCGCGTGACGATCGTTACTCTTTCAAGCCCGACAGCGCGATCCCTTGAATGAACGCCCGTTGGAAGAAAAAGAAGAGCAGCACGAGCGGAATCATGGCCACCGTGGAGATGGCCATGACCTGGTTGTAGGTGGTCACGTACTGCTCCTGGAATCGCTGCAGGCCGATCGGCACCGTGCGCAGGCTGTCGTCGGAGATGATGATGAACGGCCAGACGAACGAGTCCCACGTCTCACGCCACACGAACAGCCCGAGCGTGAACACCGCCGGCCAGACGAGCGGCACGACGATGCGGAAGTACGTGCCCAGCTCTCCCGCGCCGTCGATGCGCGCCGCCTCGATGAGCGAGTCGGGCAGGTGCAGCATGAACTGGCGCATCAAAAACACCCCGAACGCGTCCGCGGCGACCGGGACGATCAGCCCCTGGTAGGTGTTGAGCCAGCCCAGCTCCTTTACGATGAGGAACGTCGGCACCATCAGCACTTCGATCGGCAGCATCAGCGTGCATAGGATGGCGAGAAACAGCACCCGCTGGCCGACGTAGCGGTACTTGGCGAGGCTGTACCCGGCAAACCCGGCGAGGACCACGTTCAGCACGGTCACCGCGACGGACACGATCACGCTGTTCACGAAGTACCGGCCGAACGGAAACTGGTTCCACGCGGCCGGGTAGTTGCTCCACTCGGGAGGCCTGGGGATCCATTGAATGGGAAGTTGGAACACCTGGGCGAGCGGCTTCAGCGACGTCGAGAGCATCCACAGGATCGGGACGAGCATGAGGATCCCGAACGCGCTCACGAGCACGAAGCGGACCCAGTACAACGTGCGGTCCACGTAGGTGTGACCGCTAATCATGGCCGCCGTCCCGGAACAGCCGCAGCTGCATCAGCGTGAAGACCATCATGCCGAGCAGGAGGAAGATCGACGCCGCGCTCGCCAGCCCCATCTTGAAGAATTGAAACCCGGTCTGGTAGATGAACAGCGACAGCACGCGGGTGGCGCCGTCGGGGCCTCCACCGGAGATGATCAGCACGTTGGTGAAGACCTTCGACATCAGGATCAATGACACCACGATGACGAGCAGCCCGGTCGGCCGCAGCAGCGGCAGCGTGATCGCGCGAAACCGCTGGAGGCCGGAGGCGCCGTCGATCGCCGCGGCCTCGTAGTACTCCTGGGGGATGTTCTGCAATCCCGCAAGATACACGATCATGAAGTACGGCACAAACCGCCACTCCGCGGAGAGGATGAATCCGGGCATCGTGGCGCGGCGGTCCCCGAGCCAGTCCACCGCGGGCAGCCCGATGGCGTGCAGGCCCACGTTGAGGAGCCCATACGGGTGGAACAAAAAACGCCACACCGTGGCGTAGACGACGACCGGCATGATCGCCGGCAGGAAATAGATCAAGCGGAGCACGTTTCTCGCGGGGAGCGCCGTGTTGAACACGAGCGCGAGGAGGAGCGAGAGAATCCAGAGCGGGACGCACGTCCCGAACACGAAGTACGCGGTCGCGCCCACGGACTGGTGAAACAACGGGTCCCGGAGCAGGGCGGTGTAGTTCGAGAGGCCGACGAAGCGCGGCGCGCTCAGCAGATCGTAACTCGTCAAGCTCAGATAGAACGCCTGGACCATCGGCAGAAACTTGAACACGAGCAGGAGCAGCAGCATCGGGGCGAGGAACGCGTACCCCCACAGCTGGCGGCGCGCCTCCGCGGAGCGCAGGAGCGTCCCGAGCCCCCGCCGGCGCCGCGGCGCCGCGGCCGGGCGCGCGGTAAACGGCCGGGCATCGACGCCCGCGCTGTCGCGCAGGCCCAGCGGGAGCCCGTTCGCTCGCACCGGCGGGCGTGCCATGATGATTGGCCTACTTCGCCGCCCGTTCACGCTTCTCCGCCACTTGCCACCGCGCCGGCGCCGCAGCCGGCCGCGACGCAGGCCGCGCGACGGCCCTTGCAGAAGTGCGTCCCGCAGCTCATCTCGCCTCGAAGGTGCGTGACCTTGCGACCGCGGCCGCGCCGGGTGCCGCCCGGGATCGTGCTGGGCGCAGCCGGGTTTTGCACGAACATCTCCTGGCAGGTCGTCCTCCCCGTGCTCCCGGTCCATCTCGCGCGCCTCGGATACTCCGCCGCTCACATCGGGATCATGGTGAGCGCACTCAGCATCTCCATGGCCGCGGTCGAGCTGCAGGCGGGGCCGATCGCGAGCGCCGTGGGACGGCGCCTCGCGCTCCTGGGAGGGTATGCGGCGAACGGCGCCTGTCTCGTGCTCGCGGGCGCGGCCCGCTCGGCACCCTCCGTCGTGCTGGCGCTCGCGGGGATCGGCGGCGCGCGGGGCGTGTTGATCCCGCCGCTCCACGCCACGGTCGCCGAGGCATCCACGGCGGCGACGCGCGGCCGGATGTTTGGGCTCTTTTGGTTTTGGGCCTCGGCCGCGACCCTGGCGGGGCCGCTCCTTGGGAGTGTTGTGGCCGCGACGTACGGAGACCGTGCGCCGTTCTACGCCGGCGCCGCGCTGAGCGCGCTCGCCATCCCGCTGATCGCCCGGGTGGCGCCGCCGCGGCGCAGCTCAGCCAGGGTGCCGTTACGCGAGATCGCCGACGCGTTTTCGCTGCCGGCGCTCGTGCGCCTGTGCGCGACGACCCTCTTGTGCTTCGGCATGGCCGGGGTGTGGACGACGTATCTTCCGCTGCACATCGCACGCCAGGGTCTCTCGATCGTCGTGGTGGGGTGGGTGTTCGCCGTCCAGGGGCTCGTGTACATGCTCATGCAGCCGACGACGGGACGCCTCATCACCCGCCTGCGCGGCGACCGCTTGGCCTTGGCCGGGATCGCGGGGATGGCGGGCGCTGTCCTCGCGGTGCCATTGATCCACACGCCGCCTGCCTTGCTCGCCGCGGGCGCGGTGTACGGCTTTGGGTTCGGCCTGATCCCCGTAACGCTGGCCACGCGGATCACTTGGCTCATCGCACCGGACCGGCTCACCACGGCGATGGGCATGTATAACAGCGCGATCGACTTCGGATTGTTTCTAGGCCCGCTGCTCGGCGGCGCCGTCGTGGCGTTCAGCTCCATGCCGCCGTTCAGCCTCGCGCTCCCGTTCGGTGTCGCCGCATCGCTGATGGCGTTGGGCGGCGCGCCGCGGCCGGAGACGGCTCGAGCGCAGGCGTAGCTGCACCCGCACGGGCCGGATCGGGGACTGACCGCGCCGCTGTCGAATCTCCTCCTCAGCTTACCCGCCGCGGGTGAGCGCTCTGCGGCAGGTCTCCGCCCGCGGTAGGCCCGCCGCGGGCGTCCCGGCGCGCCGCGCGGCAGGCACTCGAGGAGTTTCCCCAGAATCCCACCACGCCGTCCGGCGAGGGCCTCGGTGACACCCTCCGGGCGGCGCACATCGAGGGAAAGGAGCCAGCGCGGCGTGAGACCGGCACGCGCCGTCTGTGCGCTCACCGGCGTCGTCATCGCCGCGTTGCTCGCGGCGTTTGCCGGGACCGCGTCCCATCGCTCCGGCGACACAACCGCGCCGCGCCGCGGCGTCGCGCCGGCGCCGCCGGATGGCGGCGCCGCGAACGCGGCCGGACCGCGCGGAGATGGACCATACTACGTCGTGGTGGAGAAGCACTACGCGGAGGTCGATCCGCGTGACGACACCGCAAGCTGGTTTTACGGGACCGTGCGCAACGACGGCAACGCTCAGGGCAATTGCCAGGTCATCGCGTACTACTTCGATGAGGACGACCGCGCCATCGAAGCGACCGTCGTCGACATCAAGCCGCTCGCGCCTGGGCAGATGACGACCTTCATGACCCGTCCGAACGTGCAGAACGTCGCGTCGGCGGCCGTGGCGTTCACCGGACGCTGCGGACACGGACGCCTGTGGCACTATGAGCCCTGAGCCTCCGCCTCGCCCGCCCAGGGTGGTCGTCACCGACCACGTGTTTCCGTCCCTCGACGTGGAGCGCGCGGTGCTGCGCGCCGCGGGCGCGGAACTGGTCGTGCTGCAGGCCACGTCCGACGCGGAGCTCCTGGACGCCGCCGCCGAGGCGGACGCGCTGCTCGTCTGCTACGCGCCGGTCACGCGGCGCGTCATCGAGCGCTTGACGCGGTGCCGGGTCATCGCCCGCTACGGCATCGGCGTGGACAACGTCGACGTCTCGGCCGCGACCGAGCGCGGCATCGTCGTGACAAACGTGCCCGATTACTGCGTCGACGAGGTCAGCGACCACGCCCTGGGGATGCTGCTCGCGTGCGCGCGGAAGCTGGCGTGGCTCGACCGCCGGGTGCGCGCCGGCCGGTGGGACGCGCGCGACGCGGCCCCGATGCACCGCCTGCGCGGCCGCGTCCTCGGCCTCATCGGCTTCGGCAAGATCCCGCGGTGCCTCGCGGCCAAGGCGCGCGCGCTGGGCCTCGAGCTCCTCGCGTTCGATCCCTACGTCTCCGCGGACGAGATGCTGGCGCACGGGGTCCGCAAGGCGACGTTCGATGAGCTGCTCGCGCGCGCGGATTACGTCTCGGTCCACGCGCCGCTCGTCCCCGAAACCCGCGGCCTCATCGGCGAGGCGGCGTTGCGGGCGATGAAGCCCACGGCGTACCTCATCAATACGTCCCGCGGTCCAATCGTCTCCCTCGGCGCCGTTGCTCGCGCGTTGCGCGAGGGCTGGATCGCCGGGGCGGCCCTCGACGTGCTGGAAACCGAGCCGCCCGCGGATGCGGATGCGCTCCGCGGCCTGGAGACGTTGCTGCTGACGCCGCACGTGGCATTCTATTCCGAGGAGTCCGTCGAGGAGCTACAGCGCAAGGCGGCGGAAAGCGTCGTGCGGGTGCTCACGGGCGAGACGCCCCGCTATCCCGTCAACGCCGTGCCGATGCGGCCGGAAGCGCCGTAACGCCCCGGCGCGGCCCCAGCCCGGCCGGCGGCGCGGGCGCGTCGGTCCCCCGGTCAGGCCAGGTTGAGCAACCGCGCGAGATTGCGCCCGAGGACGTTGCGCTCGCGCTCCCCGCCAAGCCCGAGGTCGCGAACGACCTCCACGGGCGCCGTGTATCCCATGTCGTACGGGTAATCGCTCCCGATCACGACGTGGTCGTCGCCCATCCGGTCGAGCAGGAACCGCAACGCCGCGCCGCTGTGGGTCAGGGTGTCGCAGTACAGGTTCCCCAGGTACTCGCTGGGGCGGCGCGGGAGATGCTCGTTCAACTCCCGCCGCACCTCGTAGCCGTGGTCCAGCCGCCCGATCTGGTACGGGAAGTAGCCGCCGCCGTGGGCCAGGACGACCCTCAGGCGCGGGAACCGTTCGAACACACCTCCCAAAATCAGATGCGCCGCGGCCAGCGCGGTTTCGGCCGGGAAGCCGACCAGATTCCAGATGTGGTGGCTCCGCATGCGACGCATGTCGCCCCAGTTCTGCGGGTGCACGAACAAGGGCAGCCCGCGCCGCTCGGCGGCCCCGTATACCGGGGCCAGGCTCGGATCGTCCAGGTCCATGCCATTGATGTGCGTGCAGATCTCGACGGCGCGCAGCCCCAGCGTGCCCGCCGCGCGCTCCACCTCCCGGGCGGCGAGCTCCCCGTCCTGCATGGGGGCCGTGGCCATCCCGATGAACCGGTCCGGGTGCGCCCGCACCATCGCCGCGATGCCGTCGTTGAGGGCCGCGGCAAGCCGCGCGCCCAGCTCCGGGGCCGCCCAATAGCAGAACGCCGGCGACGGCCCGATGACGGCGGCGGCGAGGCCGCGCCGGTCCATCGCCGCGAGCATGAGGCGCTCGTCGTACTCCGCGGGATCCAGCGCGGTATCCGGCTCCACCACCACGCCCGGCGGCGCGTGATAGATCATGTGCTCCACCGCGCCGCGGCGCTCGATGTGCACGGCGTCCGCGAAGTCGCCGCGCCGCACCGCCTCGACAAACTGCGGCGGCACGACGTGGAAGTGGATGTCGATCGACTCCATCACGGTTTCCCTACTGCGCCGCCCTGGCGTACTCTCCCGCGGCTTGGTCCAGGGCCTGCTTGGGATCCGCGTTGTTGAGGATGACCCGGTCGATCATGCGCGACAGGATCGTCTGCAGCTCCTGGTAGTGCGTGGTGCGCGCCACGGGGCGTCCGATCGAGAGGTCGTGGATGTACACGCCGAGGAAGGGGTCCCGTTTCGCCTCGGGCGTGTCGAACCATCCCTTGCGCGACTGCACGAACCTGATGTCGCTCCACCACTGGAGGGGACGCGAGCTGAGGAAGTGGACGAGATCCCACGCCGCCGCGCGCTCGTCGGCCGGCGCCTTGGCGTACACGGCCCAGTTGAACGCATAGACCAACGTGGCCGGGTGGTCGGGACGGATCTGCGGCAGCGGCGCCACCGTGTAGTTCCCCTTCATCTTCGGGTTGATCCGCTCGATCGAGGGACCTCCGTTCGGCCCCATGAACGTCATCGCGTCCTGTTCCGTGGCGAAATCCTGGTACGGCGAGCTGCACGTGTTCTGCGTGACCTGGGGCGCCACGGTCACGCTCTCCCAGACCTGCAGCGCCCTGACCCCGGCGTCGCTGTTGAACGCGGGCCGGCCGCCCTGCAGGATCGTGCCGCCGGCCTGATACAGAAGGATCTGGAACATCTGCGCCTGCCAGTGCCCGTCCGGGCACGCGTACCGCATCTCGAACCCCTTTTGCACGATGCGGTCGCCCTGTTTCTTCGTCAGCTGTTTGTTGAGCCGGGCCACGTCGTCCCACGTCTTCGGCGCGTCCTTGGCGGGATCCAACCCCGCCTCCCGGAACAGCCGGTTGTTGATGAAGAGGCTGTGCGCGTTCTGCTGGTCGGGGATGGCGTACAGGTCGTGCCCGTCGTACATCGCGTCGAGCAGGTGCGGGATGTACTGGTCCAGCACGCCCGCGACGCTCGACCGGCCCCACGCCGCGGGCGGCAACGGGTCGAGCAGGTGCACCGCTACGTACTTCGGCAGGTTCCAGTCCGCGACCTCGACGAGCGCCGGCGCCGTGCCGGTGCTCAGCGCCACGGTGACCTTGTCGGACGGCGTGTCGGTCTCGAAGTTGATCTTGATGTTGGGATGGAGCTGCTCGTACTCAGCGATCAGCTGGCGCAGGAGCGTGCTCTTCGTGCTGTCCCCGCCGTCCCAGTAGGTGAAGGATACCGGATGCGAAGGCAGCGCCCACGTGGCCGCTCCGCTCGCGTGCGGCGTGCGTGTGCCGCCGTACAGGCAGAGGCTCACGACGAGCGCGATCCCAAGCACGAGTGCGGGCAAGGCACGGCGATGAGACGTCACCTGGCGGCCCCCCTTCCAGCGGTCGCCGGCGCCTCCCAAGCCTCGTGCCTCTCGGTGGACGGACTTCGCGGATGTCACCGGCGGATGACGCGCGTCGCTAGCGAGTTCTCTCTGCCGGGACGGCAGTCCTTCGCGGGCGCGAGCGCCGCGCGGCATCGGCCGCGCGCGGCCGGCGCCGCCGCCCGTCGATGAGCCGGACGTCGTGCGGAGCCGGGCGGTAGGGGGCGGGCGCGCCGGCCGAGAACGCCGGGGGGATCCCGGCGTCCGATCGGCGCCGGGCATGTCGTGGCGGAGCGTGCGCATGGACCGTCCTCGCATCGGCGTCATCGGGCTCGGCAAGATGGGCGCGCCAATGGCGCGCCGGCTCCTGCGGGCCGGCTACCGCGTCGGGGGGTACGATCTGCGGCCTGAGGCCGTCGCGGGCGCCGTGCGTGACGGGGTGGAACGCGAGGCGAGCGTCGGGGATCTGGCTCGGGACGCCGGGATCGTGCTCACGATGCTGCCGGACGGGCGGGCGGTCGAAGCGGCCGTCTACGGGGAGGGCGGCCTCGCGCACGCGATGCGGCCCGGGCAGATCCTGATCGAGATGACGTCGTCGTCCCCGCGCGTCACGCGCCGTGTGGCACGAGACCTGGGCGCTGCCGGCGTCGAGGTGCTCGACGCGCCGGTGTCGGGCGGCGTGCGCGGTGCGGTGGACGGGACGCTCTGCGTCATGGCCGGCGGCCCCGCGGACCTCGTCGAGCGCTGCCGGCCGGTCCTCGCCTGCTTCGGCGAGATCGTGCACGCCGGCGACGCGGCGGGCGACGGCGACGCCGCCAAGACCATCAACAATCTGTTATCCGCCGCGGCCCTGTGGAGCACGGCCGAGGCGATCGCGCTGGGGCAAAAGGCCGGACTGTCCGCGGACCGCCTCATCGCCGCCGTGAACCGCTCCACCGGGCGCAACTACACGACCGAGATCAAGTGCCCCCGGTTCATCCTGCCGCGCAATTTCACCGCCGGCTTCACCGTGGCGCAGTACCTCAAGGATCTCGACATCTGTCTCGACCTGGCGGACGAGCTCCGGGTCCCGATGCTCATGGGCGCGTTGACCCGGCAGGCATGGCGGATCGCCGTGGGCGAGGGCATGGGCGACGCCGACCACACCGCCCTCATCGAGCTGCTGGAGCGCTGGGCCGGGGTGGGAGGACCGCCGCCGGCGTAGCGCGCCGCCGCCGGTCAGGCGCCCAGCATGTCGTCCGCGTGCTCGCACAACGTGAAGATCTCGTACCCCTTGTCGGTGACGACGAGGTTCTCCTCCAGCCGCACCGTCTGCTCCAGACCCGGGTGGCCGGCGAAGGTCTCGATCGCGAAGTACATGTTCGGCTTGAGCTCCGCCGGGTACTTGAGCGAGTAGGCGCGGGAGATCCACATCCCCTCGTACAGGCTCAACCCGATGCTGTGCGCAAACTGCTGCAGCGAGACGCTGCCGTACTTGTCGTCGTCGTACTCGGGGAAGTGCTTGGCCACGTCGGCGCTCGTGGCGCCGGCCTTGACGGCGTGGATCGCCGCGTACAGGGAATCGTAGCACTCTCGATAGAGCGCCCGCTCCTTGGGCGTCGGCTTGGCCGCCACTTTCCAGCACCGCACAAAGTCGATGAAGTACCCGCCCGGACCGACCGCGTTGATGTCGATGATCATCAAGTCGCCCTGCCGGATGATCTTGTCGGTGTGCCAGCGCCGGTACGGGCTCGTGTTGCCGCCCGATGCGACGATGATGTCGTAGACGAAATCGAAGCCGCTGCGGTAGAGGTACTCGTTGACCTTGGCGCACACCTCGGCTTCGCGCACGCCCGGCTTGGCCCATTCGTGCTTGGCCATCCACATGGCGGCGTCGCCATGGGCCGCGGCGATCTTGTGGCACTCCAGCTCGTCGACCGTCTTCACGACCCGCGCCTGCGACATGGCCGGCCATCCGTTGACGATGTTGAGCCCCTGCTTCGTCAGCGCCTGGTAGGCGACCATGTCCATGATGTCGATGCCGATCTGTTCCTTGTGCACCCCCGCCTCGCGCAGCACGTCGGCGATCGACGCCGCCATCCGGGTCGCCATCTCGGGCTCCGCGCCCTCGGACCACTTCCAGGTGATCGCCGGCCGGACCTCATGCAGCCACGGCGCGTCGATCTGCGCGCAGATCATGTCGCTGCCCACCGTCTCGAACAGCACCGGATCTTTGCCCCGCGGGAGCACGGCGTACCGGATGAAGATGTTGTTCTTCCAGTTGCCCTGGTACACGCCGGTGACGTAGCGTACGTTTTCGCCGACAAACAGGATGAGCGCGCCGAGGTCGTGCTTCTCCATCATCTCGCGCGCGCGCCCGAGCCGCTCGCGCCGCAGCCGGTCGAAATTGACCCGGCCCTGCCAGTCGGTGCCCGACGTGCTGAACACGCGGCGCGGTTGGTGCTCGTGCAGGCCCGCGAGAAACGGGTGCTGGGTCATGCGTACGCCTCCTCTGCGAGCGATGTCTCGCCCGATGGTAGCCGGCGGGCCCGGGCGGTGCTACGCAAGCAGCGCGGCACAGTACGGGCTCCGGGACATCCGCCTGGCTCCGTCCTCCGTCACGACGACCATGTCCTCCAACCGGACGCCGCCGCCGCCGGCCACGTCCGGCACCCAGATCAGCGGCTCCAGGGCGAACACCATGCCGGGCTCGAGCGTCACCGCGGCCGCGCCCGGGATCGCTTCCCCGATGTAGGGCGGCTCGTTGGATCCGCACCCGATCCCGTGGCCGATAAAGAGGCTGAGAAACCGGTCCGCCAGCCCGTGCTCGGCGGCCCGGGTGCGGATCGCCGCCGCGACGTCCGTGTTGGTCGCGCCCGGCCGCATCGCCGCGACGCCGGCCTGCTGAGCGTCCCACACCGCGCGATAGATCCGCCGCTGCTCCGGGGACGGCGCCCCGCAGATCACGGTCCGGCCGATGTCGCCGAAGTACCCGTTCCACATCGCGCCGATGTCGATGAACACGAGGTCGCCCTCCCGGATCACCTTGTCCGTGGCCAGGCGCGTCGGCGGCGCCATGCGCTCGCCGCTGGCCACGAACGGCGTCGTCACGTGGGCGTACTCGCCGCCGAGCCGGTACAGCGTGCGGAGCGCCTCTCCGGCGACCTCGCACTCCCGGACGCCGGCCCGGACGGCCGCCGTCGCCGTCGCGGTGACCGCCTCGGCGATCACCGTGGCTTCCTCGAGCACGGCGAGTTCCTCCGCGGTCTTCACGCGCCGCGCCGCCTGCATGGCCGCGTCCCCGTCCAGCCAGCGGACGGCGGGGCACGTCTCGGCGAGTGCGTCCATGAGCAGCTTGCCGGCGAGGTCGATGCCGACGGCCCCGCGGCGCAGGCCGTGCCGCTCGAGCACGGGCGGCACGATCTCGGCGGCGACGTGGCGCACCAGGCCCGGTTCCTCGACGATCGGAATCGTGTGAAACTCGTCGATCCAGGGCATCGTCGCTTCCGCGCGATCGCGATCGCCGCCGGAGATGAACAAGACCGTCGTGCCGTCCCGGGTGAACAACGCGCCGTTCAGCACGCCGTTCTTTCCGGCGATGATCTGGGGACGCAGGCTCGCGAGGTAGCGAACGTTCTCCTCCTTCCACACGAGCACCGCGTCGAGCTGCGCCCGCCCCAGCGCGTCACGGGCGCGCTCGGCGCGCCCCGCGCGCAGCCGCGCCATGTCGATCCGCGCCTCGTAGTCCGTGTTGCCGGCGCCGCGCGACCACGGCTCGGGCGCGCGATGCGCCGGCGCCGTCTCCCGCGTGCTCACGCCCACACCTCCGGGTTGACCGCGTTCGGCGGCCGCTCGCCGCGCGCCCACGCCGCCACGTTGTCGACCGCCGTCTCGGCGATCGCGTTGCGGGTATCGCGGTCCGCGCTCCCCAGATGGGGCAGCAGCACGACGTTCGCCAGGTCGAGCAGCTCCGGCGTCACCCGCGGCTCGCGCTCGTAGACGTCCAGCCCGGCGCCCGCGATCCGCCCCTCCCGCAGCGCCGCGGCCAGGACCGCCTCGTCGACGAGCGTCCCGCGCGACGTGTTGATCAGGTAGGCCGTCGCCTTCATCGCCCGGATCTCCGGCGCGCCGATCAGGTGGCGGGTCTCCGGCGTCTGCGCGGCGTGCACCGAGACAAAATCGGCCGCGCGAAGGAGCTCGGGGAGCGCGGCCCACTCGACGCCGAGCTCCCGCTCCTCGGCCGGCGACAATCGCGCGCGCTTCATGTAGAGCACGCGCATGCCGAACCCGCGAGCGCGGCGCGCCACCGCGCGTCCGATGTCGCCGAGCCCGACGATCCCCAGCGTCTTGCCGTGCACGGTGCCGCCGATCAGGCACGTGGACTGGCTCCCCGGAAACGCGCCGGACCGGAGCAGCCGGTCGCCCTCGATGACGCGACGCGCCACCGCCAGCAGGAGCGCCATCGTGATATCCGCGGTCGCCTCCACCACCATGGCCGGCGGCACCGCCGTGACGGGCACCCGGCGCGCGGTCGCGGCGGCCACGTCGACATTGGCCGGCACCGCGGCGGTCGAGGCGATGAGGCGGAGGTGTGGCCCGCCCGCGATCACGCCCGCGTCCACCGTATCGTGCAGCATGCAGAACAGCACGTCGGCGTCCCGCACCGCCGCGGCGAGCTCGGCCGGCGCGGGGATGCGGCGGGCGTCGGCGTTCCACACGACCTCCGCGAGATCCCGCAGCCGGCGGAACGCCGGGTCGGGGATGGGCTGGGTCAGGTAGACTCGAGGGCGCGTCATCGGACGGGTCCCCTCTCTTCGCGCCGGGGGCGCGCGTCACCTCGGAGCAAACTCCAGCACCGTCAACCCGCGGTAGCGGTCGATGACGTACACCAGGCCGCGGTCGTCGACGTACACGTCGTTGGATTGCGCGACGCCGTACGGGGGCTGTCCCGGCGGCACATACCGGCCGACCTCGCGCGGCGCGTAGGGGTTGGAGATGTCCACCGCCCGCACGCCGCCGCTGAACCACGTGACGAACACGATGTTGTCCTCGCGCACGTGCTCCCAGGGCTGGTGCGCGCCGAACCGCCTGCCCGGGGTCACGTAGGTATCGGGATCCGCGTGGTACGTCGCCACGGGGACCGGGCGCGCCTCATGGGTAATGTCGAGGACCCAGAGGAACGCGGGCGGATCCTCGAGCACGTCGTCGGTCACGTCCTCGTCCGTCACCACGGCAAACCGGCGGCCCCGGATGGCATGCGGCACGGGGAGAAACGTGTGCGTCGGCGGCGCATACGGCGGATGCCATTGGACGCGGCTCACCGTCCTCGGCTGCGCGGCGTCGGTGATGTCGACGATCGCCGACCCGGCGATGCCGCACGCCACGTATGCCCGGTCGCCGCGCGCGAGCGCGAGGTGCACCCAGTAGTCCCCGGGCACGGGCGGAGCGCCGGGGCGCTCCTCCTGCCCCTCGAACCACCAGCGCCCGACGAGCGCGGGGGCGCTCGGCGCGCTCACGTCCACGATGGCGAGGATGTTCGATTGAAACCCCGGCCACCCGGTGGAGAGAAAGACGCGCGTGCCGGCCAGGTCGAACCGGTGGACGCCGCGGCCGGCGGTCGGCCAGAACGCGATCTCGCGCGGCCGGCGGCGGTCGGCGATGTCGAAGAGCTTGAGCCCGACCGCCCGCGGGTGCGGATCCCCGTGCTCCGGGAAGCGTTCATAGTTGACGAGCATGACGTCGTCCAGCACGCGGACCTTGTGCGAGTGAATGTCCGGCGGCACGCGTACCTGCGCGACGATCTTCGGCGCCGCGGGATCCTGGACGTCGATGATCGTCGTGCCGAGCGGGGGCGCCATGTGGCCGACGTACGCGTACCGCCCCTCGACGACAACCTGGCCGCCTCCCGGCAGATCGAGGTACCCGACCGGCGTGACCCCCGCCACTACGAGGCCACCTGCACGAGCCGGCCCTCCCGGGCGGATGCGATCACCGCGTCGGTCAGCTGCACGTTGCGCAGGCCGTCCAGGCCGGACGCGTTCGGCTCGCGCCCGTGCACCACCGCGTCGTTGAACGCGGCGACGGACCGGACGACCGCATCCCGGCTCGAGTGCTTGGCCACCCGTTCGCCGGACTCGGTCAGGACCCGCAGCTCGCCGTCGCGGAACGGCCGGGTGCAGTCGATCCCCACGATGCGGCCCCGGGTGCCGTAGATGGCGATGTCGGGCTGGTAGTAGGGCACGTTCTGATTCGCGTTGACGTAGGCGAGCACGCCGGTGTGGAAGCGGAGGAGTGCGAGCACCATGCGCTCGAGCGCCGGCGTGCGGCCGACCTCGGTCAGGGCGGTGACCTCCCCCACCTCCGCGCCGAGGAGATACCGCAGCAGATCGTAGGCATGCACGGCGATGTTGTTGATCGCGCCCAGGCCGGCCAGCGCCGGGTCGGTGCGCCAGCCGCGGAGCGGGGCGTCGCCGGGGCTCACCTCGATCTGGACCAGGATCACGTCGCCGATCGCGCGCTCGTCGAGCAGCCGCTTCGTCTCCGCGAACGCCGTGTGATGGCGGGTTTGAAAATGGGTGCCCAGCCTGAGCCGGGCGCGGGCGAATGCGTCGACGACGCGCCGCGCGTCGGCCACGGTGAGCGCCAGCGGCTTCTCGCAGAGGACGTGCTTGCCGGCGCGCGCCGCGGCCACCGCCTGCTCGGCGTGCTGCGCGTTCGGTGTCGAGATGTAGACGACCTGAACCTCCGGATCGGCCAGGAGGTCCTCGTACGCCGTGTACGCGCGCGCCGCGCCGTGCTTCGCCGCGAACGCGTCCGCGCGGGCACGATCCCGGCTCACGGCAGCCACCAGTCGGCCGGCGTCCCCGAGCGCGGCGATCGCCGGGGCGGCCGCCGCGCCCGCAAAATTCCCCGTGCCCATGATGCCCCATCCGACCGACATCGTCGCGCCCTCCCGATGTTCAACGTCTGCGCGCCGCACGCGGCGGCCGGGAGCCCCGCGGCATCCCGGAGCCCGCCCCCTCGGATCCCGCGCAGTCTGCTTAGAGCCTGAGCAGCGTGGTGAGGTTCTTGCCCAGCACTTTCGCCTCTTGCGCGGCCCCGAGCCCGCTCTGGCGGACCATCTCCACCGGCTGCGCGTACCCCATGTCAAACGGATAGTCGCTCCCGATCACGACATGGTCCTCGCCGATCCGGTCCACCAGGAACCGGAGCGACCTCGCGTCGTGGGTCAGGGTGTCACAGTAGATGCACTCGAGGTACTCGCTCGGCCGCCGCGGCAGGGAGCGGAGCTCGCGCCGCACGCGATACCCGTGGTCGAGGCGGCCGATTTGATACGGGAAGTACCCGCCGCCGTGCGCCAGGATCACCCTGAACCGCGGGAACTGCTCGAACACGCCGGCGACGACCAGCCGGCACGCCGCGAGCGCGGTCTCCATCGGGAACCCGGCGAGGTTCCACAGGTGGTAGTCGCGGAGGCGCGTGATGTCGCCGGAGTTCTGCGGGTGCAGGAAGAACGGCACGCCGAGGCGCTCCGCCTCGGCGTAGACGGGCGCAAACGGGGCGCCGTCCAGATCCACATTGTTGACGTGCGTGCAGATCTCGATCCCGCGCAGGCCGAGCTCGGTGACCGCGCGCCTGAGCTCGCGCACCGCGCGCTCGGGGTCCTGCATGGGCACCGTCCCCAACCCGACGAACCGGCCCGGATGCGCGCGCACGAGCGCGGCGATCCCGTCGTTCACCGAGCGGGCCATGCGCTCGCCCAGCTCCGGCTCCGCCCAGTAGTAGAACTGCCCGGGCGAGGGCCCGATCGCGGCGCCATCGAGCTTCGCCCGATCCATCGCCGCCAGCATGAGACGATCGTCGAACACGCCGGCCTCGAGGCCCCCGCCGCCCGGCTCCAGGACCACGTGGGGCGGGACGTGATAGACGAGGCGTTCCCGGCCGTCCGTGCGCTCCATCTCGACGGCCTCGCGAAAGTCGCCGCGCCGCACCGCGTCGAGGAACTGCGGGGGCACCACGTGAAAGTGGACGTCGATCGTTTCCACCCATCACCTCGCTTTTGGTCGCGGGCACGCGCAGGCGCGGGCCGCGGCCGCCCCGCGCGGTCACGCGTCGGGAATCACCGGCAGCACCAGGTACGACGCGTGCGGCCCGCCGGTGTGAATCGTGGTCCGGCCGCCGTATACGGCCGCCGGCCGGTCGTCGGGGTCCGTGTGGAGGAACGGGCCGGATCCGCGAAGCGGCGTCGCAAAGGTCGTCATCTCGAGCCCCGCGCCGGGGCGCTCGAAGTCCCGGCCCAGGATGGTCAGCGCCACGCGATACCCGGCCGGCACGACGAGGCTCGTCGGCCAGATCTCGACGTCGACCTCGTAGATGCGGCCGGGGACCAAGGGCTCCGCGCGGTCGTGCCGGTGATACGGCCGCCACTCCGTCGACAGCCCCGGATCGAGCGCGCGGTGCGAGGCGCGCAACCATCCGTTCCCGATCGGCATGTGAGGATCGAGGGCGCCTTGAAAGTCGACCTCGCGCCCCCGGGGATCGAACGCGCGCAGCACCACGAACAGGTCGGCGTCCGCGGTGGACGACGAGATCGCGACCTTGAGCGCAGCCGGCCCGGTGATCTCGGTGTCGCGGTCGAGCGGACCCGTGGAAAACGTGAGGCCGTCGCTCGCCGCCTCGTAGGCCGCGGCCGCCGGCGCCGGGGCCGCGCGCTCGGACAGCGTCATCGAGCGCGCGTCGAGGTGGAAGCGCGTCCAGCGGGTGCGCGCGATCGGCCACGCGTCTTCCGCGCGCGGCACGAACCGGTCCACATGCCGCACCTGGAGGAGGACCCGTGGCTCGCGGTCCCACCCGTTGTCGGCCCCCTTGAGGAAATGATCGAAGAAGCGCCTTTGCAGCGTCGTCCCGTAGTCGGTGTAGAAGTGCGTCCAGTGCTCGAGGCCGTGCACCTCGAGCCATTTGTCCCGGGACGCCGCCCGCATGAAGCCCTCGAAGTTGCCGCGGGGGTGCAGCCCCTGCCCGCCCCAGTTGGCCGCCGACAAGAGCGGCGCCGTGATGCGCGACCATACCGGGGAACGTGCCCGGTAGTAGTCGTCGTCGAGCGGGTGGGAGAGAAACGCGCGGCGCAGGTCGGCCCGGCGGGCGGCGAGCTCGTCGTCCGGCAGCGTCTCGGGGCCGGCCACCGGCTGCCCCGTGATCGGGTTACGCGGGCCGCGGTCGCCCACCCCGTGCTGGACCGTGACCACCTGCTTCTGCATCCAGTGCTGCCAGAACACGCACAGGATCCCGCCGTGCCGCGCCATGTCCCGATACCAGTCCGCCGCACCTTCCCACGGGCACATGGCCGCGAGGTGCGGCGGCTGCAGGGAGGCCACGTGCCACTGGTTGATCGCGTAGTACGAGATGCCCAGCAGCCCCACTTTGCCGCTGCTCCACTCCTGCTCGCCGGCCCACTCGATGCAGAGGTAGAAGTCGCGCGTCTCCCGCGGCGAGAAGGGGTCGAGGAAGCCCGGCGAGCGCCCGGCGCCCCGGGAGTCGACCCGGACGCACGCGTAGCCGTCCGGCACCCACTTTTCCGGATCGACCACCTCCCAGTTTTGATAGCGGCCGGACGACCCGCGCGCCACCTCGGGGTGCTGCTCCGCGAGGCGCCGCCATTGGAACGGGTACCCCTCCTGGAACGGGAGCCCTTTGGCGTACGGGCCGTACGACAGGATGACGGGGACGCGCCCGCCCGCAGCGGGACGGAACACGTCGGCGCGCAGCACCACGCCGTCGTCCATCCGGATGCCGCGGTCCCACTCCACGATCATGCCGCCGTCGCGATCGACGCGCCAGGGGCGGAGATCTTCGGGCGATGTCACCACAGAATCCTCGCTGAATCGCTCGCGCGAACTGGACGATTGGCGTGGCGGGCGTACGGAGACTGATTCGAATCGCCGCGGCCATTCCCCTGGCCCGGGGCGTCACCGTGAACGACGCGGGCGCGACGCGACCGCGCCGGTGCCGGGGGCCAGGGCGCCGCGCGAGGCCGGGCCGCGGGCGTAGGAAGCGGGGCGCAAACCGCCGAACGAGGCGGAAGGCATCCTTCGACAACGCCCAACAGGAGGCGTGACATGCGGTGGTGTCGCTTCGGCTTCCGCCTCGCGCTCGCCGTGGTGCTCGCGAGCACGGGCTTTGGCTCACTCGTCCCCGGCCCCCTTGCCGGCGGCGGCGCCGCCGTCGCCGCAACCGCCGGCGCGCTCAAGATCGGCCTCCTGGCGCCCACCACGGGCGTGGCCGCCGCGCCGGGTCACGACATGCTCAACGGCTGGAAGCTGTGGTGGTCCCAGCACGGCGACACGGTCGCCGGCGTGCGCATCGACACGATGTATTACGACACCGCGTCGAACCCCAACACCGCGCTGACGCAGGCCCGCCGCGCCGTCGAGCAGGACGGCGTGCAGCTCCTCATGGGACCGTACCTGGCGAACGAGGGCCTGGCCGTGGCGCCGTACGCCGAACAGCACCGGGTCCCGCTGTTTTTGCCGACGGTGTCGGCGGACGACCTGACGCAGCGCAAGGCGAGCCCGTACGTGATCAAGGTCGCGGGCTGGTCCTCGAGCCTGACGACGCACCCGGCGGGACCGTGGGCCTACGCGAAGGGCTACCGCACCGCGCTGACGCTCGGCGACGCCTACGCGTTCGCGTACGAGAGCATCGGCGGGTTCGTGCAGACGTTCACGGAGAAAGGCGGACGGGTGGCGAAGCAGCTCTGGGCGCCGCTCGGCACGACCGACTTCAGCCCGTATCTCTCCCAGGTCCAGGCGGCGCACCCCGACGTGGCCGTCGTGTGTGTCGTCGGGGCGGACGCCGTGCACTTCCTGCAGCAGTGGAGCTCGTTCGGCCTCAAGGGCAAGGTGCCGCTCGTGGTGCAGGAGACCGTCACGGACCAGTCCAGCATCCGCACGCTGCCGCCGGAGCAGGTGCTCGGCATCATCGCGTTCTCCCACTACGCCGAGGGCCGGAGCGATCCGTCCACGCAGCGATTCGTCGGCGACTACGCGGCCGCGTACCACGCGCTCCCGTCGTACATGGCGGCCAGCTTCTACACCGCGGCGGACTGGATCCACACCGCGCTCCAACGGATGCACGGGAATGTCGCGGATCAGGCCGCGTTTCTCGCGGCGGTGCGCGCGGTCCAGCTCCCGGACTCGCCGTTCGGCCCCCAGCGCCTGGACCGGTACGGCGCCCCCGTGGAGAACGTGTACGTGCGCGAGGTGCAGCGCGTGCCGGCCCGGTATGCCGCGTACGCCAAGACGTGGAACGTCGTCCTCCAAACGTACCCGCAGGTCTCGCAATTCTGGACGTACGCACCCGGCGATTACCTGCGGCAGCCGGTCTACTCGAACACGTTCCAAGGCATCAAGCGGTAGCCCGGGCGGGCGGCCCGGGCCGGGCGCCGCCGGCGGCGCGCGCGGCGGGCGGATCCGTGCCATGACGTTTTACGCGCAGAACGCGCTGAACGGGCTCGCGTACGGAAGCCTGCTCTTCATGATCGCGGCGGGCTTCACGCTGATCTTTGGCCTGATGCGCATCGTGAACATCGCGCAGACGGCGTTCTTCCTGATCGGCGCGTACATCGGGCTGATGCTGCTGCACGCCGGCGTCCCGTTCTGGATCGCGGCGGCGCTCGCGGGCGCGGCCGTCATGGCGGCGGGCCTGCTCATCTACCGCGTGTTTCTGCACCGCTACCACGCGGACGAGCTCACGGCGCTCCTGCTCACCCTGGGGTTCGCGCTGATGCTCGACGACCTCGCCCTCGCGGCGTGGGGCGGCGATCCGCAGTCGGTCCCGCCCCCGCCCGCGTTCGCGTCGTCCGTCCAGCTCGGTCCGCTCGTCTTCCCGGCGTACTGGCTGACGTTGATCGTGCTGAGTGCCCTCGTCGCCGCCGGGCTGCGCCTGCTCGAGCGCCGCACGATGCTCGGCGCCGTGATCCGGGCCGGCGTGGATGACGAGGAGATGACCCGAGGCCTCGGCATCAACATCGACCGCGCCTTCTACGTGGTGTTCGCGCTGGGCGCGTTTTTGGCGGGCGCGGGCGGCGTGCTCGGCAGCCCGATCACCGGCGCATACCCCGGACTGGACGGCGACCTGTTGCCGCTCGCGTTCGCGGTGATCATCATCGGCGGCATCGGCAGCCTGGAAGGCGCCTACGTCGGCAGCCTCATCATCGGGCTCGTGAGCACGTTCGGCAAGGCGCTGTTTCCGGAACTGTCGTACTTCACGATCTTCGTCCCGGTGGCGGCGATCATGGCGCTGCGCCCGCAGGGCCTCCTCGGGAGAAAGCGGTGACGGGACGGCGCGCCCTGCTCGTGGCCTCGGCGGCGGCGGCGGCCGCCCTCGCGGCGGCGGTCCCCTCGTTGGGCCTGCCTCAGTACTACATCTCGCTGTTGACCCAGACGTGGATCTTTGGCATCGCGGCGATGAGCCTCGACCTGCTGGTCGGGTTTACGGGGTTGGTCAGCTTTGCGCAGGCCGCGTTCTTCGGGACGAGCGCGTACATGATCGCCGTGCTCGCCACGCAGTACCACCTCGTCGCGTTCTGGCCCGCGCTCGGGATCGCGCTGGGGACGACGGCGGCGCTGGCCGCGCTCTTCGGCCTCCTGGCGCTGCGGGGCGAGGGCGTGACGTTCATCATCATCACCCTCGCGCTCAACGAGATCGTGTGGGGCCTCGCCTACCAGTGGGTCTCCGTCAGCGGCGGGGACAACGGGATCGCGGGATTCATCCGGCCGCCCGTGTTCGGCCTGGACCTGTCGGGAACCGCGGCATTCTACCGCTTCACCCTGGCCGCCCTGCTCGTGTGCCTGGCGTTGCTCGCCGCCATCGTGCGCTCGCCGTTCGGGCTCGTCCTGCGGGGCGTGCGGGACCGCCCGCGCCGGATGGCCGCGCTCGGGTACGCGGTGCAGGCGTTCCGCTACGCCGCGTTCGTGATCGCGGCCGTATTCACCGGCGTCGCCGGGGTGCTGTTTGCCTACTACAACGAGTTCGTGGGGCCGGTCAACCTGAGCCTCGACACCGCCGTGCAGGTCCTGATCATGGTCATCCTCGGCGGCGTGGGGACGCTGCTGGGGCCGCTGGCCGGCGCCGCCGTCGTCGTGTTCGTGAGCAACGCGCTCAGCAACCTGACGCAGCGCTGGGAGTTGATCCTGGGCGCCATCTACGTCGCGATCCTGCTCTTTGCGCGGGACGGGCTCGTGGGGATCGGCCACCGTGTCATGCGCGTCCTCGGGGCCGCGGCCCGCGGCGCGGGGCCCGCGGCGCGGCCGGTGATGTCGCCCCCGCCGGGCGGCCGGGGAGAGCCGTGACCTCCGTCCCGCGGCTCGCCGTCCGCGACCTCACGGTTCGCTTCGGCAGCCTGGTCGCGCTCGATCACGTGTCGCTCGCCGTCGCCCGCGGAGAGCGCCGCGGCATCATCGGGCCCAACGGCGCGGGCAAGTCGACGCTGTTCAACGCCATCGCCGGCGAGGTCGCCCCGAGTGCCGGCGGGGTCGTGCTGGACGGCCGGGACATCACCCGCCTCCCGCCGCACCGCCGCGCGTCGCTTGGGATGGCGCGCACGTTTCAGACCACGATGCTCTGCCCGCGCCTCACGGTGCTGGAGAACGTGATCCTGTCGCTCGCCGCGCTGCGCCCCGTCCGCCGCCAGTTCCTGGTGCCGCTCGGCCGGTACCGCGGTCTGCGGGACGAGGCGCAGAGCCTCCTCGGCGAGGTCGGGCTCGACGGGAAGGCGGCGTGGCCGGTGCGGATGCTCGGCCACGGCGAGCAGCGCCAGGTCGAGATCCTGCTGGCGCTCGCGCAGCGGCCGGCCGTCCTGTTGCTCGACGAGCCCACGGCCGGATTGGCGGTGGAGGACGCGGCGCGCGTCACCGCGATGCTCCGCGAGCGCTCGCGCGACGCGACGATCGTGCTGATTGAGCACGACATGGAGTTCGTCTTCGACGTCGTCGAGCGCATCACGGTGCTGCACTACGGCCGCATCGTGGCCGAGGGCACACCCGAGGAGATCCGGGCGCACGAGACCGTCCGGGAGATCTACCTGGGGGCAACGCTGTGACCGCGGCGCTGCTCGATGTGACGGAGGTCCACACGTATTACGGCGACAGCCACGTGCTCCGCGGGGTGTCGCTCGCCGCCGCGGCCGGGGCCGTGACGGCCCTGCTCGGACGCAACGGGATGGGCAAGACGACGCTGATCCGCTCCGTGATCGGCTTCACGCCGCCCCGGCGCGGGACGGTCCGCGTCCGCGGGGAGGAGGTCCAGCGCCTGTCGAGCCACGAGATCGCGCGCCGCGGCGTCGGCCTCGTGCCGCAAGGACGGCGCATCTTTCCATCCCTTACCGTCGAGGAACAGCTCCGCATCGCCTCGCGGCCGGGCGGCGCGTGGTCGCTCGACGGCGTGTACGACCTGTTCCCCCGGCTCCGCGAGCGCCGACGCCACTTCGGCGGGCAGCTCTCCGGCGGCGAGCAGCAGATGCTGGCGATCGGGCGCGCGCTCATGACGAACCCCGCGGTGCTGCTGATGGACGAACCCTCGGAGGGGCTCGCGCCCCTCGTCGTGCGCGGCCTGCGCGACACGATCGCGCGCCTGAGGGACACCGGCCTCGCGGTCCTGCTCGTGGAGCAAAATCTTCCGCTCGCGCTGGACGTCGCGGACACGTGCTACATCTTGAGCCGGGGACGCGTCGTCCATCACGGGCCCGCCGCGGACCTCGCGCGCGACGAGCGGATACGGGCCCTGCACCTCGGCGTCTAGCGCCGCGCGCTCGCTGTTCGGCGAGGGTGTTGTACGCCGGACGGGCCCACGCCGCCGCTTGTCGCAATTCGGCGACGCGCCGCGGGCGGCGCCTGAGCCGACGGAGGAGCGCCTCCGTGGCGCGCCGAAAGGCGCGCCCGCGGCGCGCGTCTACCCCGCGGCGAGCGGCGGCGGCGCGCGCGGCCTCGGGTGCCACGACGATCCCTCGGTGAGGTGATGTCCGTGCGATGGGTGGTCGCGCTCATTCTGCCCCTGTTGATCGGTGCGTCCGGCCCGGCGTGGTCCGCGTCCGGCGCCGGCGGCACGCTCCGGGTCGGCGTCCTGATCCCGGAAACCGGCTACCTCGCGGCGCCCGCCCGGTTCATGCGCGAGGGATACATGCTCTATCTCGCGCAGCACGGCAACAAACTCGGCGGCCGCGACGTGCAGACGTTCATCGGCGACACGGCGGGCAACCCATCGACCGGGCTCACCCAGGCGCGCCGGCTCGTCGAGCAGGACGGCGCCTCGGTGTTGTTCGGCCCGCTGAGCGCGGCCGTGGGCTCGGCGCTCGTGCCCTACATCGGCGAGCACAAGGTGCCCGCCATCTATCCGATCGTGTCGGCGGACGACCTCACGCAGCGGCGGACCAGCCCGTACATCGTGCGCACGGGGTGGACGAGCAGCCAGACCACCCAGCCGCTCGGCGACTACGCCTACAAGACGCTCCGCTACCGCCGGGTCGCCACGATCGCCTATGACTTCGAGTTCGGGTGGCAGAGCATCGGCGGCTTTGTGCAGACGTTCCAGCAGGACGGCGGCACCGTCCTCAAGGAGACGTGGACCCCGCAGACGACGAACGACTTCTCGCCGTACCTGTCGCAGATTCCCCGCAACGTCGACGCGGTCGTCTGCAGCTTCTCGGGCTCCACCGCGATCAACTTCTTCCGCCAGTACAAGGCCTTCGGGTTGACGATGCCGCTCGTGTGCCAGGGCAACGCGACGGACGAGAGCACGCTCGCCGCCACCGGTCCCGCGGCCATCGGCGTCGTCACCGCGCTGCACTACAGCGCGGCGCTCGACACGCCCGCGAACAAGGCGTTCGTGGCCGCGTATCAGAAGGCGTACGGTCACGTCCCTTCGTACTACGCCGAGGGCACCTACGTGGGCGCGATGGCCCTGGATCGCGGCCTGGCGGCCATGCACGGCGACCTGTCGGACCCGCTCGCGTTCGTCCGCGCGCTTAGGCGGCTCAGCATCCCGGACGCGCCGCGCGGCGCCATCACGCTGGACTCGTACGGCAACCCCGTGGAGAACGTGTACATTCGCAGGGTCGAACAGACCGGCGGCGCGCTCGCCAACGTCGTCATTCACACGTATCCCGGGGTGTCGCAGTTCTGGACCTACCGCCCTCAGCAGTTCCTGGCCCACCCGGTCTATTCGCGCACGTACCCGCCGTGTAACGGGTGCGGGGCGCATTAGCGGGCCGCGGCCGGCAGGCCGGCACGGGCGCGGCGCGCGTTCCGGTGGCGTGTAATGCGCGCGATGGTGATCGAGCGCTACGGGGCGCCGCTGGCGCTGCGGGACGTCCCCGTACCGGCGCCCGGGCCCGGCGAGGTCCTCGTGCGCGTGCTCGGGTGCGGCGTCTGCCGGACGGATCTCAAGATCACGGCGGGCGAGATGCCGTTCTCACCGGGCCTGGCGCTTCCGCACGTCCCGGGCCACGAGATCTCGGGGGAGATCGCGGACGCGGGCCCCGGTGCGAGCGGCCGCGCCGGAGACCGCGTCGTCGTCTTCAACTACTGGGCGTGCGGGCGGTGCGAGGCGTGCCGGGCCGGAGACGAAACGCTGTGCACGCGCCTGCGCGGCTGGGTCGGGTTTACCAGCCCCGGCGGCTTTCAGGAATACCTCACGGTCCCGGACGATTGCGTCCTCCCGCTCCCGGAGCGTGTGGAGCCGGCGCACGGCGGCCCGCTGTCGTGCGCGCTCGGGACCGCCTATCACGCGACCGTGTCGCGGGGCGGGGTGCGCGCGGGTGACGCCGTCGCGGTGCTCGGCGCCGGCGGCGTGGGGCTGCACGTGGTCCAGGTGGCGCGGGCGGCGGGCGCGGTGGCGTTCGCGATCGACCTCCAGCCGCACCGGCTCGACGCCGCGCGGGCCGCGGGGGCCGGCGGCGCATGGCTCGCGGACGCCGGCGCCGCGGACGAGATACGGCGCGCCACCGGCGGGCGCGGCGCCGATCTCGTCATCGATACGGTCGGCCGCGGCGACTCACTGCTCGCGGCCGCGCGCCTCGCGTGTCGGGGCGGCCGCATCGTGCTGGTCGGGTACACCGCGCGCGCCGGCGACTATCCACGCCTCCCCGCCGAGCAGGTCGTGCTGGGACAGCTCACGGTGACGGGCTCCCGGTACGTCACGCGCTTGGAGTTGCGCCGCGCGCTGGACCTCGTGGGGCGCGGCCTCGTCCGCCCGGTCATCTCGAGCGAGGTCCCGCTGGAGCGCGCGAACGAGGCCCTCGCGATGGTCCGCGAAGATCGGGCGACGGGGCGGGTGATCGTCCGGGTCGCGGGCGGTGCTTGACCTGACGATCCGCGGCGCGGTGCTGGTGACGCCGCGCGGACGGTTCGCCGCCGATCTCCACGTCCAGGACGGCAAGGTCGCCGCGGTCGGCGCGCTCGACGCCCAGGCCGCCCGCGTCATCGACGCGGGCGGCCTCTTGGCGCTCCCGGGCGTGGTCGACAGCCACGTCCACTTCATGGACCCCGGCGACGCGGCGCGCGAAGACTTCGTCACCGGCAGCGCGGCGGCCGCGGCCGGCGGCGTGACGACCGTCATCGAGCACACGCACGGCGCCCCGGTACGCGACGCCGAGGAGCTGCGCCGCAAGGTCGCGCACCTGAGGCGCCGGTCCCTCGTCGACTTCGCCCTGGGCGCGCACGTATGGCCGGATCGCGTGGGGGATCTGCCGGCGCTGTGGACCGCAGGCGCCGCGTACCTCAAGGTGTTCACCTGCGAGACGCACGGGGTGCCGGCGGTGCTCGCCGGGGACCTCCTCCAGTGCTTTCGCACCGGCGCCCGGGCCGGCGCGACGTTCCTGGTGCACTGCGAAGACCAGGCCATCACCCGGGAACGCGAGCGCGCCCTGCGCGCCGCGGCCCGCACCGACTACGGCGTCATCCCCGAATGGCGGAGCCGGGAGGCCGAGGCCGTGGCCGCCGCCGAGGTGGCCCTGATCGCACGGCTCACCGGGGCGCGGGCGGTCATCGCGCACACCAGCCATCCGCCGGTGGTCGACCTGGTGGCGCGCGAGCGGGCCGCCGGGGCGCCGCTGTGGGTGGAGAGCTGCCCGCAGTACTTCTACCTCCGGGAGAACGAGGTGCTGGCGCACGGACCGTTTCGGAAGTTTACGCCGCCCGCGCGGCTGCGCGATGCGGCCGACGCGGACGCCATGTGGCGGCGGCTCGCCGCCGGCGCGATCACGCACATCAGCACCGATCACGCGCCATCGACGCGCGCCCAGAAGCTCGAGGGCGACATCTGGACGTGTCACTTTGGCCTGCCCGGCGTGGAGACCACGCTCGCGCTGCTGCTCGACGCCGCGCACGAGGGCCGCATCGCGATGGAGCGCGTGGTGGACGCGCTCTGTGAGCAACCGGCCAGGATCTACGGGCTCTATCCTCGCAAGGGGACGCTTGCACCCGGGGCCGACGCCGACGTCACGCTCGTCGATCCGGCCCGGTCACGCGTGCTCGCCGATGCGGACGTGTTGAGCAAAGCGGGGTGGACGCCGTACGCCGGGCGCCGCGTGGTCGGCGCGGCGGTCATGACGTTTGTGAGAGGCCGCCTCGTCGCCCGCGAGGGGCGACCCGAGGGCGATCCTGGTTGGGGGGAGTGGTTGCCCGGCCGCGGCGCGATGGCCTAAACTCGACCCGCGCGCGATGTCTCGCTGCGCCCGAGCGGCTTAGCGTTCACCCGCCGCGCCGGGCTCGGCCTTCCCGGCGTCGCTCCCCGGGCCCGCCACCACCACGCGCCGCCCCGTGTCGGCGGCGACGAGCAGCGCGTCGCACACGCGTGATGCCGCCAGGCCGTCGGCGAACGTCGCGCCGACCGGCTCGTGCGCGGTCCCGGTCACGCGCCGGACAAACTCGTCCCACTGGTGGACGAAGGTATGCTCCCATCCCAGGACATGACCCGGCGGCCACCACCGCCCGCCAAACGGGTGGTCGGGCTCGGTGACCAGCACGTCGGCCAAGCCCCGCGCGCGACCGCCGCCGCAGTACACCTGCAGCTCGTTCATGCGCTCGAGGTTGAACGCGAGCGTGCCGTCCCGCCCGTTGACCTCGAAGGCGAGGAAGTTCTTGCGCCCCGGGCACATGCCGCCCGCCTCGAGCGTCCCCAGGGCGCCGCACTGAAACTCGAGCGTGGCCGCGACGGCGTCCTCCACGGTCACCGGCGCCTCGCCGCCGGGCGCGGGCCGCGCCGGCGTGTAGGTGCGGACGGCCGCGGTCACCGCGGTGATCGGGCCCACGAGAAAGTGCGCCAGATCGACGACGTGCGATGCCAGATCCGCGACGACACCGCTCCCGGCCCGCCCCCGATCGTGGCGCCAGGTATGCGGAGTCGCGGGGTCGAGCAAGGAGTCGTCGCTGTAGCGGCCACGGAAGTGGTAGACGCGGCCCAGCGCGCCGTCGCAAAGGAGGCGCCGCGCCAGGAGCACCGCCGGCACGAAGCGATAGTTGAACCCCGCCATCGACGCCGCGGCGCTCTGCTCCGCGCACGCGGCCATACGCTCCGCCTCACCCGCCGTCCTCGCCAGCGGCTTCTCGCACAGCACGGCCCGGCCGGCCGCGAGCGCGGCGATGCTGGGGCCGGCGTGGAGATCGTTCGGCCCGGCGTTGATCAGCGCGCCGACCTCGGGATCGTCCAGGATGCCGCGCCAGTCGGCGGTCCAGCGCGGCGCGCCGAGCCGCCGGGCCGCGGCCTCCGTGCGGGCCGCGTCGCGGCCGGCGAGGACCACCAGGCGGGAGGCCGCCGGCGCGTCGGGAAACGCCTCGACGTGGCGCTTGAGCGCCACGACGTGGGCGCGCGCGATGGCCCCCGCGCCCAGGACCGCGACGCCGAGCACGCGGCGCACGGCGCCTCTTACAGGAGCGCCGCCGCGACCTTGCGGGCCGCGCGCACGATGTCGAACTCGTCGCGCTCGCTGAGGAGCGGGTGGAGGTCGATGTGCAGCGCGCGGCGCAGCAGGTCATCGGTCCGCGGGAACATGCCCTTCTCCAGCCGCGCACGCCCCTTGTAGTGCGGGCACTCCCACGCGCAGTGCCGCTCGGCGAACATGCGGCGCTCGATGATCTGGTCGAAGTGATAGTAGACGTGCTGGCCGCTGTCCCAGGCGATCGTGGCCGGCACCCCTTCCGCGATCAGCGCCGTGCTGAACGCACGGGCCAGATCCTCGGTCGGCAGGAAGAACATGAGCGTCGCGCCCGTGTCCCCCTCCGAGTCGCTCAGGCGGCGGACGGACACCCCCGGCAGGCCGCGCATGCCGTCCAGGATCGCCGCCTTGTGCGCGCGCATCCGCTCGATGATCCAGTCCATGCGCCGCAACTGCACCAACCCGATGGCGCCGGTAATCTCGCTCATGCGGAAGTTGATACCGATCATGAGCTGGTTCCCGAGCGGGAGCGTCTCGTCGAGCTCCTCCATCCGCACCGACCCCTGGTCGTGGTAGCGCACCGCGCGCTCCCAGAGCGCCGGATCGTCGGTCACCACCATGCCGCCTTCGCCCGTCGTAATGACCTTGTGGTACTGGAGGCTGTAGGCGCCGATATCGCCGAGCGTGCCGAGGCGGCGCCCGCGATACCGCCCGCCCACGGCCTGCGCCGCGTCCTCCACGAGGCGCAGGTGGTGCCGGCTCGCGACGTCGCGGATCGGGGCCATGTCCGCGCCCGCCCCACGCATGTGCACCGGCAGGATGGCCTTGGTGCACGGCGTGATCGCGGCCTCGAGCGCTGCCGGGTCCATGGTGAGCGTGTCGTCGATGTCCACGAACACGGGCACCGCGCCGAGGTGCACCACGGCGTTGACGGTGGCCACCCAGGTGTAGGTGGGCACGATGACCTCGTCGCCGGGCCCGACGCCGAGCGCGGCCAGCGCCGTCATGAGCGCCGCGGTGCCGGAGGTGACGCCGACGGCGTGGCGCGCGCCCATCGTGTCGGCGAAGGCGCGCTCGAACTGCGCCACCTTGCGCAGCGGCCGCGGGCCGTAGTGGCGGAACAGGCTCTGGCTGTCCAGCACCTCCATCACGGCCGCCTTTTCTTCCTCGCCGATGAGCAATCCGCCCGGATACCCCGGCAGGAGGGGTTCCGTGCGGACCGGCGTGCCGCCGTGGGCGGCCAGACGCTCAGCAGAGTGACGCGCCATGAGGACCTCCCGTGGTACCCCTGATCACAAGCTCGTTCGGTAGGACCACCGGCGCGGGATCGACATCGCGGCCGTGGATCAGGTCGAGGAGCCGCCGCGCCGCTTCGCGGCCCATGTCCTCCTTGTGCACCCGAACCGTCGTCAATGGCGGATTGGTGACCGATGCCAGCTCGATGTCGTCCATGCCGACGACCGACAGGTCGGCGGGGATCCGGAGGCCGCGATCGCGCGCGGCGTTGATGACGCCGAGCGCCATCATGTCCGTGACCGCGAAGATCGCGGTGGGCGGACCGGCGCGATCGAGGAGCCGTCCCGCCGCCGCGCGCGCGCACTCCGCGTCGATCGCGCAGCGCACTTCGAGCGCCGGATCGGCGGAGACCCCGGCATCGCGCAGCGCGCGGCGATATCCGGCGCGCGTATCCGACCCAAACGGGTACTCCACGTCCGCGCCAACAAATCCGATCCGCCGGTGGCCGAGGGCGGCGAGGTGGCTCGTCGCGGCGTAGGCGCCCCCGGTGTTGTCGTTGACGATCGCCGGTGCGATCGCCTCCGGGTAGTAGTTGTCCAGGAGCACGACCGGTGTGCCGGCCTCCAGCACCCTCCTCGCCCAATGGACGTCGACGGCGCCGGCGAGCAGCATGCCGTCGATCTCCCGGGCCCGCGCCATCTGCACAAACTGCGGCGCCTGCTCGTCGAACCGCACGGCCGGCGTAATGAGCATGCGGAATCCCTCGGTCTCGAGCGCGGTGCCGACGCCGGAGAGCAGCGCGCGGTAGAAGAGATCGGAAAAGAAGCCGCTCATGTTCATCCCGGGGACGATCGCGACGCAGTCCGACCGGCCGCGGCTCAGGCGCCGCGCCGCGGCGTGGGGCGTGTAGTGAAGCTCGCGAGCGGCGGCCGCGACACGTTCCTTGGTCCCGGCGCTGATGCGCGCATGACCGTTGAGCGCCTGCGATGCGGTCGGGACCGACACGCCGGCCAGGCGCGCGACATCTCGTAGCCGGCTCGGCCGCGCACGCGGCGCCACATTAACCGCGGAGATTGGTTCGCTCATCCTGGGGTGCCTCCGCACCACATGTTTTATGTAATCGAAGCGGTTTGAATTTGTCAAATCGATTTGACAATTCGCGACCGCATGTGTAGACTGCCGTTAAAATCTCAAATCTCTCTCGCGGTACCGAGTTTTCCGCAGGGCACGAACGTCGAGACTCCTTCTACCTGTAGGGAGGTGTCCGTCATGCGGGCCAGGCCGTCGTCGTGCAGGATAGCGGTACTGTGTGTTGTGGTCTTGCTTGCGTTCACGATTGCGCCGCTCGCCAATGCCGCAGGCTCCCCGGTCGAGATCAAATGGATGGAATGGTGGGTCCACGAGTGGGGCCCCGACAACTTCAACAATCTCATCGCCGGGTTCGAGAAAGCCAACCCCGATATCAAGGTCACGGTGGTCGATACGCCGTACCCTCAGATGTCCGGCAAACTGGACGCCGCGGCGGCGGGCGGTGAAACCTACGACCTGTTCGGCGTGGAGGGCAGCTGGCTGCCCGGCCTCGACAAGCTCGGCTACGTTGAAGACCTGGACCCGTGGCTCGCGAAGCACAAGGACTTCGCGGACAACCTCCTCCCGACCGCGCGGCGCAAGATCAACGGCCGGACGCTGTCGTTCTGCCTGTACATGATCCCGTACCAATTCGCGTATAACGTCGATCAGTTTGCGGCGGCCGGGCTCCGGCCCCCGACGAACTGGGACGAGTTCATCCAGGTCGAGAAGAAGCTGCGCAATCCCGGCGCCAACAAATACGGCATGAGCATGCCGCTCGCCGACGGCGGCTTCGCGCTCACCCGGTACTTCGGCTTCCGGCTCGCGCAGGAAGGCGGCCAGTTTCTCGACGCCAGCGGCCGGGCGGTCTTCAACTCCCCGCAGGGCGTCGCGGCGTTGACGTGGTGGAAGAACTTCTACCAGATGGGGCTCGTCGTGCCCGGATCGTTCGGCGAGGATCAGGCGCGGATGCTCGAGTACATTGCGAGCGGGCAGGTGGCGAGCATCATTGACGGCCCGTTCATCTGGTCCAAGTCCAAGCAGATCGACCCGAAGATCAAGCTCGCGTACGCGCCGGCGTGGCACGCGAAGACGGGCGGGTACCTGTGGAGCTGCAGCGGCGTGGGGATGAGCGCCAAGTCGCAGAACAAGGACGCGGCGTGGAAGTTTTTGGAGTATCTGTACTCTCCCACGGTCGCGGTCAACATGACCAAGGCGATCAGCCTCCCCTGGGCGACCCACGCCGCGATGACGTCGCTCAACGGCAGCACGGACCCGATGCTCCGGTACATCCCGCAGTTTGCCAACCAGGACACGGCCGCCAACATCGTGCTCCCGGCGCTCCCCGACACGGGGACGCTCTTCGACCTGTTCAAGACGACGTTCCAAAACGCCGTGAGCGGCAAGACGCCCGTCAAGGAGGCGCTGGACCAGGCGGCGGCGGCCTGGCAATCGGCCATCGCGAAGTCCAAGTAGTCCCGGGGGCCGCCGGAGTCTCCGGGGTCGCGCCGTGAGGGACCGCCCGCGCCGTTACGCCGCGCCGGAGCGGTGGGCCGCGTCCCCCGGGGGCGCCCTGGGCCGCCGTGCCGGCCCGCCGCTCCCGGAGGCGCCGGGGTCGCGGCGCGCGGGCACGGCCGCGGACGCCGGGCCCCGCCCGGCCGCGGGGACCGCGCGGCGGCTGCCGGGGTACGTCGCGGGATACCTGTTCGTGGCGCCGGCGATCTTGTACCTCGTCCTCACCGCGGTCTATCCGGTCGCGACCGTGGTGGCGATGGGGCTGCAGGACGTCACGGCCGGGCGGTGGCACTTCGTGGGCGCCGCGCACTACGCCGCGGTGCTACGCGACCCGATCTTTTGGAACGCCGTGTGGAACACCTCGATCTTCACCGCGGCGTCGGTCGTGCTGCAGCTCGCCGTGGGTCTGGGCTTCGCGCTCCTCCTCCACGAGACGTGGTTCCATCGCGGCGTCCGCAACACGATGCGCGGGGCGCTCATCCTCCCGTGGGTGTTTTCGACGGCCGCGGCGGCGTTGATGTGGTCCCTCCTGTACGACCCGTACGGCCTGTTCAACTACCTCGCGGTCGGGGTGTTGCACTGGCCCCAGCCCATTGCCTGGCTCGGCGACGCCCGGCTGGCGCTCGGCGCGATTATCGTCGTCAATACATGGAAGAGCTATCCGTTCTACATGGTGGCGCTGCTCGGCGCCCTTCAAAACATCCTCCCCGAACTGTACGACGCCGCGAAGGTAGACGGCGCCGGCCCGTGGCAGCGGTTCGTCGCCGTGACGCTCCCGCAGCTGCGGACGGTGCTCGTGGCGATCTCCACCGTCGATCTCATCACGACGTTCGGGCACGTGGACCTCGTCAACATGCTGACGCAGGGCGGCCCCGGCCGGGCGACCGAGACCGTCGCGTTCTACGTGTACCGGACCGCCCTCCTCGACGGCAACCTCACCAGGGGCGCGGCGACCAGCACGATCATGCTGGTGCTGCTCGTGCTCGGCACGCAGGCCTACCTCCGCGCGCTGGCGCGGCGGGGAGAGCCGTCGTGGTGACCGCTTCCTCGCGCGGCCGGGCCCGCGCCCTCGGCCACCACGTGTGGCTCGTGGGGCTCACGTCGGTGGCGGCGGCGGTGATCCTCGTCCCCGTGGCGTGGATGGTGAGCGCGAGCGTGCGTCCGATCCGGGAGGTGCTAACGTATCCGCCGGTCCTGGTGCCCAAGACGGTCTCCGGCGAATACATGGCGCGCATCCTGCACGATCCGACGTATCAGCGTTTCTTTGCCAACAGTATCGTGCTCTCCCTCGGGGCGCTGGTGCTGTCCCTGACGCTCGGCGCCCTGGCCGGCTACGGGTTCTCGCGGTTTCGCCTGCCCGGAGGACAGGCGATGTTGCTCGGCATCCTGAGCGTGCTGATGTTGCCGCGCGTGACGCTGATCGTCCCGTACTTTCGGCTGGCGCATGTCGTCGGCCTGTACGACACCCTGCCCGGCCTGATCGTCGCCAACACGGCGTTTTTGCTGCCCATCGCCACCTGGCTGATCAAGGGCTACCTCGATTCGATCCCGCAGGAACTCGACGAGGCCGCGATGGTGGACGGGTGCACGCGCGTGCAGAGCCTGCGTAAGGTGGTGGCCCCGCTCGCCGTGCCGGGGCTCGTCGGCGTGGCGGCGTTCATCTTTATCGGCGCCTGGAACGAGTACCTCCTGGCCGTCGTGCTCACCGAGACCCCGCGGTCGCAGACGCTGACCGTGGGCCTCGCGTCCTTCTTCGGGCAGTACGTGCGGGACTGGAACGGGATCATGGCCCTGTCGACGCTCGCCAGCGTGCCGCTCGTCGCGATCTTCGTGTTCCTGCAACGCTGGGTCGTCCAGGGCATGAGCGCCGGCGCGGTCAAATAGGCCGGCGGCCGGAGCCGCCGCGGAACCGGGAGGGATCCGGATGCGCATCGGGATCGCGGGGATCAGCCACGAAGCCTTGACCTTCTCGCCGGTGAGCCAGGCGCTCGAGGACTTCCGCGTGCTGCGCGGCCCCGAGATCTTGGGGTACCGGGGGCTCGGCGACGCGGCGCGCGCCCTTGACATCGAGCCGGTGCCGCTGCTCGTGGCTCAGGCGCACTGTCCGTCCGGCGTGGTCGAGGAACGCGCGTATCTGGACCTCCGCGACGAGATGCTCCAGCGGCTCCACGACGCGGGGCCGCTCGACGGCGTGTGCCTCATCCTACACGGCGCGATGCTCGTGGAGCATATCGGAAGCGGCGAGACCGACCAGGTCCGCATGGTGCGGGCCGCCCTGGGCCGCGACATCCCGATCGCGGTGCGGCTGGACCCCCACGCAAATCTCACGGAGGAGTTTGCGAACAAGGCCGACACGTGGGCGTGTTTCCGCACCGCGCCGCACCGGGACCAGGCGGAAACGCTGCACCGCACGCTGGGACTCCTGGCCGAGTGCGTGCGCGCGGGCCGGCGGCCGCGGCCCGTGTTCATCCGGGTGCCGCTGTTGCTGCCGGGGGAACGCGCCACCACGGCCGTGGAGCCGATGCGGTCCCTGCTCGCGATGGCGCGCGAGATCGAGGCCCTGCCGGGGATCCTGAACGCGGAGGTGCTCATCGGCTTCGGCTGGGCCGACACGTGGCACGCGGGCGCCAGCGTGCTCGTGACGGCCCGGGACGAGGACCACGTGCCCGAGGCCCGCCGCCAGGCGCGGCGGCTCGCGCAACGGATGTGGGACGAGCGGGAGCGCTTCACGTTCGATCAGCAGGTCGCGCGGTCCGCGGACGAGGCCATCGACGCTGCGCTCCGCGCCGAGGAGCGCCCGGTCTTCATCGCCGACTCCGGGGACAACCCCACGGCCGGCGCGCCGGGAGACTCCACGCACGTGCTCGCGCGGCTGGTGGCGCGGCGGGTGCCGGACGCCGTCGTGGCGGGCTTCCCCGACCCGGCGGCCGCCCACGCCTGCTTCCAGCGCGGCGTCGGTGGCACGGTGACGGTGGACGTCGGCGGCAAGCTCGACACCGTGCACGGCGCGCCCGTGAGGATGACCGGTACGGTCGAGCACCTGCACCGCGCCACGGCGCCGGAGGACGTGAACTTGGCGACGCTGCGAGCGAACGGCGTCCGGGTCATCCTCTCCGACCGCCGCTACACCTACCACGGGCCGGACGACTTCGCGAAGGCCGGCATTGACGTCCTGGCGCACAAGCTCATCGTCATCAAGCTCGGGTATCTCATGGCCCCGCTGCGCGAGATCGCGCGCCGGGAAATTCTGGCGCTCACGCCCGGCTTCGCGGACATGGAGCTGACGCGCCTGCCGTACCGCTATGTCACCCGGCCCGTGTACCCGCTCGACGTCGAGATGCGGTGGCATCCGATCATCACGAACACGGCCGCCTACGGCGAAGCATGACGCGGTCCGCCGCGCATCCCGAACCGGCGGCGGACCGCCCCGGGCCGGAACGCGCGGGCGCCGGTCGCCGGCGCCGGATGGAGGACCGCCTGTGACACGCGAGGTGCGCTTCGAGCTGATGCGGCCGCCCGAGATCGCCGCCGCGCGACGGGCCTGCCCGGTCGCCTACCTCCCCGTGGGGCCGCTCGAGTGGCACGGTCCGCATCTGCCGATGGGGACCGACGCGATGGCCGCCCACCGGGTCGCCATCGAGGTGGCGCGGCGCGTTGGCGGCGTTGTGCTCCCCGCGTACCATCTCGGCTCCGAGACCGTGCGCGCCGCCGACGGGCCGCAGGGCCTGCGCCCGCTGGGGCTCGAGGGACACGAACGCGTCGTGGGGATGGACTTCCCGGGGAACCCCGTGAGGAGCCTCTACATCGAGGAAGGGGCGTTCGCGGTCATCATCCGGGAGCTCGTGCGGCTCCTGAAGCAGAACGAGTACCGGCTCGTCGTGATCGTGAACGGGCACGGCGCGCCGAATCACGTGCGCGCGCTGCGCCGGGTCGCGGCCGAGGAAAACGAGCCGCCCCGCGCGTGGGTCGTCTTCGAGCGCAGCGGCGCCGGGCCGCTCGCCCCCGAGCACGACCCGGGGCACGCCGGGCGCGGGGAGACGTCCGTCATGATGGTGGCGGCGCCGGCGAGCGTCGACCTGAGCGCTCTGCCGCCGGCCGGGACGCCGCTTCGCTATCGGGACTACGGGATCGTCAACGGCGCCGCGTTCGACGGCCGGCCCACGCCTGATTTCACCGTGCCGGCCGAGGCGGACCCGCGGGCGGCATCGGCGGCCGAGGGCGCGGCCCTCCTCGAGCGCAACGTCGAGCGCCTCGCCGCGCAGATGCGGCGGCACATCGCGACGTACCTGGGCGAACACCGCTAGCGCGGCATGGTGGATTCGGGGCGATGGTAGTCGGGAGCCGCCCGAGTCCCGAGTGCGCGACGCGGGGCCGGTCGACGCCGTGAGGTAGAGACTGGACGGGACTTTTAGCGGGCCGGCGCGCGGAGCGAGACGACCGAGAGCAGCTCGAACAGCACGTTGGCGGCCAGCATCGCGGTGAGGCCGGCATGGTCGTACGGCGGCGCGACCTCGACCAGGTCGAACGCGACGATGTCGAGCCCCGCGAGCCCGCGCAGCAGCTCGAGCGCCTGCGCGCTCGTGAGGCCGCCGACCTCCGGCGTGCCCGTGCCGGGCGCGAACGCGGGGTCCACCGCGTCGATATCGAACGACACGTACACCTTGCGCCCGGCCAGCCGCCGGACGGGCTCGAGCGCCGCGCCGGTGCCGCGCCGGTGGAGCTCTTCGGCCCGCACCACGGTCACCCCGTGCGTCTCGCCGAACGCGAAGTCTTCCGGGCCGTACACCGGACCGCGGATGCCGAGCTGCACCGTCGCCTTGGGATCGTAGAGACCTTCCTCCAGCGCGCGCCGGAACGGCGTCCCGTGGAAGTACCGGTTGCCGAAATACTCGTCCCACATGTCCTGGTGGCTGTCGAAGTGCACGAACGCGACCGGACCGTGCGCGCGCGCGACCGCGCGCAGGATGGCGAGCGAGATGGAGTGATCGCCGCCGATGCACGCCGGCACGGCGCCGGCCGCAAGGATCGCGCCCACGGCCCGCTCGATCCGCCCGTACGTGTCCAGGATGTCCATGGGATTGGTATCCACGTCGCCGCAGTCCGCAATCCTGAGAGCGGCGAACGGCGATGCCCGCAGCACGGGGTGATACGGGCGAATCAGGGCGGAATGCACACGGATCTCCCGCGGCCCGAAGCGGGCGCCCGAGCGGTAGCTGGTGCCCCCGTCGAACGGGACCCCGACGATCGCCACGTCCAGGCCCTCGAGATCGCGGACGTACGGCAGCCGCATGAACGTCGGCAGTTGCGCGAATCGCGGCGACTGAAATGCGTCGGGCGGCTCAAAGCGGGTCGTCACGGCAATCGGCCTCGTCTTTGGGTTGTCCGAACCGAACCGGCGGGCGGCATTCAGATGCCGGAGCCGTCGTTCGTCTTCGGGCCGAGGATTCCCTCCGGCGCGGGGACGGGGATCGCCGCGCGCCCGCCCCGAATCACACCGGCGTATGCGGCGTCTCTGCGTCTTCTGTGCGTCGAGCCCCGGACGGGATGCATGCTATCGTGAAGGCGCCCGGGCGCTCGGGCGCCTGCTCGCGTCCCGGGGGATCGGCCTCGTCTACGGCGGCGGCCGGGTCGGTCTCATGGGCGCGCTGGCGGATGCCGCGCTCCAGAACGGGGGCGACGTCATCGGCGTCATCCCGCGGGCGCTCATGGATCGCGAGATCGCGCACGCCGGCCTCCGCGAACTGCGCGTGGTAGCGTCGATGCACGCGCGCAAAGCCGAGATGGCCGCGCTGGCCGACGGCTTCGTGGCGCTCCCCGGCGGATCCGGCACCCTGGATGAATTCTTCGAGATGTGGACCTGGGGACAGCTCGGGCTGCATCACAAGCCGGTGGGGTTGCTCGACGTGGACGGCTTCTTCGGGCCGCTCGTCGCCCTGATCGATCGCATGGTCGGGGACGGATTCCTGGACCAGGCCTACCGCACGGCACTCGTCATCGAGGAGGACGCAGCGTTGCTCGTCGACCGCCTCGACGCGTACGTGCCGCCGCCGCCCAAATGGCCCGGCGCACCGCCGGCATCGGGAGCATGACAAGCTCCCCGGCCCGACCCAGGGGCGCCTCGCCCGGGCCGCCGGGGCCCGCGGCCACGGACGGCGCGGTCAAGGGCCGGCCGCCGGAGACAGCGCCGGGCCGGCGAGCACGAGCGACGCGAGCCGGTCCAGGTCCGCGCGGCCCGAGACCTCGTAGACCGAAATCCGCTCGCACACCGCGGCCAGGGTGGATTCCACCACCGCGGGATCGGGCGGGCGAAGGTCGTAGACGCCGAGCCCCTTGACCACCTGCCCGAGCGCCGCGGCGCGCTCCGCCTGCGGGATCGTGTGCACGCTCCACCCCCGGCTGTCGAGGCTCCAGCGGAGCAGAAAGACGGCGCGCAGCGTGCCTCGAAGCCGGACGGTACCCGGCCCGTAGATGGCCTCTACGTCGACGTCTCGCTTGCGTTCGAGGCGCCACAACCGTTCGGGCGGCATCGGCCGGTAACGAGTCACCTCGTCCGCCGGCAACAGGCGGGTGAGCCGGGGCACGCGGAGGAGCGTCCCGGGATTGACGCGCGGCTGCTTTGGGATGCCCACCATCTCGGCGCCGTCCGGCGACGGCCGCAGGAAGAGACGATCGTTGCTCACCAGGTGATGATGCCGCTCGAGCAACATGAGCGCGAGCGTCGACTTGCCCGTTCCGGACGACGAGGCAAACGCGATGCCCCCCGCGTCGCCGAGGATGGCGGAGGCGTGCAGCACGATGTAGCCGCGGTGCACCAGCGTCTTGGCCAGGGCCATCATCACCATGTTGACGGCCTGGTTGAAGTTGGTCTCCACGTCTCCGACGACGTAGAGGCTCCGTTCCGCGACGTAGACGACCACGCCGGTCCGGCGCTTGAGGACGACCCGAGCGTCGCCGGCGTCGTAGAACGCCTCCTTCACGCGGTCGGCGCGGGAGCGGCGGGGCACGTCCCGCATCCGGGCCTCGTCGTACACGGGCGTTCCGCAGAACAGAAACACCTCGGCGGCAGGCTCACCGCCATCCGCGCCGACGTAGGCGTCGAAATACCGGCACAGGCGTTCATGCACGGCGGGTGCATTGGTGTGCACGCGCAGCGGGATCCCGGCAATGTCCAGCGCGATGGTCGCGCTAGGCCGGTACGCGCGGATGATCGATGCCAGTTCGCTCATCGGGCGTCCGTTCCCGGAGCGTGCGGACGACGTGCTCGGCGTAACGCTGCGCGGCGTCGATGCCCTGCGTGCGCCACAAGCCGCCGAAGCCGCCGAACGCGCTCACCTCGTACGCGAGATAGCCGTGCGGCCCTTCCACCAGATCCACGCACGTGAACGTCAACCCGAACACGGCGGCCGCCCGAACGGCGAAGTCCCGCATCGCCGGGGTGACCGGACACGGTTCGTAATGGCCGCCGGCCGCGGTGGTCGTCAGCCAGGCATCGGTGCGCGCCACGCGGTAGTACGCCCCGAGCACCTCGCGGGCCAGGACGACCACGCCGATATCCCGGCCGGCGTGCGGCACGTACTCCTGGACGTAAAAGGGCATGCGCCACTGCCGCTGCCAGCGCCGGAGCGCCAGGCGGAGGGGCGCTCCGCCGGCGAGCATCAACATGCCGCTTCCCTTGGACGTGAACAGCGGCTTGACGACCGCACGGCCCCACCGCCGGATCGCCGCCGCCGCCTCCGCGACACTCTCCGTCACGATCGTCCGGGGCAGCGGGATGCCCGCCTCGCTCAGGCGCTCCGTCATGCGGTAACGGTCCTGGACCTCCGCGACCGCCGGCGCCGGGCTGAAGACGCGAACGCCGCGCGCCTCGAGCTGGATCAGCAGGTGCACCCGGCTCGGCGCCATCGGATCCGTCGTGGAGCCCAGCTTCTTGACGACCACCGCATCGAGGTCGCCGAGATCGACGCCCGCATGCCGCACCGCGCCACCCGGCAGCTCGACGGCGCAGTCCGCGGCCGAAAACACGAGCGTCTCGCAGCCGCACTGCTCCAGGGCCTGCCTGAGATGCTCGGTGGACCACGCCCCCGGAATGCCGGCGACGCCGACCCGCAGCGTCACGACGCGGCCACCGCCTGCTGCAGCAACGCCACACCCCGCCGCAGCAAGCCCTCGGCATGGTCGGGGTCGATGACGACCCGCACGGACGTCACGCACGACCGCGCGATGCTGAGGAGCAGCCGGCGCTCGAATGCGCGGTCGCCGTGCGCGGCGCCGAACTCCCGGGCGAACCGTTCGACGGCCGCATCGATCGCCGCGACGTCCTCCCGGACCGCCGGGGCGAGGTCGGGCCGGCGCTCCATGGAGAGCACAAACACGCTCACGTCCTGGAGGTAGTCGCCGAGCCGCGAGCGATGCACGTCGATGAACTTGATCTGTCCCGTCCGCTCGTTGTAGAGTACGTTGTTGGCGTTGAAGTCGCCGTGGAGCCAGACGGAGAACGGCGGTACGAGGGTCGGCTCCACGGCCTCCGCGCGCCGCAGCAGGTCGGCGAACGACGCGGGGCCGTCCGGCAGCGCGATCTGCCACTCCAGGTAGGGCCGCAGCTCGGGGTGCAGCGCAAACGCCTCCGGCAGGCGGCGCAGGATCTGCGCGACGTAATCGACGGCGGGGGGCGTCCGGACAAGCGTGCTGTCCCACACCTGGCGCACGGCCGCAAGCACGCGCTCGGTCGCACGCAGCTTGGCGTCGCGCGGGGCATCGGACAGGTACAGCTCGGAGAGGAGCGCGCTGTCGACGAACTCGCGCAGCAGCGCCTGCCGGTCCCCGACCGTGACCGATCCAAGAATGCGGGGCGTGAGCCCGCCGGCGATCTGCTCCCACGCCCGGAGCTTTTCGGTCTCCTCCTGGATCTTGCGCCGGGTTCCCTCCTTGTAGAGTACGTCGCCCTCGCGGCCGGAGATCCGCGCCACCACCGCGCCGCTCACCCCGTCCCAGTACGGGCGAAACTCCACGTCGGGCCGCGTGCCCTCGGGAAGCAGCAGGTCGAGCTGCTGATACTGGGAGAACTTCAAGCGACGACGGGTCAGCAGGAAGATCACCTGCTCGCCGATATTGAGCGCGTAGTCGGCCACCTTTTCCAGATACTTCATGACCGCCAAACAGTGCAGCACGTACGGGACGGCGGCGGGGTCGGTCTGAATGCGCCGGCGCGCCTCGCCGAGATAGCGGACGTAGTGCCTGTCCAGCTCCGACTCGCGCAGGCAGGCGCCGCGGGCCTTCTCCAGGTCGCGGGCGTTGAACGCGTCGACCACCTCCGCGACCGCGGTCACCGCGCACCGCTCGAGCTCGTCAAAGGTAAACTCGATGCGGGGAATCGCTTCGCGGACCAGCAGCCGGACACGCTTCGCGATGTGCGTCCCCGCGTCGCCGATCCGCTCGAGGTTGAGCGCGATCTTCACGGTGGCGCGAACGGCACGGAGCCCGTCCGCGGACAAACCGCCCGTCGCGGCGAGGGCGAAGCATCGTTCCTCGAGCTCCACGTTGAGATGGTCGACCGCGTCGTCGCGCTCGATGATCTCCTCGGCCAGCGCCAAATCGCGGCGCGCGTAGCACCGCAACGCCCGTTCGAGCTGGTCGACCGCCAGCCGCCCGAGCTTGGTGACCTCGCCCCGCACGCCGGTCAGCAGGCTATCGGTGGCCATGATGGCCTTTCCGGGCATCCTCGGCCGTCACCGGCCGGATGCGTACGGTGTGCGGCCGGTCCACGGGCGGTTCGTCTCGTCGAAATGCGCGGGACCTTGGACGGTTACTGCGGCGCCGATGCGCCCGCGGACTGCCGGCCCCCTTCGTCCCTGGGATCGACGGTGATCTCGAGGGCCTCCGCCGCCGAGGCGTACTCCGGTTTCCACGAGAGCTCCATGGCGATGCTGCCCGCCGACTTCTCGGGCTTACCCTCGGCCTCGATCTCGAATGCGAGCATCGCGGTCGGCTCGAGCCGGACGCCGCGCTCCCCGGCCGTGAAGCCGATGACGCCGCGCCGCAACCCGTCCGCGATCCTCACGAGGTAGTCCGCTACCTGGGACGCCCCGAGCGTGGCCGAAAACTCGAACGTGCCGCCTTTGTCCTCGCGCTTGGCCATATGCCTCCCCCTTTGGGCGCGCCTCGACGCCGGCTGTCAGGACGAGGTCGTGACGCTCAGCGGGACGCGCCAGTGGAGCCCGATGTGCATGGCCCCGCCGGTACCGTCTTCTTCGGCGCGAATCTCCAGGCGAATTACCTGTCCGAGGCGATAGGCGTGTCGTTCCTCGCTCGAGCGGATAACGACCGTGCCGTGCATCAGTCCCAACGAGAGCTGATTCATCAATCCGGCGGCCTCCACACACGGCATCGCTACCGTCGCCTTGAGCGGTCTCGCCATGCGGTCACTCTCCCGGATGCGTCTTGGGGCTCGGGGTACGCCCACCCTCGCCTACCGCCGTCGCCTATGCGCCGCATGGCACCGGCGGCCGCGAGGGCCGCTCGATCGCATCTCTTGCTATCGCGTCTGACCGGCCGCCCCGGAGAAGCCAGCGGCGGCGCGGCGGGACGAACGGGCATGCCCCCCCGGCAGGGCGGCCCGCTCGCGCTGCGTCTTTGCGATCCGCTTGTACGCGCCGCTGATCTGGACGGCCAGGGGACCGTACGGCTGGCTCGCGACGGATGCGAGACCGTCGCGAATCGCCGATGTCACGGACGCCTGCGTGATCTCGTCGATCGGCAGCACCGTCGTCTTGATCCCTACCTGCGCCCAGAAATGCGCGTCGCTGCCGCCCATGATAGGCAGACCGAGCCGCGTCGCCTCGGCGCCCACTCGATCGTCCATGGTGAAATCCTTGCCGTTCAACTCGAGCGCGTCGAGGGCGGCCAGCCGCGGCAGGCCGACCTTCGCCAGCTCCTTGCCCGGCCGAAACATGTGCGCCCCCGCCACGAACCCCCCGGCGTGCCGCACCGCGGCAATCGCCTCGTCGAACGGCGCCCTGTAGCCGGCCGTGGCAGGACGGGCGAGCGTGGCGTCGAGCGCCTCAAGCTGTCTCACGGTGCCCAGCACGATCAGGTCGCACCCCTCCAGGATGCTGAGCTCGGCGCCGCTGAGGAGCCGGAACCCATCGGGCCCCTCGTAGACGCCGTCCGCATCGCTGTAGCGGAACTCGCGCCGGAGTGCTTCGTGGATGCGCCAGTAGTCCGCGGCATGAAAGTGCTCCACCAGGGCGACGCCGTCGAGCCCCAGGCGCTTCGCCTGCGCGATGTGCTGCCACACCGCGCGGGGAGCGAACGGAAAGGACTTCGAGAGCTTGGCGTGGGTATGCAGGTCGATCCGTTTCATCGTCGCGTCTCCCGGAGATGCTGCGAGTGTGCGGCGTCCGTCCCGACTCGAGCACAGGTCCGTTGTGAGCCGTCTCCATGGCCGTCCACACGAGCGTTTTCATCCCTCCGGCTCAAACTCTATCCGCCAGTGTTTAACCGGGCAAGATACGAACCAAAACCGAGGGCAAAGATACTGTTAACGAAAGGTTATGAATCGTGATGGCGTTGTGCGCAGACGCTACCCTTCGGGCGTCCACACGACCACCAGCGCCTCCGGCATGCCGCTGCGCGTTCGCAGCCAGTCATGGACGGCCGGCGGCCAGGTGTGGTCGATCTCGTGCATGAGCTTGCCCACCTGATAGACATCGCCCCAACGGCCCTTGACCCGGACGTGGCCGTGGGGCTTCAGCTTTTGACTGGTCGAAAACCACTCCCGAACGGCGTCCGGGGCGCTGATGGTGGAGTTCGCGGCGTAGTAGAACATGAACGCTGTCCGAGCAGGAATCGTCGTGGCCATCCCCCGGTCCCCCGGCGCACCGCCTCACTGCCCGTTGTGTGCCCAGGGGACGGGGAGGTTAGTCGCTCGGCTATCCCTCAGAGACAGTTCAGCCGGCGCTGCATCGCGCCGGGTCCCGGCGGACCGCACAGCCTGACGATCGCCCGATCCGCGTGACGGACCCGCGCAGCCGGGAGGGAAACCGCGACCGGCCCAAGTACCCTAAGCGCGGGCCGGGCGCGCCGCGCACCGGCGCAACGGGCTCCGGGAGGCGACATGGAGGTCGTCAATCCGATCGTCAGTCGCTGGCAGCGCGAGGCCCGGGACGATCTCGAAGGGTTCTGGGGCCGGGCCGCCGAGCAGCTGCCGTGGTTCCGCGCATGGGATCGCGTGTTTGAGTGGACGTTCCCGACGTTCCGGTGGTACCGGGGCGGCCTCACGAACCTGTCGTTCAACTGCCTGGACCATCACGTGGCCCACGGCCGGGCCGGCCACGCCGCCCTCGTCTACGCGAACGAGCGGGGCGAGCGGCAAGTGTACACCTACGCGCAGTTGCGCCGTGAGGTGATGCGCGCCGCGGCGGCGCTCCAGGGCATGGGCATCGGGAAGGGCGACCGGGTGACGATCTACATGCCGACCTGTCCCGAGGCGATCGTGCTGATGCTCGCGGCCGTGCGCATCGGGGCCATTCACTCGGTCGTCTACGCCGGGTTCGGCGCGGGCGCGCTGGCGGACCGCATCCGTGCGAGCGGCTCACGGGTCCTCTTCGCCGCCGACGCCACGTTCCGGAAGGGACGGGAGGTCCCGCTCAAGGGCATCGTCGACAGCGCCGCCGATGCCGCGGGCGGGTGCGTGGAGCGCGTCGTCGTGCTGCCGCGGGCCGCGGATCCCCCGCCGGTTCGGCGCGATCGCGACATGTTGTGGCCGGAGTTCCTCGCCCGGGCCTCGGGTCACAGCGGCGCCTGGGTACAGATGGAGGCCAATGAACCCGCCTACATCCTGGCCACCTCCGGCACGACGGCGACGCCGAAGCTGACCGTGCACGTCCACGGCGGCTACCAGGTGCACGTCCACAGCATGGCGCGCTGGTGCTACGGGCTCCGGCCACAGGATGTGTGGTGGTCGACGTCCGACATCGGATGGGTGGTTGGGCACAGCTACATCGTGTACGCGCCGCTCCTCGTCGGCTGCACGACGGTTGCCTACGAGGGGGCGATCGATCACCCGGGCCCGGAAACGCCGTGGCGGATCGCGGAGGAGTACGGCGTCACTGGGATCTTCACGTCGCCGACCGCCGTCCGGATGCTCATGCGCTACGGCGAAGCGCCGGCGGGCCCGTATGACCTCTCCGCCCTCGAGCGCGTCGTGTGCGCCGGCGAGGTGTTGAACGCGCCGGCGTGGGAGTGGCTCCAAAAGGGCCTGCTCCGCGACCGCGTCCCGGTGCTGGATCACATGTGGCAGACGGAGACGGGCGGGCCGGTGTTCGGCAACCCGTACGGGCTGTCCATGCTGCCGATCAAGCCCGGCTCGGCCGGGGTGGCCCTGCCGGGCATCGAGGCCGCCGTGGTTGCGCCCGACGGCACGCCGTGCGGGCCCGGCGAGAAGGGCACGATGGTGCTCCGCCGGCCGTTCCCCGGGCTCATCCAGACGCTGTGGAATGAGCCCGACCGCTACGCCCGCGACTACTGGCAACGGATCCCGGGAGTCTACTCTACGGGCGACTCCGCCCACATGGACGAGGACGGGTACGTGTGGTTCGCCGGCCGCGCGGACGAGATCATCAAGATCTCCGCGCACCGCATCGGGACGATCGAGGTGGAGACGGCGCTGCTCAAGCACCCGGCCGTCGCGGAGGCGGCCGTCACCGGCCGGCCCGATCCGGTGCGGGGCGAGGTGATCGCCGCGTTTGTCGTCCTCAAGATCGGCCACGATCCGTCGGAGACGCTGCGCGGCGAGATCCTGGCGACGGCGCGCGCCGAGCTCGGACCCGTCGCCGTCATCGCCGAGCTGAACTTCGTCCGCCTCGTGCCGAAGACGCGCAGCGGAAAGATCATGCGCCGGGTGCTCCGCGCGATCGTCCTGGGACGGGATCCCGGCGACGTCTCGACGATCGAGGACGAGGGATCGATCGAGGAGGCCCGCGAGGCCTGGCGGCACCTCAAGGCCGAGATCGGCGGCGGCTAGCGCGCCGGGCATGTGCTAAACTTTGCACGGGCACCACGCTCGTCACCCCATCGGATGACGGCACTCCGGCCCGCGGAGGAACGGATGCGGCGTTCCATGGCGCGCGGGGCTGCGCGCCCATGACACCCGGCACGTCGCCCTGCGACGGCGCTTCGATCAACCTGAGCTTCGCGCAGCTCGGCGTGTGGAAGATGATCGTGTTGGGCATCGTGCAGGGCATCACGGAACTGCTCCCCATCAGCAGCACGGCGCACCTCCGGATCGTGCCGGCGCTGTTCGGGTGGCCGGATCCGGGCGCCGCGTTTTCCGCCGCGATGCAGCTCGCGAGCCTGCTCGCCGTCGTCGCGTTCTTTGGGAAGGACATCGTGGCGATCTCCGGGGAAGCGCTCGCCGCGCTCCGGCGCGGCGAGCCGCGGGACCACTCGCTGCGCATCACCGCCGGGATCATCATCGGGACGATCCCGATCGGCATCGCCGGGCTGGCGCTGCGCAAGACGCTGAACGCGTGCAACTCTCCGCTTCGCGGCCTGGCCGTCGTGGCCTGGGCATGTGTGCTGATGGGTGTATTGCTCGCGCTGGCCGAGCTCTACGGCCAGCGCGGATCGGAAGGGAAGCGGGAGTGGAACCGCCTCACGCTGCGGGATTGCCTGTACGTCGGGATCGCCCAGGCGTTTGCGCTCATCCCCGGCGTGTCCCGGTCGGGCTCGACGCTGACGGCGGGCCTGGGGCTCGGTATGGAGCGCGCGACGGCCGCCCGGTTTTCGTTTCTGCTCGGCGTCCCGGCGATCGTGCTGGCGGGGCTGTTCGAGCTGTGGACGCTGCGCAAGGCGGGGCTGAGCCGGCACGGGTGGATGCTGCTCGCGATCGGGGTGCTCTCCGGGAGCGCGGCGTCGTACGCCGCGATCTGGGGACTCCTGCGGTATCTCGAACGGCACACGAGCTGGGTGTTTGCCTGGTACCGGGTCGTCCTGGGCGCCGCCTTGCTCGTGGGCACGAGCGCGGGCTGGTTTCGGTAGCGCGGGCCGCCCCCCGCCGTGGGGCGGCCGGCGGCGTCAGACGTTGAGTTCCCGCAGCGTGCCCGTCACCATGTAGATCACGCGCTCGGCGATGTTGGTGGCGTGGTCCGCCATCCGCTCCAGCGCCTGCGCGACCATGAGCAAATGCGTCGCCCGCTGGATACGCTTGGGATCCTCGATCATATCGGTGAGCAGCTCCCGGAACACCTGACTGTAGAGGTGATCCACGGTGTCGTCGGCCGCGGCCATGCGTTCGGCGAGCGCCGTGTCGCGGCGCACGAACGCGTCCAGGCCGTCGCGCAGCATCGCACGCATCAAATCCGCCATGCGCGGGATGTCGATGAGCGGTTTGAGCGGCGGCTCCGGCGCCATTCGCCGCACGATGCGCGCGATGTCCTCGGCGTGGTCGCCGATGCGCTCGAGGTCGATGGTCATCGCCCAGATCGCGGCGATGGTGCGCAGGTCCTTCGCCATGGGTTGCTGCGTCGCCATGAGCCGCATACAACGGTCCTCGAGCTCGAGATGGAGCTGATCGACGGCGTTGTCGGACGTGATGATCTCCTCGGCCAGCTCGACGCTCCGCGAGCGCAACGCCTCGACGGCACGGCGCACCTGATCCTCGGCCAGCGTCCCGAGGCGCAGGAGATCGTCGCTCAGTTGCCGGAGATCGCGATCAAAGGCATCCCGCGTGGGCATCCGGCTCTTGTTCGCCGAACACACCGAGTTTCCTACGGATGAGCGCTGAGCGTAGCACGGCGAAACCCCCGGCGACTCGCCCCGGCCGATGCCCGCGCTAGCCGAACCGGCCGGTAACGTAGTCTTCCGTGCGGCGGTCGCGCGGCCGTGTGAAGATCTCCGACGTCGGCCCGGACTCTACCAGCTCCCCCGCGAGCATGAACGCGGTGACGTCGGAGGCCCGGGCTGCCTGCTGCATGTTGTGCGTCACGATGACGACCGTGAGCGTCTCCCGCAGCGTACGCGCGAGCTCCTCGATCTTCAGGGTCGAGACCGGGTCGAGCGCGGACGCGGGTTCATCCATCAGCAGCACTTCCGGCTCGACGGCGAGGGCCCGGGCGATGCAGAGCCGCTGCTGCTGGCCCCCGGACAGGCTAGTCCCCGGCTTACCGAGCGCATCCTTCACCTCGTCCCAGAGGGCGGCCTGCCGGAGACTCCGTTCGGCTACGTCCATGAGCCGCCGCCGATCACGCACGCCGGCGAGCCGCAACCCTGCCACGACGTTGTCGTAGATCGACATCGTGGGAAACGGGTTGGGCCGCTGAAACACCATCCCGATCCGGCGCCGTACCGCCACGGGGTCCACCGCGGCCCCGTAGATGTCCTCGCCGTCGAGAAGCACGCTGCCCGTCATGCGCGCCCCCGGCACGACCTCGTGCATGCGGTTCAGGCACCGGAGAAACGTGGACTTGCCGCACCCGGACGGTCCGATAATCGCGGTGATCCGATTCGTCGGGACGCTCATCGAGAGGCCCTTGACGGCGTGCGTCCCGCCAAAGTACGCGTGCAGGTCGCGGACCGTCACCCGCTCCGTGGAGACGCCCTCGACGGCGCGCGCGCCGGCCAGCCCCGCGAGCGCGCGGTCCACGATTGCGCTGGGCACGTCCATTCGATCTACCTCCCGTTGGCAAACCGCCGGCGCCCGGCGGTCTTGGCCGCCACGTTGAGCACCAGCGTCAGCGTCATGAGCACGAGCGCCGCCGCCCACGCCTGACGGTGCCAGTCGTCGTACGGCGCGATCGCGTAGTTGTAGAGCTGCACGGTCATGGTCGCGATCGGCTGATCGAGCCGCAGCGACCAGTACGGGTTGTTGAACGCGGTGAACAGGAGCGGGGCCGTCTCCCCGAGCACGCGGGCCACGGCCAGCATGATGCCGGTGAGCACGCCCGCGGTCGCGGTCCGCAGGGTGATCCGCAGCATGGTCACCCACCACGGAATCCCGAGCGCGTACGATGCCTCGCGGAGCGACGCGGGCACGAGCCGCACCATCTCCTCGGTCGTGCGGATCACGAGCGGAATCATCATGACCCCGAGCGCGACGCCGCCGGCGAACCCGGAGAAGTGGCGCGTCGGCACGACGATCAGCGCGTAGATGAAGACGCCGATCACGATGCTCGGAATGCCGTTGAGGACGTCCGCGGTGAACCGCACCCACCACCCGAAGCGTCCGCCGCCCACTTCTGACAAATACAGGCCGCCCAGAATGCCGATCGGGATGCCGATGCACGAGCCGAGCGCCACCACGAGGAGCGTCCCCGCGATCGCGTTCACCATGCCGCCGCCCGGCTCGCCAACCGGCGCGGGCAGGTGCGTGAAGAAGTCCCACGTGACCGATGACGCGCCCCGCAGCGTCACGTACCCGAGCACGCTCGCGAGCGGAGCGATCGCCACGAGGAGCGCGGCCAGGCACATCCAGGTCATGGCACGGTCGGTCAGACGCCGGCGGCGGACATGGTCGGAGGAGATCGTCGCCACGCTCATGGCGCGATCACCGACGAGGTGACGCGCGATACGAGCCGGCGCGCCGCCGCGTTGACGAGCAGGGACATGACGAACAGGACCAGCGCCATCTCGATCAGCGCGGACAGGTACAGGCTCGATGACGCTTCCGAGAATTCATTCGCCAGCGCCGCGGCGATCGTGTATCCCGGCTGGAACAGCGACGCGACGATCTGCGGCCGGTTGCCGATCACCATCGTCACCGCCATGGTCTCGCCGAGCGCGCGGCCCAGGCCGAGGATCACCGCGCCGATGATACCGGCGCGGCCGTACGGGAGCACCGCGCCGCGAATCATCTCCCAGCGCGTCGCGCCGAGCGCGTACATCGCCTCACGCTGGTCCTGTGGCACCGCGAGCATGACGTCGCGGGCGACCGACGAGATGATCGGGATGACCATGATCGCCAGAATGATGCCCGCCGCCAGCATCCCGATCCCGTAGGCCGGCCCGCTGAACAACGGGGTCCAGCCGAGCGCCCGGCCGAGGGCCGGTTCGACGCTGCCCCGCACCCAGGGGATGAGCACGAAGATGCCCCACAGGCCCAGGATCACGCTCGGGATCGCCGCGAGCAACTCGATGATGAACGACAGGACGACGGCCGATCCGCGGGCCGACATCTCGGCGAGGTAGATGGCGACCCCGAGGCTGACCGGCACGCCGATCAGCAACGCCAGCGCCGATGTCACGAGCGTCCCGTAGATAAACGGCAGCGCGCCGAACGTATCGTGGACCGGGTCCCATTTCGACGTCCAGAGAAACGAGAGCCCAAACTTCTGCAGCGACGGGCCCGACGCCATGGCGAGCGAGAACCCGATGCCGAACACGAGGACGATGACGAGCAGCGCGAACGCGCCGAGCACCACGCGAAACGTGTCGTCGGCGCCTCGCGAACTCCGGAGCCCGGCGGCGGCAAGCGAGAGCCCTCCCGGCGGGCCGCCAGCGGCCGGCGTCGCGGCACGATCATGCGGCATATGATCCCCCTGCGGCGCTCCCGTGCAGGCGCGCCACGGCTTTGGTCGTCACGACGCGATCACTCCTCCCATTGAGGGTACGATCCGGCGGTTAATCGGCCGTGAGCTCCGTGTTAACGCTCAATGAAGGGAACGTTAACGCGCTAGAAGCCGACGACGCGAACGAACACGATCGCGGCGCCGACCACCGCCGCCAGGCATACGAGCACGATGAGCGCGGCCTTGACATCCGCCGTCATAGAAGCCGGCCACAGCATCGGGATCTCCTCGTTGTCGTGTACGACGACATCGGGGAGATCGGCGTTGACGCGCATCGTGTACCCTCCCACGCTCTACGCCGGGCGCAGGCGATCCGCCCCACGTGTCCTCCGCCTTCGACGCACGGCGCAACCATGCACGTCACGACACGGTGACGCCAGCCTATGCGCGCCGTGTTAACCCTGAGCCGCGGCGCCGGGCAAGCATGCGTTAAACGACGGACAAAAATGCCGTCACACATGCCGGTCACCGGGCTGCGACCACCTGTTCGGGCGCCCGTGGAATGAGAAGCGTGAACTCGCTGCCGCGCCCTTCCACGCTATGCACCTCCACACGGCCGCCGTGGGACGTGGCGATGTGCTTGACGATGCTGAGCCCAAGGCCCGTGCCGCCGAGGGCCCGGGAGCGTGAGCGATCCACACGGTAAAAGCGCTCGAAGATGCGCGGAAGGTGTTCTGCGGCGATCCCGAGCCCGGTATCGGCGACCGATAGCGCGACGAGTTCCCGCGCGGCGCGGCCGGAGATGCGCACGGCGCCGCCGGCCGGCGTATACTTGAGCGCGTTGTCCACCAGGTTGACGACGGCCTGCACCAGGCGCGCCTCGTCGCCCCAGGCTTCCGGAACCTCGTCGAGATCATCCACTCGGAGCATGATGCCGCGGCGCTCCGCCACCGGCCGGAACTTTGCCGCCACTTCCCGGGCGACCTCGCCCATCGACACGGGCGCCATTTCGAGCTTGGCGCTGCCGCTCTCGATCGCCGACAGGTCGAGCAGGTCGTTGACGAGGAGCGCAAGCCGGTCGATCTCGGAAACGATCCGCCCGAGAAACCGCGGACCGGCCTCGGGATCGCGGGCGGCGCCGTCGCGCAGCGTCTCGGCAAGGGCGCGCAGCGATGCCAGGGGTGTGCGCAGCTCGTGAGACACGTTGGCGATGAACTCCTGCCGGATGAGATCCGTGCGGCGCAGGTCGGTCACATCCTGGGCCGCGACCACGATGCCCAAGAACTCCCCCCGGCGCCCGCGCACGGGATTGGCCTGCACGCGCAGCACCCGGTGCTCCGGCTGGTGCAGCTTCAACTCCCGCGTCACGGGCACGTGCTCCCGGATCGCCTGCCGCACCAGGGCGTCCAGCTCGAAGTGGTGCACGACCTCGATGAGGCTGTGGCCGATCGCCGTCGCGGCCGACACCCCCAGGATGCGTTCCACGGCGGGGTTGACGAGCACGAGCACACCGTCCGGATCGAGGATGAGCAGGCCGTCGCTCATGTGGGCGAGCACGGCCTCGAGCGTGCTCTTGCCGCGGTCGAGGTCGGTGATCGTGCGATCCGCCCGGGCGACCATGGCGTTGAACTCCGCGATCGTCTCGCGCACTTCCGCGAACGATTCGCAGCGGACCGCGCGCATGCGGCCGTCCGCCCCGTCGCGGGCCGCATCCGACAGTTCTCTGAGCGGCTCGGTCAGCGCGGACGCCACACGGCCGCCGAGGCCCCACGCCAACCCCAGCGCCGCGACGGCGGCCGCGCCGGTCGCGCGCAGCGCCGCATCGCCCCACCCGCCGGCGATCGCCAGGGCGGCGCCCGCCGCGAGCAGCGTCGCGGCGGCCTGCAGCGCCAGCGCGAGCGTAAGGCCGCGCCGGAGCCGCATCGCTACCCGTCCAGCTTATAGCCGACGCCGCGGATGGTCTCGATCGACGTCACAGCGCCGGCTTCCTGCAGCTTGCGGCGCAGCCAGCGCACGTGGACGTCGACGGTGCGGTCGTCGCCGTCGTATTCGTACCCCCACACTTGCTGCAGCAACAGCGCCCGCGTCAGCACGCGCCCCGGGTTGGACAGGAAAGCGCGGAGCAGGTCGAACTGCCGGGGCGGGAGGACAACCGGCTGTTCGCCCACGCGGACCACGTGCCGCGCGACGTCGAGCACGATCTCGCCGACCCGCAGCACCTCATCGCGCGCCGGCACCGCCTGGGTGCGCCGCAGCGCGGCTCGGACACGGGCCAGCACCTCGCGGACGCTGAACGGCTTGGTGACGTAATCGTCCGCGCCGAGGTCGAGCCCCACGATCCGATCGGGCTCGTCGGCCCTCGCCGTGATCATCAAGATCGGGACGCGCGACTCCTGTCGCAGGATCCGGCAGACCTCGAAGCCGCTCATCCCAGGCAGCATCACGTCGAGCAGCACGAGATCCGGGGGCGCCGTCCGTGCCAGGTCGAGCGCCTGACTGCCGTCGGCGGCTTCGAGCACCTCGTATCCTTCGCGCTCCAGGGCGTAGCCGAGCGACTCGACGATGGCGTGCTCGTCATCGACGAGCAGGATCCGCTGCTTCATGGAGACACCTCCTGCCCTTCACGCTACCTCGGCTTCGTTAACCGTCGGTGATCGGTGGGTTAAGGCAAGCACAAGAAGGTTTAATGGGGGCCGCGCAGGCGCACCCGGCGAGACTTAACCGTCTGCTAACACGGGCCGCACGCGGTCTTAACAATGCCTGGATACGATGGGGCGGGCGTCATCCTGACAGAAGCTGCGTTTAACGGCGTCTGGACGGCCGGATGGCGCAGAGATCACGAGAAGGAGGCGATGCAACCAAGTGCCGGCATACTTGCGATTCGGATTCCGGAAACCGCGACGGCTGATCGCGGCGTTCGCGGCGGCCGCGCTGGCGTGCGTGGCGGGAAGTTTGCGCGACGCGCCGCCGACCCTGGCGCAGCAGGCCGTCACCATCACCGGCGCCGGCTCGACGTTCGACTATCCCCTGTTCTCCAAGATGTTCTCCGTGTACCACGGGTTGCATCCGAACGTGCAGGTGAATTACCAATCGATCGGCAGCGGGGGCGGGCAGCAACAGCTCTTCGCGGGCACCGTGAACTTCGGCGCCTCGGATGCGCCCCTCACCGACGACCAGCTCAAGCAACACCCCGGCATCGTCCACATCCCGATCACGCTCGGGGCCGTCTCGGTAGGCTACAACCTGCCGGGCGTGCCGACGGGGTTGCGCCTCACGGGCGATGTCATCGCGCGCATCTACTTGGGCCAGATCACCTCGTGGTCGGATCCGGCCGTCATGCGCCTGAACCCCGGCATGAAGATCCCCAATCTGCCGATCGCGGTCGTACATCGCTCGGACGGTAGCGGCACCTCGTTTATCTTCACGTCATACCTCTCGGCGATCAGCCCGGAGTGGAAGAGCAAGGTCGGGGCCGCCGCGGCCGTGGACTGGCCGACCGGCGTCGGCGCGAAAGGCAGCGAGGGCGTCTCCGGCCAAGTCAAGCAGACGCCCGGCGGGATCGGGTACTTCGAGATGGCCTACTCGATCGAGAACAAGATCCCGATGGCCACACTGCAAAACGCCGCGGGGCGGTGGGTCGGCCCGAGTGTGCCGGGTGCTTCGGCCGGCGCGGCGCAGGCCGCGGCGCACATGCCCGCGGATCTGCGGTCGGTCTGGGTGAACGCCCCCGGACCGCAGAGCTACCCGATTGCGGGATTCAGCTGGATCCTGGTGGACAACGCGCACGTCTCGCAACCGCTCATCGACCTCTTGACGTGGATGATCCACGACGGCCAGAAGTTCGCCACGGCCCTGTACTACGGGCCCCTGCCGGCGCAGGTCGTCCAGCTCGACGAGCAAAAGATCAAAGCCCTATCGCCGAGGTAACAGCCGGACCGTCCGGTCGCGGACGTCCCGCGGCCCGCATCGAGGGACGTTCGCGCACGCCGAGGCCGCCCCACCTCCCCCGGGGCGGCCTTGGTGTGCTCGCGCGGGACCGCGAACCGGCGCGCGGGCCACGCCCGCGCGGTCGGGTATCGTGACGGGAATGTCCCGCCCGGCGCCGAACTGTAGGCCACGCACAGACCTCCGGAGAGGACCATGGATCCGATCATCGAACGGCTTGCGCGACTCGCGCCGTCCACGCTCGGCCACTTCGTCGACGAGGGATTTTTGGATATCGCAATCCGCCCGGTGTTCCGGCCCGTGAAGTTCGCGGGCCGCGCCCTGACCGTGGACGCGCCGCCCCGCGACAACGCCATCTACCGGCGGGCGATCAACGCCGCCCGGCCGCGGGACGTCCTCGTCATCGCGCGCGGCGGCGACTACCGGCACGCCTCGTTCGGGGGCGGGATGGCCCTCGCCGCGAAGAATCGCGGCGTCGCCGGCGTCGTGGTGGACGGCCCCGCGACCGACCGCGCCGAATTGATCGAGTTCGGCCTGCCCGTGTTCTCCCGCGGCCTGTCGGCGCTCACGACCCGGCGCCTCGATCTCGGCGGCTCGGTCGGCGAGCCCATCGTGTGCGGTGGGGTGCGCGTGGTCGCCGGTGATTACGTGCTCGCGGACGACGATGGGGTGCTGGTGATCCCGGCGTCGGACGTCGAGTCGATCGTGGAGCGCGGGGAAGCCGCCGCGCGCCGCGAGCAGGAGACGCTCGCCCTGCTCAAGGCGGGCAAGACGTTCGAGGACATCGACGCCATGCGGAGGGAGACATGATGCGCATCCTGGCGGCGCTGGTCGCCGCCGTCGCTCTCGCCGGGCTCGGCGCGACATCCTGGGCCGCCGGCGCGGCCGGCCAGCCGAAGCGCGGGGGCACGCTGGTCTACGGCCTCTCCACGGAACCCCCGGATCTCGACCCCCACGTCAATTCCGGCTCGAGTTCGGGGACCGTGAAGGCGGCGGTCTACCAGGGCCTCGTCCGCTACGGGCACGGGGGGGCCATCGAGCCGGCGCTGGCCGAGCACTGGGGCCTCGTGGGGCAGACGCAGTACGTCTTTCACCTCCGCCCCGGCGTCAGGTTCCACAACGGCGACCCCCTGACCGCATCCGACGTCAAGTTCTCGCTGGACCGCATCCTCGATCCGCGAACGGGCTCGGCGTTGCGCAGCAGCCTGCGCGCCATCAAGCGCGTCGATGTGGTGGACCCGATGACGGTCAAGATCGTGCTCAACCAGCCGTTCGCGCCGCTGCTCGCCTACCTCGCGGAACCCTACGGGGCCATCGTGGACGCCAAGTTCGTGCAGGGCGGCGCGAACCTGCGCTCCACCATGCTCGGCACGGGGCCGTTCAAGTTCGTCTCCTGGGACCCCGGCCAGCGCGTCCGGCTGGTGCGCAACGAGGCGTATTGGGAACCCGGCAAGCCGTACCTCGACGCGATCAATTTCGTGCCGCTCGCCGACGCGCAAACGCGCCTCACGGCGCTGCGCGCGGGGGACATCATGCTGATGGATTTCGTGCCCCAGGAACAGATGAACGCGATCGCGCGGGATCCCCAGCTGCGGCTCTACGCGGACGTGGGCATCTTCATGTGCATCATCTTCAACCCGCAGCGGAAGCCGTACGACGACGTGCGCGTGCGCCAGGCGATCGCGTACGCGATCGACCGGGACGCCGTCGTCAAGACGATCTTCGACGGCCGGGGCACGCCGATCACCGGGGACGTCATCCCGTCGAGTTGGTGGGCGCACGACCGGAACGCCGACGGCATGTACACGTACCGGCCCGACAAAGCGCGCCAACTGCTCCGCGAGGCTGGCTACGGCGACGGGCTCCGGATCACGATCCTGGCGCCCATCACCTACAGCCTCCACACGCGCACCGCGCAGGTCCTCCAGGCGCAGCTGGCGAAGGTCGGCATCCAGGCGCAGCTCGATCTCCCCGAGTGGGCGGTCGTGCTGAACCGTCACAACCAGGGCGACTTCGCCATCGAGGTGCGCGGCCTGTCGGCGTCCGTGAACGACCCCGATTTCCTCTCCCTGTTCTACGAATCGGACAGCACGTACTACCCGAAGCAGGTGGGGTTCAAGGACGCGCAGCTCGACCAGTGGCTCGACGAGGCGCGCGTCGTCGGCAACCAGGCCATCCGCAAGCAGCTCTACGCGAAGATCGAGGAACGGGCGCTCGCGCTCGCGCCGTGGGTCTACATCGCGTGGGGCGATCAGGGAGAGGCGGCGCGCGCGTACGTCCGTGGCTACGATCACTACCCGGGCCCGCTCGGGACGTATTCCGGCTACTCGCTCTCCTCGACGTGGCTCGCGAAATAGATCTCGCCGGCCGCCCGGCGTCCCGATGGGCGCGTACGTCCTGCGCCGCCTGATCGCCGCCGCCGCGATGACGGCGGCGATTGCCACGGCGGTGTTCCTGCTGCTGCGGGCCGTGCCCGGCGACGTGGTCGTGGTCATGCTGGGCGAGAACGCCGCGTCCCCGGACAAGATCGCCGCCATGCGGCACGCGCTCGGCCTGGACCGCCCGCTCCTGGAGCAATACGCCGCCTGGCTGGCGCACCTGGCGCGCGGCGACTTCGGCACCTCGATCCTATCCGGGCGCTCCATCGGGGCCGAGCTCGCCGTGCGCGTGCCCCGCTCGCTGGAGCTGGGCGTGTTCGCGCTGGCGGCCGCCGTGCTGCTCGGCATCCCCCTCGGCACGCTCGCGGCGCGGCGCGCCGGCCGGCCGCTGGACCTCGCGATCACGGGCGTGTCGGTGCTGGGTCTGACGTTTCCATCGTTCGTGGTCGGGAGCGTGTTCGTCCTGGTCTTTGGGCTGGTGCTGCACTGGTTCCCCGCCACGGGATACGTCGCGTTCTCGGACGATCCGCTCGGCCACGTGCGTCATCTCGTGCTCCCCGCGCTCACGCTCGCGCTGACGTTTGCGCCCGTCGTCCTGCGCATGACCCGCGCCGGCATGCTGGAGACGCTGTCGCAGGACTTCGTGCGCACGGCGCGGGCCAAAGGGCTGGCGGAACGCGCGGTGATGGTGCGGCACGTGCTGCGCAACTCGCTGATCCCGGTGATTACCGTGCTGGGGTTGCAGGCCGGAGAGCTGATCGGGCGGATCGTGTTGATCGAGTACATCTTCAACTGGCCGGGCGTCTCGAGCCTGCTCCTCGCCGGCGCCTTCGAGCGCGACTACCCGCTGGTCCAGGCCGTCGTGGTGGTCGTCGCGGCGGCGTTCGTGTTGATCAACCTGCTCGTCGACCTCGCGTACATGCTGGTCGACCCGCGGATCCGGCTGGCATGAGCGCGCTGCGCCTCAACCCGCGGATCGCGCTCGCCGGGAGCGCGCTCGCGCTCCTCGCCGCCGCGGCCGCGCTGGCGCCGTGGCTCGCCCCCGCCGGCCCGCTCGAGATGGGCCCCGCGCTCCTCGCCGGCCCCTCGCCGGCGCATCCGCTGGGCACGGACTCCCTGGGACGGGACACGCTCGCGCGCCTGCTGTTCGGCGCCCGCGTGTCGCTGCTCGTCGCGGTGGGCTCCGTGGCCATCGCGTCGACGGGCGGCACGCTCCTGGGCGTCGCCGGCGCAACGTATCGCGGCGCGGTTGAGTGGACCGCGATGCGGGCCATGGACCTCATCCTGGCGTTTCCGCCGATCCTGCTGGCCATCGCCGCGGTCACGTTCCTGGGCCAGGGCCTCGCGAAGCTGGCGGCGATCATCGGCATTCTGTACCTGCCGACGTTCGCGCGGCTCGCCTACGGCGGCGCGCTCGGGGTGGCGGGCCGTGAATACGTGGAGGCCGCCCGCGCCCTCGGCGCCTCCACGTGGCAGCAGATGGCGCGGCACGTCCTCCCGAACATCGCGGGCCCGCTCATCGTGCAGTGCTCGCTGTCCGCCGGGTTTGCGCTGCTCGTCGAGTCGGGGCTCAGCTTTCTCGGGCTCGGGATTCTCCCGCCGGCGCCGACGTGGGGGCGCATGGTCAGCGAGAGCCGGAATTACATGCAGCAGGAGCCGATGCTGCTTGTCTGGCCTTCGCTCGCGATCGCGGCGGCCATCGGCGCGTTCAACATGCTCGGGGACGGCCTGCGCGACGCGCTCGATCCGCGCACCGCCGGCGGCCTGCGCCGGGCGCCCGCCGGAGTCTTGCCGGCGCCGGCGCCGACGACGGTGTCCGGCGGGGGCGGTTGACCCGCCGGGCCGCGCCCGCACCGATGGGAGGAGGGGGACGCATGCTTACGGGCACGCGCGTGTACCGGGAGGAGTTGTCGCCGGTGACCTTTCTCGAGCGCGCCGGCGACGTCTACGGGGATCGCGTTGCGGTCGTCGACGGCGCGCAGCAGTTCAGCTACCGCGCCTGGCGGGGCCGCGCGCGCCGCTTGGCGTCCGCGCTGCGCCTGGCCGGCCTGCGCAAGGATGACCGCGTGGCGTTTCTCGCCCTGAACTCGGAGCCGCTCCTGCTCGCCCACTTCGGCGTCCCGCAGGCGGGCGGCATCCTCGTGGCGATCAACACCAGGCTCGCCGCCGGGGACGTGCAGTACATCGTCGAGCATTCCGGAGCCACGCTCCTCTGCTATTCTCCCGAACTCGCCCCCCACGTCGCGGCCGTCCCGGCCGCGGTGCGCCGGCTCGAGCTCGGCCCCGCGTTCGAGCGCTTTCTCGAGAGCGGCGGCGAGGATCCGGTGGAGCCGTGGATCGAGGACGAGGAAGAGGTGCTGGCGATCGACTACACCTCGGGAACGACGGGCCGGCCCAAGGGCGTGATGTACACGCACCGCGGGGCGTACCTGAACGCGCTCGCGATGATGATCGAGCACAAGATCGACCGCGCGTCCAGGTATCTCTGGACGCTGCCGATGTTTCACTGCAACGGCTGGACGTTCCCGTGGGGCCTGCCGGCCGTCGGCGCGGCGAGCGTATGCATCCCGCGCATCGAGCCGCAGGAGGTCTGGCGGCTCTTCGAGGAGGACGGGATCACCCATTTCTGCGCGGCGCCGACCGTGCTCACGATGCTGGCCAACCACCCGGCCGCGCATCGCCTGACACGGTCCATCCGCGTCATGACCGCCGGGGCCCCGCCGTCGCCGACCATCATCGCGCGCATGGGCGAGCTCAACTTCGAGCTCGAGCACGTGTACGGGCTCACCGAGTCCTACGGGCCGTTTACGATCAACGTGGAACCGCCGCACGCGGCGGCGCTCGATGCGGAGGAGCGCGCGCGGCTCAAGGCGCGGCAGGGCGTCCCCCACGTCACGGCCGGCTGGCAGCGCGTCGTCGACGACGAGATGCGGGACGTCCCGGCGGACGGCCGGACGCTGGGCGAGGTCGTGTACCGGGGGAATGTCGTGGCGAAGGGCTACTTCGGCCAGCCGGACGTCACGGACCAGGCGTTTCGCGGTGGTTGGTTTCACACCGGCGATCTGGGGGTCATGCATCCCGACGGCCAGATTGAGCTCCGGGACCGCAAGAAGGACATCATCATCTCGGGGGGCGAGAACATCAGCACCATCGCGGTGGAACAGGCGGTCGCCAGCCATCCCGCCGTGCTCGAGTGCGCCGTCATCGGCGTCCCGGACGATCGGTGGGGCGAGGTGCCGAAGGCGTTCGTGACGCTCAAGCCGGGGTGCGAAGCGACACCCGAGGACATCATCGGCCACTGCCGGTCGCGCCTGGCGGGGTTTCAGTGCCCGAAGGCCGTCGAGTTCGGGGACCTGCCCCGGACCTCCACCGGCAAGATCCAGAAGTTCGTCCTGCGCGAACGCGAGTGGAAGGGACGGGCGAAGCGGATCAACTGAGCGCCGGCATCACCGCTCCCAGCGCGGCGGCCGCTTCTCAAGAAACGCCCGCATCCCTTCCTGCGCGTCCGGCGCCACCGCATTGTCGACCATGATGGCCTGCGCCACCTCGTACGCCTTTGGCCGGTCGAGCCCCACCTGCGCGTAGAAGCCCCGCTTCCCGACACCGAGCGTGTAGGGACTCGCCGCGATGATCCGGCGCGCGAGCGCCATGGTCTCCTCCGCGAGCCGCTCCGCCGGCACGACCATGTTGACCAGGCCGGCGCGCTCGGCCTCCGCGGCCGTGATCGGCGCTCCCGTCAAGAGCATCTCCATCGCCTTTTTGGGTCCCACCGCGCGGGCCACCGCGACCCCCGGCGTCGTACAGAACAGGCCGATCTTGACGCCGGGCGTGGCAAATGTGGCGTCCTCGGAAGCGACGGCGAGATCGCACGTCGCGACGAGCTGGCACCCGGCCGCGGTCGCGATCGCATGCACCTCGGCGATCACCGGCTTCGGAAGCCGCCGGATCGCCTCCATGACGTCCGTGCACAGCGTGAAGAGCGCCCGCGCGTCCTCCTCCGTGGTTCCAACCAGCTCGCGCAGATCGTGACCCGCGCTGAACGCCGGGCCGCGGGCGCGGATGATGACCGCACGCACCGTCTCGTCCCGCTCCGCCTCGGCAAGATGGCCGCGGAGCGCGAGGAGCATGTGACGCGACAGAGCGTTGCGGCGTTCCGGGCGGTCCAGCGTGATGAGCGCGACCCCGCCGTCCACCTCGTACCGAGCGGGCAATGGGTCCATGCGTCACCTCCAACGATCCTCCGCCAGCTTTTCCCCCGCCGGGCGGCGTTTCCTTCGGGCGGCGGGCCGCCGAGCCGGCCCGCCCTCGCCGGGATTGCGGGCTGTGCTATAATTTCGTCTGCGCGATGACGACGAGATTTTGCGACCAGTGCGGCACCGAGCTGGAGCCGTTTTTCGACTCCACCTGCGAGCCTCCCGTCGCCTGGCTGTGCCAGGGGTGCCGGGCGGTGCAGATGGACGTCGACCGCCGGAGCCTGTCCCCGGAAACGCAGCGCGAGCTCACGAACCTCGAGGCGTTCCTCCGGAACGGCGCGGCGGAGCCTGTCGTCAATATCGGCCGGGCGCGCGCGCGGGCGCGGGCCATCCTGGAAGGGACCCGCGACATCCCGGTCGATATCGAGCGTGTGGCCGAGAACTGCGGGTATCCGGTGCGCGACCGCCCGCTGCCGGCCGGCGAGCGCGGCACCATCGCGCGCGATGGCGACCACACGGTGATCGTCGTCAACCGCGACCGCCCGGGCCAGGCGGCGGCGGAGCGGCGGTGGATCGTCGCCGAAGAGCTCGGCCACGCCGTGCTCGCTCACAGCACGCTCGTGGCGAGCAGCGCGCCCGGCGCGGCGCCGGTGCTCCCCGAACGGCGCCGGCGCGACGAGGAGCGCGAGGCCAGAGCGTTCGCCGCGGAGATCCTCATGCCCGAGGAAAAGGTTCGCGGGCGCTTTGCCGAGCTGGCCCCGCGGATCTACCGCACGCTCGGCCTCCGGCACCGCGAGAACGAGATCGGCGAAGTCGTCGTCACGCTCGCCAGGATGTTTGGCGTCACCCCGACGGCGATGCGGTTTCGCCTCGACGAGTTGGATCTGATCCGCTAGACCGGCTCCCCGACCTTACGCGGCGAGGAGCCGCTTCCGCATCGCGCCGAGCGCGTGCAACGCCGCTTGGAGCTGGGTATCCTGTCCGCGCTCCATGTCGTTCGGCGTCAGCGCTACGCTGACGTCCGGGTTGATGCCGACCGCTTCGACCTGCGCGTTCTTCGGGGTCAGGATACGCTCCACGGTCACCGACATGCCGCCCTCGGGCAACGCCACGGTCACCGATCCCCCGAGCGCGCCCGCGGTCTTTTCGCCCACGACCGTCGCGCGCCCGTAGTCCTTGAAGGCGCCCGCCAGAATCTCCGACGCGGACGCGCTGTTGGCGTCCACGAGCAGCGCCAACGGCACGTCGGTCAACAGCGGCCGTCCCGAGGTCTGCAGCAGGCTCGGCGGCTGCCCCCGCTCACGAATACGCGCCAGGATCGTGTTGGGCGGCAAAAAGATCCCGCCCACGCTGGCGGCCTCGATGATCAACCCGCCGGGGTTCCCCCGCAGGTCCAGGACGACGGAGCGAATGGGCCCCTGCGCCTGCAGCGTCTGGATCGCCCTCCGGAGCTGCTGCCCCGCGCCTTGCGAGAACTCGAAGAGCTGCAGATACGCCACGCCCGGTGAGACGAAGCTGGCCTCCACGGGAGGCACGCGTATGGGCGCGCGCGTCACCTTGATCTCCACGGTTTGGCTCGCCCGCTGGACCACGAGCGTCGCGACGGACCCCGCCGGCCCGCGGATCAACTGGCTCGCCTCGGTCGCCGTCTTGTCCTTGAGCGACTGGCCGTCGACCGAGATGATGCGGTCGAACCGCTTGACGCCCGCCTGCTGCGCCGGCGAGTCCGGGAAGACGTTTTCCACGAACACCCACTGCGTGCCAGACGAGTCCTTCCGCGCGGTGATCGTGACCCCGATGCCGGTGAAGCTCGGATTCCCGAACAGCTGCCGCCGGCTCTCCCGGAGCTGATCAGGATCCAGATAGTACGTGTGACTGTCCTTCAAGGAAAACAGCATCCCCTGCGTGGCCACATATGCGAGCTGTGTCTGCGTCATGCCGGACGGGACGAACTGCGCGGCCCGGGAAAATTCGCTGACGAACTGCGCGTCGGCCTGGGCCTCGGGCGTCGATCCGGAAATGTCGGGGAGCACTTCGGTGCCCTTGCCGGTGGCTTTGCGGAGCGTCGCGACGGCCGCGTTCAGGAGCTGCACCGGCTGGATCGGGTCCACGTATTCCTGTTCGAGGACGCGCAACGCATCGATCACGAGCGATCCGTTGGCGGCCGAGGCGTGCGGCAACTGCACCAGCGGAACGATCAGCAGGATGACGGCCAGCGTGACCGCGAGCCACGACCTCATCACGGCACGGGACGAGTTCATTCTCTCACACTCCCAGACACGCAAACCGCGGAGACGCCGATCCGCAGGCTCCTCGAAACGTTATTGCCCATCATAACATAGCGTGTAACCCCGCGGAACGTTCTGCGCGGCGCCTCCGTTCGGCACGAAACGAGGTTGGGCGCCACCGTGTTGAAACGGCGGGATGACCCGGCATGTTCCCGGATCGCCCCCGCGTGCGCGTTCCATGCATACGCGGGGACCGGCGCCGGCGTGGCCGGGGGCGCGACCGGGCCGGGCGCTTGGCGGGCGCCGCGCCGTTCAGGGAGCGGCGGGCTCGCCTGTCTCGGGGTCCAAGAACAACGTGCCGGGGGTCCGGCGGGCGGTAAAGGTGAACATGTTGAGCAACGAGCCCGCCATCGCGTCGAACGAGCGGTTCCCGATGCGCCCGAGGTCCCAGTTGTCCTCGATGAAGCGGAGGATCGAGGACTGATCCGTCAGGGTGTGGTCCACGTAGTTTGCGCGCGCCCAGGGCGAGATCACGAGCAACGGCAGCCGGGGGCCATACCCGCAACGCCCCGCATACGCGCCCGGCGCGGTCCGGCCGCACAGCCCCGGTCCCAGGAGGGCGTCGATCGCCGGGTCACCGGACTGGCTCACGATCGGGCCCATCACGTGGTCGTACCATCCGTCGGAGTCGTCGTAGTTGATGATGATCGCGGTGGTCGCCCAGACCGGCAGCCGCATCAAGCGGTTGATCGTGTCCACCAGGAAGTGCTGCTCGTCGATGGGATCCGAGTATCCTGCGTGCCCGTCCTCGTAGGCGGGCGCCTTGAGAAAGCTGACCGCGGGCAGGTTGCCGGCCTGAGCGGCGGCCCAGAAGTCGATCAGATCGTATTGATGGTTGGCCCGGTCGGTCTGACCGATTTGCGCCACGGAGCCGGGCGCCAGGTGATGCGGATTGGCCGTCGACCGATAGTACTGGAACGGCTCGTGATGGGGAATGTAATCGACGACGCGCGCCTTGCCGAGATTCACGTGCGCGCTGCCGCACTCGGCCGTTGCCGCGTCCGGCACGCTCGTGGGACGGAACCCGCCCTCAAACCATCCCCACGTGACGTGCTTTGCGTCGAGCAGGTCGCCGACATTGCGCCCGCTCACGGCGATCGTGGTGCCCTTGGAGCAGTCGTCAAAGGTCGGGTCGAGGTCGCCGTAATCGGTGCCGTTGAGGACGTGGCCCTGCACGTTGCCGGGGGTGACGCCGTACGTCTGGCCGGATACCAGGTTGAGCGCGCCGGGGGTGGAAGGCCCGAACGTGGTATCGAACGAGTTGTCGTTCATCGCGTAGCGCTGGGCGTAGTTCCACAGCGCGGTGACGGTGTTGCCGTCGTAGTAATCCATGACCAGGCGGCGGTCGCAGCCGGACTGCGACGCGCCGGTCTCCTCGACGAAGCGGTTCATTAACCCGCCGTTGGCCGCGCGCTGCTCCGCCGTGTAGCCGTGATCCATGTCGCAGGTCATGGCCTGCGACCGGTCGAGGCGCATCGGATTCGCGCTGTTGGGATTGTCCGCCAGCAACGCCGGCGTGAGCCCGTTGACCGACGGCGTGCCCGGCGCCGCGCGGAACGCCGGCTCGCCCGACGGGTTGGCGGCGTACGGGTAGGTCGCAAAGTAATGATCGAAGGAGACGTTCTCCTGGAAGATCACGACCACGTGCTTGATGGGAGTCGTCGTCGGGACGGCGGCCCGCGCATCCACAAACCTCACCGTCCCCCAACCGAGCAGGGCGGCCGCGATCGTCACCGCCAGCGCCGACCGAGCCGTGCCCATCACGCGTCGCATGGATCACTCTCCTCCTAAACGGCGTCCGGATCCGCCCCGGACTATACTGAAGCAACGTTAACGCTCGGGGACGTCGAGGTTAAGTTTCCCCGTGGCTACCGCCCGCGGTCGAGCACGACGAGCGCGAGCACCGCGCGGTGCGGCCCGCCGCCGGCGTCCTCGCGCACCAGGCCAAACCGCGTAAACCACCACACCGGTCCGGTCTGATCCCGCACCTCCTCCACGCCGTGCGCGGGCCCCCCGTCCCGCAGGGTCTCATAGAGCCGCGAGCTCGTCGTGAGCAGCTCCGCGGCCCGCGCGCCGAGCGCCGCACCGGCGGGGAACCGCTCGCCCGGCGATGCCGCCCGCCACCGCAACACCGGCACGCCGTGTTCTGCGCGCCACAGAAACGCGTACCCGCGCCATGTCCCGGATCGAAGCCACTGGCGGATGGTCAGGCGGATCGGCGCGGAAAACCGGGACGCCAGGTCGCGCAGGCCGTCCATCGTCAGATCCGTGAGGCGTGCCGCGAGCCGGAACGGCCGCATGGGCAGCAGCAACTCCGCCGCCACGGCCTCCAGGAGCTCGCCGCTCGCATCATGGACCCCGCGCGAGAGCAGGGTCCGGGCCAGCGCCGCCGCGACGGCGCCGTTCCACTGGGGCGTGTGGGGCGGAACGCGGCGATCGACGCTCAAGATCCAACGGGGTCTGGACGCGGTGCCGCCGGGGGCGCGCTCAACCTGCGCGGCGACGTCCTGGACCGGCACCCGGCGAAGGCGGACGACGCCGCATGGTGCGAAGCAGCGCTCGGGGGCAAATGGTGGTGACGCCCCCACGGGCACGCGGGCGAGCTCGCGGGCGCGGCGCAGAACCTGCGCGGCGGACGTGCCCACGGGCTGTCGGTTCGGCCCGCCCCCAATGCCGCCCTGCCCCGGTGCCGGCGCCCGGCTCCAGGGACGCCGGTTGCGGGGCGCGAACTTACGCTTCCGATGCTGTCGCGTGCCGCCTTTGTCACAGGCGGAGTCTCGGCCCCGCGCGCGACCGTGCTCGCGAGCGGCAGTGCGGGGAACGCCGTCCTCCTCGAGGCCGGGGGATACGGGCTTCTCGTGGACGCCGGGCTCTCCGTCGATGCGCTGGAACGCGCCCTGGCGCGGGTCGCGGCGCCGGTGCGAACCGTGCGGATGGTGCTGCTCACCCATGAACACGACGACCACGCACGCGGCGCGGGTCCGCTCGCGCGCGCCCTGGACATCCCCGTGTACGCGAACGCCGGCACCGCGGGCGCGGCCGGCGCGGCGCTGGCCGGCGCGGGTGTCACGGTCTTCGAGATGGGGCGGCCGTTTGCCGTCGGGCCTTTTGCGATCACGGCGTTTCCCGTCCCTCACGATGCCGCCGAGCCCGCCGGCTTCGCCGTCGAGGTCGAGGGCCGCCGCGTCGTGATCGCGACCGATCTGGGGGCGGCCGGCGACGTGCTGGACGGACATCTCTCGGATGCCGACCTCGCCATCCTGGAGAGCAACTACGATCTCGGCCTGCTTCACGTCAGCGGCTATCCGTGGTTTCTCAAAAACCGCATCTTGAGCGGCCTCGGTCATCTCAGCAATGACGACGCGGCCCGGGCGCTCGTCCGCACCGCGGGCCGCCGGCGCCGGATCGTGTTGGTGCACCTCAGCGAGTCCAACAACCTGGCGGCGCTGGCGCGGGACACCGTGCGTGATGCGCTCGCGGCGACCGGACGGGCGGATCACGCGGTGCGCGCGGTGCCCCCGAACGGCTGCACCGAGCCGATGGAGATCGTGTAGGGACGGGCGCAGCGGCCCGTCTCGCCGGAGGAGACATGCATACGATCAAGATCACGGCGGGCAAGGTCGCCGCCACGGCCGTGCTCGACGGAAGCCGCACGGCGGACGCGATCTGGCGAGCCCTGCCCTTGGAGGCGCGGGCCAGCACGTGGGGCGATGAGATCTACTTTGCGATCCCGGTGTACTGCGAGCCCGAAGCGCCCCGCGAGGTCGTCGAGCTCGGCGACTTGGGGTACTGGCCGCCCGGGAGCGCGTTCTGCATCTTCTTCGGGCCGACGCCGGCGAGCCGGGGGGACGAGATCCGCCCGGCGAGCCCGGTCAACGTGTTCGGCCGGATCCAGGGGGACCCGCGCGCCCTGAAGGCGGTCCGCTCGGGAACCGCGGTCAGAGTCGAACGCGCCGAGTAGCGCGGGATGGCCCGCGCGCCGGTACGCTTCGATCCCCGCCTCCTACGCGTGAGGAGCACGGCGCGGCTGCGGCGCGACGCCACCGCGATTCTCCAAGCAGCGCTCGCCGCGGTCGAGCCGTACGTTGCGACCCGGCGGGCCCTCCGCCTTCACCAAGGACGTCTCACGGTCGCCGGACGCGCGTATCGGCTCCGGCCCGGCGCGCGGGTGATCGCGATCGGCGCCGGGAAGGCCGGGGCGCCGATGGCGCAGGCCGTGGAGGACGTGCTGGGCGATCGGTTGGCCGGCGGCACGATCGTCGTCAAGACGGGCTACACGGCGCCGCTCCGCCGGATTGTGCTGCGGGAGGCCGGGCATCCGGTTCCCGATGCCGCCGGCGAGGCCGGGGCGCGCGAGCTGCTCGGCGCCGCGGCCGGGCTCCGGTCAAGCGACCTCGTGCTGTGCCTGATCTCGGGCGGCGGCTCCGCGCTGCTGCCCGCGCCGCAGCCCGGCGTCACGCTGGACGACCTCGTGCGCACGACGAGCCTGCTGCTGCATTCCGGCGCGACGATCGGGGAGATCAACACCGTGCGCAAGCACCTCTCGCGTGTGGCGGGCGGACGGCTGGCCGCGGCCGCCGCGCCGGCCCGCGTCGTCACGCTGGTCGTGTCCGACATCGTCGGCAATCCGCTGGAGGCGATCGCGTCTGGACCGACCGTGCCTGATCCGACCACGTACGCGGATGCGCTGCGCATCTTGGACGCGCGCGGTCTCGCCGCGCGCGTCCCGGCCGCCGCGCTCGATGCGCTCCGGCGGGGCGCCGCCGGCGCGCTGCCGGAGACACCCAAGCCCGGTGATCCGGTGTTCCGGCGCGGCCACGTCACGGTCGTCGCCGACAACAGGACCGCGGCGCGGGCGGCCGCGCGCGAGGCCCGGCGGCTCGGTTACCATGCGCTGCTGCTCTCCACCTATATGGAAGGCGAGGCGCGCGAAGTCGGCCGGGTGCTGGCCGGGGTGGCGCGACAGCTTGCCGGGAGCGGCGAGCCGGTGCGCCGCCCGGCGTGCATCGTGGCGGGCGGCGAGACCACGGTGACGGTCACGGGAACGGGGCGGGGCGGACGCAACCAGGAGGTCGCGCTCGGCGCCGCCGCCGGCTTACGCGGCGTCCCCGGCGCTCTTGTGGCCAGCTTCGCGAGCGACGGGACGGACGGCCCCACCGACGCGGCCGGTGCGGTCGCCGACGGCACGACGCTCGCGCGCGCAGAGGCGCTCGGGCTCCTCGCCGCGCAGCACCTCAGGGACAACGACGCCTACCCGTTCTTCGACGCGCTCGGCGACCTGATCCGGACCGGTCCGACGAACACCAACGTGACCGACCTCATGCTGATCCTCTGCCGGTAATCCCTCGGGGGGCGCGCAACGACCGCCCAGGTCCCGGGGCCGCGCCGCGCCGCCCTGCAGGACCGCCCGGAGGGGCGCCGAAATTCCCCCGCGGAGTAGCGCATCCACCCAACGTCGCCGCTCACTGTGCCGCCTCGAGTCTGGCTCGCAGGGAGGGGTCCGGATGGCCGACAGCGCAAGCTCCGCCGGTAACGACCTGGAACGCAGCCAGTTGCTGCGGGCACTCGTTGCCAGCACGATCGGCACGACGATCGAGTGGTACGACTTCTTCCTGTACGGCACCGCCGCCGCGCTGGTGTTTCCCCACGTGTTCTTCCCGAAATCGGATCCGTACGTGGGCGCGCTCCAGGCGTTTGCGACGTACACCGTCGGCTTCATCGCCCGGCCGATCGGCGGAGCGATCTTCGGCCACTACGGCGACCGCATCGGCCGCAAGGCCACGCTGATCATCACGCTGCTGCTCATGGGCATCGCGACATTCCTGGTCGGCATCGTCCCTGGATACGCCTCGATCGGCGTCTGGGGCGCGATCCTCCTGACGGCCCTGCGCGTCTGCCAGGGCCTCGGGGTCGGCGGGGAGTGGGGCGGATCGGTGTTGCTGTCCATGGAGTGGGGCCACCGGTGGAAGCGCGGCTTCATCGCGAGCTGGCCCCAATTTGGGGTGCCGGCGGGCCTGCTCCTCTCCAACGGCATCGTGGCGGTGTTCAGCCGCAGCCCCGCGTTCCTCGCCTGGGGGTGGCGGGTCCCGTTTCTCTTGAGCATCGTCCTCGTGGCCATCGGGCTCTTCATCCGGCTCAGGATCTTGGAGACGCCGTTGTTCGAGCGGGTCTTGAGCGAGCACCGGATCGAGCGGCAGCCGGTCGTGGAAGTGATCCGCCGCAATCCAAGGGAGATCGTCCTGAGCGCGCTGCTCCGCCTGGCAGAGCAGGCGCCATTCTACCTGTTCACGACGTTTATCTTCGCGTACGGCACCGGCACGCTCAAGCTCGAGCGCGGCCTCCTCGTCAACGCCGTCACGGTCGCGGCGCTCGTCTCGCTCGTGAGCGTGCCGTTCTTCGGCTACCTCTCCGATGTCATCGGTCGCAAGCGCATGTACATGCTCGGCGCGCTCGCCATGCTGATCTGGGCCTACCCGTACTTCGGCATGCTCAACACGCGCGTGCCCGCGCTCGTGTTCCTCGCGATCGTCATCTCGCTGATTCCGCACGACATGCAGTACGGGCCCCAGGCGGCGTTGATCGCGGAGAGCTTCACCACCCGGCTGCGATACAGCGGGGCGTCGCTCGGGTACCAGCTGGCGTCGATCATTGCCGGCGGGCCGGCCCCGCTCATCGCCGTGTACCTGCTCCACACCTATGGCACGTCCGCGGCCATCAGCATCTACATCATCATCACGGCGGTGCTGACCTTGATCGCCACCGCGCTGCTGCCGGACCGCTCCAAGGAGGACATCGCCGAGGAGCGGGACGTCCCCGCGACACCGCGGATGCGGCCGGCAACGTAAGCCCTCGCGGGAGGACCGCTCCGGCGGCGCGCCGAACATCGTGCGCCGTGGACGTGAGGATCGCGGCGCGCGCTTCGGTCGCGTCCGGCGCGCGCCGTCGCGGGCGCGCGCTTCTCGCCGGCGGCAGCATCGCCGCGCTCACGCTGCTTGCTCTGCTGGTCACCCTGATCGACGCCACCGGCACCGGGCACGGCATTCGGATGCCGCTCGGGCGGCCGCGCCGTCCGGTCGTGATCGACATGCGGCTGGTGGACGGCGCGCTCGATCCGTCGCTCGTCCTCCTCGCTCCGGGCGCGGTCCGTTTCTCGGTCCGCAACGACGGCAGCGGCCCGCGCCGCTTCGTCGTCGCGGGGTCCGGCCTGCGGGGTGAGACGGACACCCTCCCGCCCGGCGCAACCGCCATCCTGGAGATCACCCTCGCCACGCCGGGCCGCTACGCGCTCGAAGCGGCCTCGCCGTCCGGCGAGACGCTCGCCGCCGGGACGCTCGAGATCCGCCGCCCGTGAACCAGCCGCTCCGGGTGTGCATGTGCACGCCGGAGCTGGCTCCCCTCGCCAAGACCGGCGGTCTAGCCGACGCAGTCGGAGGGCTCACGCGAGCCCTCGCCACGGCGGGGTGCGACGTCCGCGTGATGCTGCCCGCCTACTCGAGCGTCGATCGCGCCGCGATCCGCGCCGTGTCCATCGGGTCGGCAGGCGTGGACCTCGGACCATCGCGGGTCGAGGTGGACCTGTACGAGGGCCGCCTCCCCGCCAGCCCGATCCCGGTCTACCTCATCGCGCACGAACCGTCATTCAACCGGCCGGGCCTGTACGGCGAGCACGGCGTGGACTACCCGGACAATCTCCGGCGCTTTACGGTGTACGGGCGGGGCGTGCTCGCGTTGCTCCGCCGGACCGCATGGAGCCCCGACGTCGTTCACTGCCACGACTGGCAAACGGCGCTCCTGCCGGTGTGGCTGCGCGTCGAGCCCGCCGCGCTCCCGCACGAGACCTCGACCGTCCTTACCGTCCACAACCTCGCGTACCAGGGCGTGTTCGACGCGGACGACCTGCCGCTCACGGGCCTGGGGCGCGACCTCTTCACGCCGCGCGGGATCGAGTTCTGGGGGCGAGTCAACGTGCTGAAGGGCGGGCTGGCCTTTGCCGACCTGTTGACCACCGTGAGCCGGCAATACGCCGCCGAGATCCAGACGCCGGAATTTGGATGCGGCCTCGACGGCGTCCTGCGGGATCGCAGGGACGACCTCGTCGGAATCCAAAATGGCGTGGACTATACGGTGTGGGATCCGGCTTCGGACGTGTTCATCCCCGCGCGCTTCACGGCCGAAGACCTGTCGGGGAAGGCGGCCTGCAAACGGCACCTCCAGGAGGCCCACGGCCTTGCGGTCGACCCCGCCGTTCCGGTCCTCGGGCTCGTGGCGCGGCTGGCCGAGCAAAAAGGCGTCGACCTGCTCGGCGCGACCGCGGACGCCATCATCGGGCTCGGCGCGCAGCTCGCGCTGCTCGGGAGCGGGGACCCGCGGTACGAGGCGCTCTTTCGCACGCTGCAGGCGCGCTACCCGAAGCGGGTGGCGGTGGCGCTCGGCTTCGACGAGCCGCTCGCGCACCTTATCGTCGCCGGGGCGGACGCGTACCTCATGCCGTCGCGGTACGAGCCGTCCGGCCTCAACCAGCTCTACAGTCTCCGCTATGGCACCGTCCCGGTCGTGCGCCGCACCGGCGGCCTGGCCGACACCATCGTGGACGCGACGCCGGACGCGCTGGCCCGGGATGTAGCGACCGGATTCGTCTTCGACGCGTACACGCCGGACGCGTTCCTCGAGGCGGTCAAGCGCGCCGTGTTCGCGTTTCGGGACGCGGCCGCGTGGCGCCGGCTCCAGCAGGCGGGAATGCGGGCGGACTTTTCCTGGAGGGTCGCGGTGCCCCACTACCTCGACGCGTACCGGCGTGCCGCCGCGCGGCGGGCGGCACGCCGCTGATCGCCTGGAACCGGCCGCGGGGCCGCGGCCCGGCGGCGCATGCCCGGCCGCCGGCGAACCGATTGCGCCGCCGCGCCCGTATCCATCATTAGGAAGCAGGAAGAGTCGTGCGCCGGCGCGGGGCCGCGCAGGAAGCGCTCGCGGGCGGCGCGAAAGCGATGATCCTACCCGACGACGAACCGGATCGGTCAGGCTCGAGAGCGGTACGGACGCGGGGTTCCCGACGTGTTGCCGCCCGACGAGTGAGATGTCCCCACGCAGAGGAGGGATGCTCGATGGGAGTCGCACGACGCGCCGGGGTGGGCGCGGGGATCGTACTGCTGGCGGTCGCGCTGGCCGCGGTGGGGGCGGTGACGGCGGCGCCTTCCGGCACCATGCTGACCGTCGGCCTCGATCAGGAACCGCCCACGCTCGATCCGGAGGCGTCCCCGTCCGCGGTAACGTTTCAGATCATCCCGGACGTGACCGAGAGCCTCCTGTACCAGGGGCTCGACGGCAAGATCCAGCCGTGGCTCGCCAGCGCGTACAAAGTCTCCCCCGACGGCAAGTCGTTCACGTTTACCCTGCGGGCCGACGCCAAGTTTACCGACGGGACGCCCGTAAACGCGGAAGCCGTCAAGTGGAACTTCGACCGCGTGGTGAACCCCAACTACAAGGCCGGCGGCTCCCTCTCCGCCCTCTCCGGCTACGCGGGCAGCACCGTGGTGGATGACCATACCGTCCGCATCGACTTCAAGGCGCCGTATGCGCCGTTCCTGTCCTACGCGGCCGGCGGTACCCTGGCGCTCGTGTCGCCGAAGGCGACCCAAACCCAGGGCAGCGACGTCAACCTGAAGCCGGTCGGGAGCGGCCAGTACGTGGTGTCCGAGTACGTGCCGAAGGACCACATTACCCTGACGCGCAACGCGGACTACGACCGCAAGCCGCCGTGGAGCGATCATCAGGGACCGGCGTACGTGAACACGATCGTCTGGAAGTTCATCCCCGAAGCGGGCACGCGCGTGACCACGGTGGAGTCCGGCGAGACCCAGATGATCAGCGGCCTGTCGCTGCCGGCGGCCACGCTGTCGCATCTCGCGACGGAGCGGACGCTGCGCATCGACCGCAATCCGTACCCCGGCGCGCCCCGCATCTGGGTGCTGAACGTCCGGATGGCGCCGACCAACGATCTCAAAGTGCGGCAGGCCATCGAGTACGGCATCAACCGCGCCGCGATCGCGGACTCGGTGTTCAAGGGACTCGGCACCACCGCGTGCGCCCCGCTCACCCAGCAGACCCTCAAGACGCCGTCGCTCTGCAACGCCTACCCGTACGACCCGAAGAAGGCGGCGCAGCTCCTGGACGAGGACGGCTGGAAGATGGGCCCCAACAACATCCGCCAGAAGGACGGCAAGCCGCTCACGCTGACGATCAACTCCATCAACTACGGCAGCGGCAACCTGCCGGAGATCGAGCTGCTCCAGGGCCAGCTGCTGGCCCTGGGGATCGACGCGCGCATCAAGAGCCAGGCGCGGCCGCCGTGGTACGAGGACAACTACCACTGCGCGACCAACGGCCCGGTCCTGTTCCTCCGCAGCACCGACCCCGACGGCCTGTTCGCGCTCTTCGACTCCGCCAACATCGGCGGCAACTTCAATTGGGCGTGCTACTCGAACCCGGAGGTCGACAAGCTGCTCCAAACCGGGCGCGAGACGTACGATCCCGCGAAGCGCAGCGCGATCTACCGGCAGATCGAGAAAATCCTCGTCGACCAGGCGATCAGCGTGCCCCTCGTGGACGAGTACTCGGTGTGGATCGTGCGCAGCAACGTCACGGGGACCAAGTACAACTTCTCGGGGTATCCCATCCTGACCGACGTGAAGATCGGCAAGTAGAGAGGCGGCCGGGGCCGGCGCTGCCGGCCCCGGCGCCGCGCCCGCGGCTCGCCCGTGATTCGCTACATCTCCGCCCGGCTGCTCGCGACCGTTCCGGTGGTGTTCGGGGTCACCATCGCGGTCTTCTCGATGCTCTATCTGATCCCGGGCGATCCCGTGAAGATGATGCTGAGCGAGTTTCAGACGAGCCCCGAGCAGATCGCGCGCATGCGCGCGCAGCTCCACCTCAACGATCCATTCTTCGTGCAGTACGGCCGGTTCGTCTGGAACGGCCTGCACGGCAATCTCGGCACCTCCATCCGCGACGATCGGCCGGTGACGCAGGAAATCTTCGAGGTCCTCCCGCAGACGGTGCAGCTCGCGGTGGCGGCGCTCGCGCTCTCGTCCCTGCTGGGGATGGCGCTCGGGATCCTGGCCGCCCTGCGCCAGAACTCCTGGGTGGACATCGGCGCCATGACGCTCGCCACGTTGGGCATCTCCATGCCGTCGTTCTGGCTTGGGCTCATCCTGATCCTCATCTTCTCGCTGCGGCTCGAACTGCTGCCGGCCGCAGGCGGCGGCGATCTGCCCCACTTGATCATGCCCGCCGTGGCGCTCGGTTTGGGCGCCGCGGCCATCATCGCCCGGTTGACCCGCTCCAGCATGCTGGACATTCTCCGCACCGAGTTCGTCACCACCGCGCGCGCCAAGGGCCTCACCGGCCGCACGGTGGTGCTTCGCCACGCCCTCCTCAACGCGCTCATCCCGACGATCACGATCTTCGGGCTGCAGTTCGGGACGCTGCTCACGGGCACCGTGTTCATCGAAACGGTCTTCGGCCGGCCCGGGCTAGGCCGCCTCGCGATCCAAGCGATCCTGAACAAGGACTTCCCGCTGGTGCAGGGGAGCGTGCTGATCTTCGCCCTGGGATACGTGGTCGTCAACCTGCTCGTGGACATCGTCTACGCCGTCGTGGACCCGCGGATCAGGTACCAGTAGATGCGGCGCCGCGGATATGGCTGAAACCCTCGCCCCCCGCGCCGCCCCGGCCGCCGGCGCCCGCGCGCGCACGCGGTGGCAGATGCTGGCGCCGCGCATCCGGCGGCACAAGGGGCTGATGGTGGGGCTCGCGATCGTCGTGCTGCTGGTCGTGATCGCGGTGTTTAGAGACTACGTCGCGCCGCAGAACCCGATCAAGATCGACGTGACCGCGGCGCTGCAGGGACCGGAGCCCGGGCACTGGTTCGGCACAGATCAATACGGGCGCGACGTCTTCAGCCGGGTCGTCCATGGGGCGAGCATCTCGCTCACCGTGGGAGCGATCGCCGTCGTGATCGCCGCGACCGTGGGCACGGCGGTCGGGCTCGTCGCCGGGTACTACGGCCGGGGGGTGGACGCGCTGATCATGCGGATCATCGACGTCCTGCTGGCGTTCCCGGGCATCCTGCTGGCGCTCGGCATCGTCAGCGTGCTCGGGCCCAGCCTGCAAAATCTCATGATCGCGGTCGGGATCTCGGGCATCCCGTTCTACGCGCGGCTGGTCCGCGGCACCGTGCTCGTCGCCAAGGAGCAGCTCTACGTCGAGGCCGCGCGCGTCATCGGCGTCCCGATCCCGGTGCTTCTCGTCCGCCACCTGTTGCCGAACATCGTCGCCCCGATCATCATCGCCGCCACGCTCGGCATGGGCATCACCATCCTCCAGGCCGCGGGGCTCTCGTTCGTCGGGCTCGGCAGCCAGCCGCCGACGCCGGAGTGGGGGCGCATGCTCACCGAAGGGCGCGACTACCTCCGCGACGCGTGGTGGATCTCCACCTTTCCCGGGATCGCCATCATGATCACGGTGTTTGGCGTCAACCTCCTGGGCGACGGGCTCCGCGACGTGCTGGACCCCCGGCTCAGGATCTGACGTGCGGGTGCATCGCCGTCGGGCGGGCCTCGGGGCCGCCGCCACACGGCCATGCCGCACGATACCATCGCGGGAGGCGCAGCATGCGTGACGCGGTGTTGATCGAAGAGATGACGTGGCCTGAGGTGCGGGATGCGATCGCCGGGGGAAAGCGCCGCGTGATCGTGATGCTCGGGGCCATGGAACAGCACGGGCCGCACCTGCCGATCGGCGTCGACACCTATCTCGGCTACGCGACCGGCGCGCGCCTGGCCCGCCGGCTCGGCGATGCGCTCGTCGCCCCGGTCGTGAGCCTCGGCTATTCGCGCGGCCACCTCCCGATGGCCGGTACCGTGAGCATCGAAGAGCCCGTGCTCGAGGCCGTCATCGCCGACGTGTGCCGGTCCCTGGCCCGCCACGGCTTCAAGGAGATCATCCTGCTGTGCAGCCACGGCGGCAACTATCGCGCGCTGCAGCACGCGCTTCCCGGCGTGCGGCGCGAGCTGGCCGGCGTGCGCGTCTCCGCGATCGCGGATTTCGACGAGTGGCTCGAGCACACCAAACAGTTCGCGGCGCGCGAGGGGCTCGACATGGCCCGCCTCGGCGTGCACGCCGCGCAGGGCGAGACCTCGATGATGCTGGCGCACCGGCCCGACCTCGTGCAGATGGACAAGGCGTGCGAGGGATTTCTCGGCGACGCGTCCATTCGATGGCGGTCCAAAGTGCCGCCGCCGATGGACGAGATGAGCCCAACCGGCATCCTGGGCGATGCGCGGAACGCCAGCGCCGCGCTCGGCGAGAAGATCTTCGCCGACCGGATCGAGCGCATCGCGCGGATGATCGAAGCGGGCGAGCTCGCCGGGTGACCGGCCGGCGCCGAGCGGGCACACGGAGCGAATGGCGACCGCCGCAGGAGTTTCGGAATAGGCGAATGTCGTAAGTAGGCCAGCCCGTTCGTACCGCGTATGCGATGGGCCCCTCGTGCGTCTGCCACGGGGGGTTCTATTTTCGCA
>JAJPJL010000060.1 GCA_021324255.1 Bacillota bacterium
CCGGGCTTCAAACAAACCCGTTGTCACCGCGGTCGGGGGCCACCACAACTACACCTTGAAACTGGTCGGGTCGGTCAAAGACGGCGTGACCGTCTATCGGTTCCCGGCGCAGACGTTGACGATCAGCCGCGGGGACACGGTGACCTGGCTGACGCAGGACCCGACCGAACTCCACACCGTTTCCTTCGGGGTGGGAACGCGCAACTTCGACATCGTCACCATGCAACACCGGCCGCAGGGGCCGCCCGTCCCGCAGGTGACGCCGGCCACGTTGCAGCCGTCGGGCGGCCCGGTCCACCGCGGCGCGGGGTTCTATCGCCTCGCGGCCCGGCGCAATTTCGCCGCGATGCGGTCTCGGGGGACCCGTTTCGCGGCGCGCGGTCGCGATCTCGCGGCGGCTCGGCTCCATCTGGAGATCGCGCGCCGCACCCGCGGCGGACGCGCTCTGAATGCAAGGGCGCGCGCGACGGCCCGGGGCTCGCGCTCGATCACACGTAGCAGCGTGAGGGCCGGACCCTCGGGTTGTGTGCGGCCCTGCTCCCACTCTTGGATCGTCCGCACGCTGAGGCCGAACCGCCGGGCGAACTCGTCCTGCGTGAGTCCGGCGCGCGCTCGCACGCGACGAACGTACTCGGGCGGGACGACGAGCCGGCCACCCGCGAACGACGTGATCTCTCCCTCGCCGTCCTCACGGATGTAGCGCTGGATGTCCACCTCAGTCGTCCGGCGGAGCTTCGCCTGATCCACGCGGCCGCGGGGCAGCTTGCCCTTGGCGAAACGTACGGTAGCCATTCCGTTCCTCCCTCGAGGCGGGACGCGCCGAAATGATCCGGCGCCGCGTCCCGCGCCATGTCCAGACGACGGTCAACATCTGATCGTCGACCGGGCCGATCGTCACGAAGCGCTGTTCGTCGTGCTCCTGCGTCGACGGCCGCTCCCACGAGACGGATTCGAAGACGCGCGCCGCATAGGCGAAGTCGAACCCACGGGTGCGCCAGCACTCAGCGCTCTTCTTATCGTCCCACTCATACCCGCCGCTCGACTCGGGCCCCGGAGACATCTCCGCCAGTAGCGTACTCCGTGCCTCACGGACCTGGCAAGTGGTTCAGCCCTCCCAGGCCCTCCCAGCCCTCCCAGCCCTCCCACGTCCGCCGCGGTCCGAGGAGCCCGGCTCGACGCCGGCGTCGTGGCACCGTGGGGTGGCGGTTATTCGGCCGGCGTCCATGCTTCAGTCGCCGGCGCCCGCTGAGCGCGTGGCCATCAGGGCTCGGTGGCTACAGTCACATTCGACCAGACACGCCAAGCTGCGCTCGTCCGGCCTGCAGCGAGAGGCTGAGCAGCGGACCGCACAGGGATAGCCGCCCCGGACAGCGAACCAGGGCGGATCCAACGCCTGGGAGAGCGTGCCGTCAAGCCATGGGCATGGCCAGAGCTGACAAGCTGACACCAGCAGCGAAGGCGCTTGTGCTGGCGCTTGCCGCGTGGGGACTCGCGATGATCGTTCCGGATTTCTGGCGGGTCTTCGTCGAATTCGGAACGCTTGGCATTCAGGCCAATAATGACGGCGTGATCTACGCCGACCCCGGTGAGCCCGCAAGAAGCCTCGGGATCGAGAAAGGTGATCGGATCGATCTCAAGCGTATGGCTTGCCCCGGCCTCTCATGTGGCGACCTCTTGTCCGTGTTCGGTGGTCTGGGAGGGGTGCAGTACGTCCAACTGGGTCACGCGGTCACGTTGGATGTCATCCCGGCCCGCTGCAGCGGACCTCCCGCACCCGCCGGCGTACGGAGCGTGCCGGCAGTGGGAGGCGCCAGGGCTTGCGAGGTCGCCGTAACACTGCACCCGGTTCCGGCCCCCCTCAGCCCGGCCGACAAGATCACGCTGCTCCTCGACCAGCTCCTCGGCGTCTTCTTTATCGTGCTTGCAGCCCTGCTGCTGTGGCACCGTCCGGGCGCTATGACGTGGGGGTTCTTTCTATACGGGCTGTGGTTCAATCCGGGTCAGACTTTTGTTGCGTACGCCGCGCTGCAACGCCACCCGACGCTCTTCATCCTCGAGGAAGGGGCCCAGGCCCTGGCGCAAGTGGCGGGGTACATCGGGTTTCTCCTCTTCGCGCTGTGCTTCCCCGACAATACCGTCGAACCTCGATGGCGCGCGCTGTTGCGGGGACTGCCGTATCTGGGCGCCGCGCTGGCCATGATGCAACTGCTCAGCTTCGGGACGTCGTTCGGTTCCCCCACCGAGACCGTGACCCGCGCGTCGTACCTTGCCGGCTATGTCGTCCAGCTCCTCGTGGTGGTCGTGCTGTGGTCGAGGCTGCGCGGCCAAGCGCCGGAGGCTCGCCAGCGCACGCGCTGGGTGATCTGGAGCTGCTTCATCGGGCTCCCGGCCTTCATTGTCGCGGACAGCCTCCAGTCCACGAACCTCTGGGGAAGTTGGTCGCCGAGTGAAACGACGATCAATCTCCTGTATTTGCTGAACGCGGGCGTTGCGGTCGCCGTGTATCACGCGGTTCGCTGGCATCGGGTCGTCGACGTGCGCTTCACGGTGAGTCGCGCGGCGACGCTCCTGACGACGTGGATTGTCGCCGGCACGCTGCTCGGTCTCGGCGGGTACTCCCTCGAGCATTTCTTTGTGGAACTTCGCGCGCAAGCGGCCCTCCTCGTAGTGCTCGTCATCGGCCTGACCCTGGTGTTCGAGGAGATCCACGGGGTCCTCAATCGTGCGTGCGATCGGTTCCTGTTCCGGCAGCTGCACCAGGCAGAGGCGCGTCTCCGCCGGGTCGAACTCGCCCTCCCGCAGGCGGACAGTCCTGAGGCTATCGACGGCCTGCTTGTCCGCGAACCCGTAGCGGCGTTGGGCCTCGAGGCGGCGGCAATCTTCGCCCGACGCGGTGATGGGTCATTCGATCGGCGCGCGCCGGGGATCCATTGGCCGCCGGCGTGGCGTATGATCCCGGCGGCCGACGTCCTCGTCGGCCACCTCGAAGGGACCGGCAAGCCCGTCCGGCTGGAGAAGATGGTGTGGCCGCGCGACGGCGTGCCGGCGGACGCCCCGCGCCCGGCTCTCGCGATCCCGGTGATGACCTGCGGCGTCCTGGTGGCCGTCGGCCTCTACGGCGCGCACGTGACGGGAGACGATCTCAACACCGAGGAGGTCGCGATGTTGGCGCAGCTTGCGCGGGCGGCGGGGGCCGCCTACGATCACGTCGAGGTCATGTTGCTGCGCAGGCAGCTCGGCGAACTGCGACGCGGGTGGCAACCCGTCCCGGGCAGATGAGACACCGTCACCGGCAGGTGAGTGTCTGATCGGCACGCAGGTCGCGCGTCACCGCTCACATCATCACACGACGCGAAGCGGTTTTCCGGCACTTGGCCGGCGGGGCGTCGTCCCGCCTGTTCATGACCGACCCGCGGGGTCAATGTGATCCACACCACGTCGCCGCACGCCGGCACATCCGCACGGCGACCTACCACGCCTCTCTCCCCGCGGGAGCGCCCGTGTCGAATTCGGCTCGGATGTTGCGCTTCGTTACCCGTGACAGGAGGTCTGCCAAGCGCACAGGGGTCGTCCGGCTGCCGGGGTGATGACAATCCTGCCGTTTACTATCGTAAGATCCACCTCGGACTGTTCGTCCAGGCGCGCCTCCTCGGCGAAGGGCTTTGGAATCCGGACGGCAAGGCTGTGCCCCCACCCGCTGTATCTTCGTCCGCATCGGCGCACCTCATCGTTGAATCTGCAAAGAAGATACTCATCCCAGAGATATGATATCAAGAACCCCGTGTGAAACGCCCGGGTACTCTCGGGCTGCGTGGGACACGAGGGGGCCGGCGCCGGCCGGGTCCGCTCATACGCCGCCGGCGGACGCGCATGGTTTGGCCCGCGGTGTAGCGAACTAGGGCACGCCGGCAGGTGTCCGTCGGAGCCGGTCGCCGGGGGGCCGCATGGTCGAGACGCGGGCCGGCAGCTCGGGGAACGAATTCAGGATCTGGTTGCTCGGGCGGTTCCGCGTAGCCACCGGCACGCGCGACGTCGCGGCCTCCGAGTGGCGGCTGCGCAAGGCGCGGACCCTCGTCAAGTTGCTGGCGTTGGCTCCCGGGCACCGCCTCCATCGAGAACAAGTGATGGCGGTCCTCTGGCCTCACCTCGAGACGGCGGCCGCGGCCAGCAATCTTCGGAAAGTGATCCACGTGGTGCGCCGCGTGCTCGCATCCGGTGACGCCGGGCGGAGCGAGCCGTACCTGGTCCTCGAGGACGACATCCTGACCCTCGGGGCGGGCGGCGTCTGGGTCGACGTCGACGCCTTTGAGGAAAGCGCCGAGCGCGCGGCGCGGACACGGGACATCGCCGCATATGAGCGCGCCGTCGCGTTTTGCGCCGACGACCTGCTGCCCGACGACATCTACGAGGAGTGGGCGTCGGGCCGGCGAGAAGCGCTGCGTCAGCAACACCTCAGGCTGCTCGCCGAGCTCGCCGCCGCGTATGAGTCCGCCGGCCATGCGACGAAGGCGATCGAGACGTTGCAACGACTTTTGTTGCGCGACACGGCGCGGGAGGAAGCCCATCGCAGTTTGATGCGGCTCTACGCGGCGACCGGACAGCGCCAGCAGGCGCTGCGTCAGTATCAACGGCTTCGAGAGCACCTTGCCGGAGAGGTCGACGCCGAGCCGGACGCGGAAAGCCGCCGGTTGTATGAGGACATTGTCGCGGGCAAGGTCGCGCCCGCCCCGCCACGGCCGGCGGAGCCGGAGCATGGACTCGGTTCAACCGCGGAGCGCCCACGGACAAACTTACCGCTCCCGCTTACCAGTTTCATTGGCCGGATGCGGGAGATGGTCGAGCTCCAGGAGCGGCTCACGCGGGGACGCCAGCTGACGCTGACGGGTGCGGGAGGCGTCGGAAAGACCCGCCTGGCGCTCGAACTGGCCGCCCGCGTCGCCCCCCATTTTCCGGATGGGGTGTGGTTGGTAGACCTGTCCGCGCTACCCGATGCGGCGCTGATCCCCCAGGCCATCGCCTCCGCGCTGAATCTCCGGGAAGACACCACCCCTTCGGTGACGGCGGCGCTCAGTGAATACCTGTCCGCGAAGCGAACGCTGCTCATCCTGGACAATTGTGAGCATGTTGCGGCGGGATGCTCGCAGGTGGCGGAGGGGCTGCTGCGACGGTGTGCGGACCTGCATGTGCTGATCACGAGCCGCGAGGTCCTCGGGATGGCCGGTGAGAGGGTTTATCGCGTGTCCTCGCTGTCTGTTCCGGACGTTCGCCGGCTTCCTCCCATCGAACGCCTCCTCGACTACGACGCGATCGGCCTCTTCGTCGCGCGCGCCGGGTTGGGGCGTCCTGAGTTCGTGCTGACCGGGGAGAACGCCCCGTTGGTCGCCGGCATCTGCGCGCACCTGGACGGGATTCCGCTCGCGATCGAGCTGGCGGCGGCGCGCACGAAGGCCCTCCCCGTGGAGGTCGTCGCGGCCCGCCTTGACGACCGATTCCGGCTGCTGACCGGGGGGACGCGGACCGCGCTGTCGCGCCACCAGACGCTGCGTGCCGCAATGGACTGGAGTTACGACCTGCTGCCCGCACCCGAGCGCATGCTGCTGGGGCGGCTGTCGGTGTTCGCCGGGGGGTTCACGCTGGCGGCGGCGCAGGCCGTCGGCACGGAAACGGGCGTCGATGACGTGGACGTCATGAACCTCCTCGCGCAGCTGGTCGACAAGTCGATGGTGCTCATGGAGCCCGGACGTTACCGCCTGCTGGAAACGATGCGCGAGTACCTACGCGGCAAGCTGGTGGAGTCGGGCCAGGCCGTGGAGGCTCGGCGCCGGCACGGCGACGTCTTCCTGCGACTCGCGCTCGAGGCGGAGCCCGAACTTCGCAAGGCGGGTCAGGCGGCGTGGCTCGACCGTCTGGAGGCGGAGCACGACAACCTGCGCGCCGCGATGGGCTGGCTCCTCAGCCAGCCCAACGAGGACGCGGGTGTGCACATGGCCGCCGCCCTGTCGGGCTACTGGCATGCGCGCGGCTATCTCAGCGAGGGCCGCGAGTGGCTCGACCGCGCGTTGGATCGCGAGGCGACGGCCCCGCGTGCGCGCGTGCAGGCGCTGTTTGCGGCGGGGCTGCTGGCGTTCGCTCAGGACGACTTCAACCTGGCGGCCCAGTATCTGGAGCAGGCGGTCTCCATCGCTCACGCCGACGGCGAGCGCGACATGCACACCCTCGCGATGGCACGCCTTGGACATGCCACGTGGCACCTCGGCGCTCATGCGCGGGGCGTGGACATCTGCGAGCGGAGCCGCGCGCTGTGCGGCGCCGCGACAGATCCCTGGGTGCGGGCCGGCGCGCTTGCGGAGATCGCCACCGTGGCGCTTCACGAAGGGAACGCGCGCGAGGCGGGCGAGCTGCTCGAGGAAAGCCTGTGCCTGTTCCGCGAGGTCGGCGATGCCGCGGGCATCGCCCAATGCCTCTACCAACTCGGCATCCAAGCGGCGAACCGGGCGGATTACCGCCGCGCGACGGCGCGCATGGAAGAAGCCCTGGCGCTCCAGCGCCAGCTGGGACGAAAGCCGGCGGTCGCGGTTTCGCTGGGGCGGTTGGGGCGCATTGCGTTTGTCCGGGGGCAGTACGCGGAGGCGACGGCCTTGCTCGAGGCCGGGATCGCGCTCGCGGACGACCTCGGCAAGCGGTGGGACGCAGCCTTTCGCAAGTGCGGCCTGGGGTTTGTGGCCCTGGCGCAGGGCGATCTGCCGCGTGCCGGGCGGTTATTCGAGGAGAGCCTCGCGGCTCAGAATCGACTTGGCGACAAGAGCGGGATCGCCGAGTCCCTGACCGCGCTCGGGGTGTACGCCCGATACAGCGGTGATGCGGCGCGCGCCACGCGATTTCTCGAGCAGAGCCTTGCGGTATCCGAAGAGTTAGGGAGCAGCGGCGATCCGGCCACGGCGCTCTACCACCTGGGTCTCGCGGCGTGCGCGGAAGGGGACGCCGAAACCGCCGGCCGCCTGATCGGTGACAGCCTCGTCCGCCGGCGCGCGCGGGGCGATACCCTCGGGATCGTCGAGTGCGTCGAAGCGGCAGCCTCGGTGGCGCACGCGCACGGGCACCTCGAACGGGCGGTGCAACTGCTCGCGACCGCCGAGGCACACCGCGAGGCGATCGGCGCTCCGCGGTGGCCCGTGGACCAGGCGTCCCACGGTTCACGGCTCGCGCAACTCAGTGACGCCTTGGGCGATCAGCCCTTCATGGACGCCTGGGCGCGGGGGCGCGCGCAGGCGCTGGAGGCGGCCGCCGACCTCGCGTTGATCCAATCCCCACCGTAGCCGAGGCCGCGACGGACGAATACCCGTTCGCTCCGTCACCCCGCCCCGGCTTCCCCGTGCGGGAACACCGAGGTAACGCGCCGGTCACCGGCCGGGAACGGCCGACTGCTACGATGCCCCCGAACGCTCGGCGACCACACTCGCAGGAAGGGGGAGGCGCGATGGACCGCATGCAGAGCAAGACGCTCAACCGGCCCGATGAGACGCGGTCGTTTCCAAAGGGCACCCTGGAACTCGTCACCCTGGGCGGGATCACCTTTGGACGGGGCACGTTCGAGCCCGGGTGGAAATGGTCGGACTCTGTCAAGCCCATCGTGAAGACCAAGAGCTGCGAAGCGCCGCATACGCAGTACCATGTCTCGGGCCGGTTGCGCGTGCGCATGGATGACGGAAGCGAAGCGGAATTCGGCCCGGGCGATGTGTCCGTGCTGCCGCCGGGCCATGATGCATGGGTGGTCGGAAACGAGCCCGTGGTTGTGATCGACGTGACCGGGATGACCGAGTACGCGCGTCCCAAGTAGCAAGTAGGTCGAGTCCCACCCGGAACACTCCGGATCATCTGGAAGGGGGTTGAACGAGCATGGACACGACGCAATTGGGCCTGGCCAAGGGCAAGTGGGTTGTCGCGAACTGCGGCAGGTTCCCCAGCGAAAAGAACTGCAGGCTCGTTATCATGGCGCCCGCGGAGCAACGGGCGGACCTCGTTGAGGCCGCGGCGACGCACGCCGTCGCGAGCCACGGACACGAAAACACGCCGGAATTACGCCGGGAACTCGGGGAGTTTCTCGAGACGATCGAAATTTGAGACCGGCGCGCTGTGCGGGGGCGGTAGGAACGCGCCGCCCCCGTTTTGCACGACTCGACTTCCCGGCCACGCGGTGTCCGCGTCTCGCGCCAAGCACTCCCGCGTCCGATCATCGACGATCCTCAACGTCGCCGGCCGCCCACCCCCGAGACGGCGGCTTGGCGCTGTCCCACTGGCCATAGCTCCTGGCTATAGCTCAACGTGCTGACCCTCAACGGGCATCTCGACTGCCGTCCCTTCCAACCGCTCGCCGAAGCGCCGCATGACGTCCTGGTCGCCGTGGACAAGGAAGGTGCGCTCCGGCGCCGCGTGGCGCTGCCAGGCCAGCAGTTCGTTGAGATCGGCGTGGGCGGAGAACCCGTTGATGGTGTACACGTGCGCCCGCACGGGCACCTCCTCCCCGAAGAGGTGCACCGCCGCGGCGCCGTCGATGATCTGCCGCGCGAGCGTGCCTTGCGCGGCGTAGCCGACGAACACCACGCTCGACTCCTCGCGCCCGAGGTTGTGCCTGAGGTGGTGGCGCACCCGTCCTCCGGTGGCCATGCCGTTGCCGGCCAAGATCACCGCCCCGCCGTGGATGTCGTTGAGAGCCACGGACTCGTTGTGCTCGCGGCTGAAATGCACTCCCGGAACGCGAAAGGGGTCGTGCTTGGCGCGCAGGAGCGCGGCAAGCGCGTCGGAGCAGCATTCGGGATGGTGCTCGAAGATCTCCGTGGCGGAAATCGCCATGGGGGAGTCGAGATACACGGGCAGCGACGCCGGGAGGATCCCGCGCTCGATGCCCTGCCGCAACACGTAGAGGACTTCTTGAGCGCGTTCCAGGGCAAACGTCGGAATAATCACGTTCCCGCCGCGCCGGAGCGTCTCGGCTACCGCCTTGTACAGCTCCGCGACGGAGGCGTCGATCGGCTTATGGACCCGGTCACCGTAGGTGGTCTCCATCACGACCGCGTCGGCACGCGGCGGCAGCACCGGATCCCGCAGGAGCGGCCGGCCGCGGTTGCCGATGTCTCCCGAGAACACGACGACGCGGCGGGCCGCCCCCTCGGTCACCTCCAGCGTGATGCTGGCGGAGCCGAGGATGTGCCCGGCGTCAAAGAACGTGGCTCGCATCCCCGGCGCGATCTCCAGGGTGTCCCCGTAACGCGCAGCGCGTCCAAAGCGCTGCAACGCGTTGAGCGCATCCGACGGCGTGTACAACGGTTGCATCTGGGTGGTGCTGCCGCGCCGGTCTGCCCGGCGGTGCGCTTCCTCCCCTTGAAGGTGCGCGGCATCGAGCATCACGATGTGTGCGAGTTCGCGCGTAGCGGCGGTCGCAATAATTTCCCCCCGGAAGCCACGCGCCGTCAGGAGGGGCAGCCGGCCGCAGTGGTCTAGATGGGCGTGTGTCAGGAGCACGCAGTCGACCGCGGCAGGATCGAACCCAAAGGGCGCGGCGTTCTCCTCGTCGAGTTCGCGGCTTCCCTGGCGGAGCCCGCAATCGATCAACACCCGGACGCCCGCAGCCTCGACGAGGTGACACGAGCCCGTGACGGTGCGGTCGGCGCCGTGAAACGAGAGCCTCATGTCGCCCGCCTGCCGCGGCGGAGACCACCCGAGCGTCCTCGACGGGCCGTCACGGTGGCGGTCATGCCGGCGGGAGCAGAGGGGTGCCGTTGGCCCGGTGCCACGCGAGAATCGTCTCCCAGATTTCCACCGCCGTCTCGGCGTAACAGAAGATCTCCCGATCCTCAGCGTCGATCGTGCCTTCCGCCGCGAGAAAGTCGATATCGACGGCCTGCCGCCAGTACCGTTCACCGACAAGCACGATCGGGATCGGCCGGATCGTCCTCGTCTGGACGAGCGTCAGCGATTCGAAGAGCTCATCGAGAGTGCCATACCCGCCGGGGAACGCCACCAGTGCTCGAGCCCGGAGCAGAAAGTGCAGCTTGCGCACGGCAAAATAATGGAAGCGGAAGCACAAGTCCGGCGTGATGTAAGGGTTGGGGTACTGCTCGTTGGGCAGGCGGATGTTGAGACCGATCGACTTCGCACCGACGTCGAAGGCTCCACGGTTCGCGGCCTCCATAATGCCGGGCCCGCCGCCCGTCATGATCAGGAGCCGGCCGTCGGGCACGCGCTCGGCAGCCTCGCCCACCAGCCGACCGAACTCGCGCGCCACCTCGTAGTAACGACTCTTCGCCAGCACGCGGTCCGCAACCGCCAGCCGTTCGTGGAGGCGGACATCATGAGGACGCATACGGAGCTCGTCGCGCAGCGCGTTCGCGCGCCGCCGGGCCGCTGCGGGTTCCGGGATCCGGGTGCTGCCGAAGACCACGATCGTGTGCCGGACCCGATGGCGCTCGAGGAGCAGCTCCGCCTTGAGGTAATCGATCTGCAGGCGCACCCCGCGGGTTGCGTACGTGCCGAGAAACGCCGTGTCTTGATCGGCCTGCCGGTAGCTGGGACTGTCGAGAATCGTCTGAACCCGGCCAGGCGCGTCAGGGTCCTCCTCTTTGGGCTTTGGCCGGCGCTCGGGAAGCGGCTCCCGGCGCAGATTCGGATGGGGAGGCGTGAGTCGGCCGCGGGACTCGGAGGGCGACGGCTGCTCAGACATTGTCTCTCCTATAGGCGTCGACGTCACCGCGGCCATGTCGGCGGGGCTGAAGAGTTTCAGGGCCGCCGGCACCGCTTCCTCTTCGCGTGTCCGGCGCCGGGGATGATCTCGACCCGGCTTCATGCCGGGATCGCGTTCTACGAGGAGCGGCTCGACCCCGGCGGCGCGCTCGGCCGCGCGAGGGCTCGCCGGCGCCTGCCGTGCGGGCGGAGTTCGCGATCATTCCGGCATTCCGGTGCGATGGGGCGGCTAAGGCAGGGAGCGCCCGCAACAGGCGCGAACCAGGGCGCCGCCGGCAGGCGGGGAATTACAGCCGCAGCACAGCGGTCACCCAGGCTCCTGGGCAAGCTCGGCGGAGGACAGAGACATCGAGGAGGGGAGCATGACGGCGGGACAGTCACGGGCGGTCGTGCCGGAGAGGGAGAGGCTGGGCTTGAGGAACGAGATCTCCAAGCTATGCGGGCGCGCGGATGACACGCGGCAGGGATGGGAGGCGGGGCCGGCGCGTTGATCGTCGACGTACACAGCCATTTCTTCCCCGACCGGTTCCTCAAGGCGCTGGCGCGGGACGGCGCGGCCCACGGCGGGCGCGTCGAGGAGCGGCCGTCCGGACGAGTCGTGTGGAGCAGCCCGCGGCAGGCCGCGTCGATCGGGCCGGTGTTCTATGACGTGGGCGCGCGGCTGGAGGCCGTCGAGCGCTGGGGGATCGGGCTCCAGGCGTTGTCGCTCTCGCCGCCGATGCTGTACTGGGCGCCGGCCGCACTCGGCCGGGATCTCGCGGCCGTGTTCAACGATGAGATCGCATCGATCGCCGCGGCGTACGCGGACAGGTTCGTCGCGCTCGCCACGCTCCCGCTGCAGGACGTCGGCGCGGCCGTCGTCGAGGCCGAGCGCGCGGCGCGGGCCGGTTGCCAGGGGCTGTACGTCGGCACCAACGTGAACGGGCGCTACCTCGACGATCCATCGTTCGCGCCGCTGTGGGAAGCCGCCGTCCGCCTGCGCCTTCCCGTGTTCACCCACCCGCTGAACAACGCCGGGGAGGCGCAGATGACGGGCTGGCACCTGCCGAACTCCGTCGGGAACCCCGGGGAAACGGCGCTGTGCGGCGCGCGGCTGATCATGGCCGGAGTGCTCGACCGGTTTCCCGCGCTCGAGCTGGTGCTCGCGCACGGCGGGGGCACGTTGCCGTTTCTTGCGGGCCGTCTAGACCACGCGTACGAAGTGCGCCCCGAGGCCAAGGCGGCGATCCCGGCGCCGCCGTCGACGTACCTGCGGCGGTTCTACTTCGACACGATCACGTTCAACGACGAGGCGCTGCGGTTTCTTGTCCGAACCGTCGGGGCCGATCGGGTGGCGCTCGGCACCGACTATGCGTACGATATGGCCGACTCGGACGCGATCGAACGGGTCCGGCGGCTCGGGTTGGCCCCGCGCGACGTCGACGCGATCTGCTCCGGCAACGGGCTGCGTCTGCTCGGGAGGGCACATTAGCCGGCCGTATTTTCTCCGCACCGCGCGGCTCGGATTCGGGTGCTGGGCGTTAGACGACCTGCCGCTCGCGCTCGAGTTGTGGGGCGACCCCGAGGTGACGCGCCTCATCGGCGGGCCGTTCTCCGCGGAGCGGGTCCGGGATCGGCTCGCGGGCGAGATCGACCTGATGGCCGCGCAGGGGATCCAGTACTGGCCGATCTTTCGGCTGGGCGACGGCGCGCACGTGGGCTGCGCCGGGCTGCATCCCTACCGGCCCCAGGAACGCGTGTACGAGATGGGCTTCCACCTCCGCCCGGCGGTTTGGGGTCAGGGCTTCGCCGTCGAGGCGGGCCGGGCCGTCATCGCCGTGGCCTTCGAGAGGTTCGGGGCCGAGGCGATTTTCGCCGGCCACCACCCGGACAACGGCGCATCGCGCGCGGTGTTGAAGAAGCTCGGCTTCCATTTCACGCACGAGGAGCGCTACCCGCCGACTGGGCTCCTGCACCCGTCGTATCTGCTGACGCGGCCGTAAGGACGTCTGCCGCGGCCGCCGCACGCCCGCCATCGAGGATCGGGAAACGTTACACGAGTGGTCGACGGCCGCCAGCCCCTGACGCCCTCGAGCGCCACAGAGCATCGCTACAGCAAGCGCGTGGCGACAGGACCATCGCGACCACAGCCGCGTTTATTGACGCTCCAGCGCCAGCGTTCCTATAATGAAGGGCGCTGGACGCCGATCGCGTTCGAGGGCGATGAGGCCCGCCATAACTGCCTCCGAGGCGCAAGGCCTCGCGGGCCGATGGCTTCTACAGCACGTGACTGTAGAAGCCTTTTTGGTTCCTGGGAGGTGGATGCGTGGAAGGCCCCGTAGACGTGGGCGCCGTCGCGCAACGCGTGCGGCAGCAGGTCGGCCGGGTTATCGTGGGCAAGACGCAGGTGACCGAGTTGCTGCTCGCCGCGCTGCTGAGCGAGGGGCATGTCTTATTCGACGATGTGCCCGGTATCGGCAAGACCGTGCTCGCGAAGGCCCTGGCGCGCAGCGTCGGCGGGACCTTCCGGCGCGTTCAGTGTACGCCCGACCTCCTTCCGAGCGACGTGCTCGGCGTCTCCGTCTATCAGCCGGAGGCGCAGTCGTTCCAGTTTCATCCAGGACCGGTCTTCAGCCAGGTGCTGCTCGTCGATGAGATCAACCGTGCGACGCCGCGCACGCAGTCCGCGCTCCTGGAGGCGATGGAAGAGCGGCAGGTCAGCGTCGAAGGCGAGACTCGACCGCTCGCACGGCCGTTTATCGTGCTCGCGACCCAAAACCCCATCGAGTTCGCCGGGACGTTCCCGCTGCCGGAGGCCCAGCTCGATCGCTTTTTGATGCGCCTGTCGCTCGGTTATCCGACGGCCGAGGAGGAGGCCGCCATCCTCGACCGCTTCGAGCGCGACTCGCCGCTCGACGATCTCGCGCCGTGCACCGATGCCGAGACCGTTCTCGCGGCCATCAAGACGGTGCGCACGATCACGGTCGCCCCGGCAGTGCGTGACTATGTCGTGGGGCTCGTGCAGGCGACGCGGGCGCATTCTTCCCTCGCCCTCGGCGCGAGCCCGCGGGCGTCGCTGGCCCTCCGGCGGGCGTCGCAGGCGCTCGCGGCCGTGCGGGGCCGGACATTCGTTCTTCCGGACGACGTCAAGGAGCTCGCGCTCCCCGTGCTGGGACACCGGTTGCTGCCAACCGGCCAGACGCGTCTGCGCGGGACCGCCCTCCAGGAGATCATGGGCGAGATCATTGCCGGCGTCGCCGTGCCGGCGGAGGCGCCGCTGCCCTCCGGCCGTCTCGGGCCGTGATCTCCGAAGGCTGGCTGTCGGTCCTCGCGATCCTGTCCGTCCTCGGGGCCGCGTTTCACCAGGCGCTCCTGTTTGTGTTCGCGGTGATCGGGCTGTTGATCGGCGCGGCCTCGTGGGTCTGGCAGCGGGCGTGCTTCGCCGGGGTCGCGTATCGCCGAGTGCTCGGCCAGCGCCGGGCATTCTTCGGCGAGGAAGTGGATCTCGTGCTCGAGGTCACCAACCGGAAGCTCCTGCCGCTCCCGTGGCTGGAGGTGGAAGATGAAGTCCCGGAGGCGCTCGAGTTTCTCGACGCGGACCTGACGAGCTCGTACAAGCCCCGGCGCCGCACGCTGGTTCATCTGTGTTCGCCTCGATGGTACGAGCGCATCCGGCGCCGGTACCGTGTGCGGTGCACTCATCGGGGACTCTGGGAATTCGGGCCGGCGACGCTGCGGGCCGGCGACCTGTTCGGGTTTTCGACCCAGGTCCAGGACCTCCGCGCGGTGGACCGCCTCGTCGTGTATCCGCGTATCGTTCCGCTCGAGCGCCTCGGCCTGGACGCGCACGGCCCCTTTGGCGATCTCCTCGCGCCGCGCATGCTCTGGGAGGATCCCGCGTATCTTGCGGGCGTGCGCCCCTACGAGGCGGGCGACTCCCTCCGGCGCATCCACTGGAAGGCGTCCGCCCGGCTGCAACGACTGCACGTCAAGATTTTCGAGCCGACGACCCACCCGCGCCTTGCGGTCTTCTTGGACATGCACACGCTGCGGGGACACGCCTGGTGGGCCGGGTACGACCCGATGCTCGTCGAGCTGGCGATCATCGCGGCCGCGTCCGTCGCCGCGTGGTGCGCGGAGCACAAGCTCCCGGTCGGCCTCTACGTCAACGGCCCCCGCTTTCGCGGCGCCGGCATGCCGACGATTGCCGTTCCCCCGAGCGACCATCCACAGCAGCTGCAGGCTGTGCTCGAAGCGCTCGCCACGGTGGCCCCGGTGGCGACGACGCCGCTGGAGGAACTGCTCGCGGCGGAGACGCCGGCGCTTCCGTGGGGGACGAGCGTGCTCGCGATCACGGCCGTGCCGGAACCGGAAGCCGTCTGGGCGCTGCGGGCGGCCAGGCGCGCGGGGAGGTCCGCGGGCCTCGTGGTGATCGGCTCGAACGCCGCGACGGTCGCCGCCGATGACCTCCCGGTATTCGCGGTGCGCGGCGAGGAGGCGTGGCGCGAGGTGAGCCGCGTCGCGCTGGCGTAGGCCAAGATGCGATCGGTGCTGCGGACGCGAGCGGATTCTCTGGAGACCCGCCCCAGGCCGGCGGCGGCGGGGAGCGGGGCGCCCGAGTCGCCGGGATGGGCTCTGCCGTTGCTCGTGGCCGCGATGGACGCCGCGTGGATTGTCCCGTATGCTATCCTCGCCGGCACGATCTGGCTCGGCGCCGCGTCGAGCCTGCTCGCTCCGGTGACCGTGTTCGCGTTGCTCGCCGGCGGTCAAATCGCAGGCCGGGGGGGCGTCTCAGGCTTTTCCCGGACGCGCGCAGCGCGAGGCCGCGTCGCGCTTGTCGTTGCCGGGGCTGCGGCCGGGGCGCTCGCCGTCGTCTGGCAATATCGGGCCGATCCGGCCTGGCGCCTGCACGGGCCGGCGCGCGATTGGCTCGGTCCCATCCTGACGGGCGCGCGCCCGGAGTTGCCGGCATGGGTCCTTGCGTTGCTGGTGTGGCGCCGCGCGCTCGTGATCGGACGCACGGCGCTCGAATATTACGATGTCGAGACCGTCTTCACGCTCGGGCTCGCCGCCTTCGGCGTCTTCGCCGCGGTGATGGCGGCCGGGCACACAGTTCCTCCGCTCGCCGCCGCCGCGGCGGCCGGGTTTCCGTATCTGCTTGGGTTCTTCCTCGCCAGCCTGATCGCGCTACCGGTCGCGCGGTTGCAGTCTGTGCAGCGTCAGACTCGCGCGTCACCGCGCAACGCTACGGTGACGGCGGACTGGTACGCGCTCGCGGTCGGGGCCGCGGTCGCCCTATTGGGCGTCGCCACGGTCGCAGGCGCCGTCTTGCGGCTCGATGTCGCGGCGGTCTTCCGCGCCGCGGTGCCGGCGCTGGACGCGGTGCTGCTGGCGCTCCTCTACGTGATCGCCGTGCCGGTCGGGTTTGTGCTCTCGGGAATGGTCTGGGCGATCCGCCGCATGCTGCACCCCCACGCCGTGCAGCCGATGCCCTCGCCGTCGCCCGCGGCGTGGCTGCAACAGTTGTCGGCGGGCCACACCGCGGGGTTACCGCCCGAGGCGGCCGCGGCGCTACGGTGGGGGGCGGCGCTGGCCTTGCTGGCCATTGTCTTGCTGGTGATTGCCCGGTCGGTATTTCGGTACGAGCGGGCGGGTCGACGCTACCCCGCGGACATCGTGCGCGAGTCGGTGTGGTCCTGGGCCGATCTCCGTGCGTCTTGGCACGATCTCTTCCGCCGACGCGCCCGGAGCACCGCGGGCGCCGGCCAGAACTTCGGGAACGGCGCCGCCGCGGCCATCCGGCGGGCGTACGCCGAGTTCCTCGGTCTCGCGGACGCGCTGGGCGCACGGCGCCGCGAGAGCCAGACACCCGTCGAGTTCGCGCATGTGGTCAGCTCGAACCGGCCGGCGGCGGCGGCTGCCATCGAGACGCTTACGGACCTCTACGGTCGCGTGCGGTATGGATTGGAAGCGCCGTCGTCACGCGAGGTGGCGGCGGCGCAGGACGCGTTAGAGCGGGTGCGAGCCGCGATCCTGCCCGAGGAGGGGGCTCCGGACCCGCGGCGCGCTCGGGGTAGACGCGGCTAGCGCCCATGTGAGGATCGCACGGCCCGCCGGGTTGCCGCCAGGGCCCGCAGCGCGTCGAACTGCAGCACCCGGCCGGCGGCACCGATTGACGGAGTCTTTGTGACGCCCCTATAATGTGAGTGCACGAGATCCGAGGCGATGAAGCTCGCCTAAACCGCCGCCGGCGGCGTTCGGCGGCCGATAGCTTCTACGGGGTCGCACACCGTAGAGGCTTTTTTGTTGCCCGTGTCCCTCGAGTTGGAGGCTGTGCTCATGGCCACGAACTCCATCCATCCGGCCGGCGTCACCGCCACCGAGGCGGCGTTCCGGAGCATCTTGTACCAAAGAATCGACGGGCGCGCCGAGAGACGCGCGGCGCCGGAGTGCTTTTCCGATCTCAACCTCGACCAGATCGTTGAAGCGGTTACGGCCGGCAAGGACGAGTACGATCTCAGGCCGTTCTTCTACGCTCCCCTCGACGCCGTCGACGACATCGCGTACCGGCACGAGGTGTTTCAGGATCTCGAGCGCGCCTCGGTGGTGGAGTGCCTGCGGGCCTTCGCGCAGCGCATGCGGACCATGCGCGAGCACCTGACGCAGGCCGGGAAGTTCTACTATCCGCAGCAACGGGAGAGCTGGTTTCTGGACGCGGCGGCGCTGTATTGCGAGACCGTCACCGTCCTGGGCCGTGATTTGGACGGCGCCCCGCTGCGAGCAAAGGGCCTCGTCGCGTTCCGCGACTATCTACGGGCGTACGCGGCATCTGACCGCTTCCAATCGCTCGTCGCGGACATCCAATCGGTCAAGCAAGGGTTGGCCACGATCCGCTACTGCATCCTGATCCGGGGCGACAGCTTCACCATTCGCCGGTACGAAGGCGAACCCGACTACAGCGCCGATGTGGTCCAAACGTTCGAGCGATTCAAGCAGGGCGCCGTGACCGACTACGCGGTCTCCTTCGCCAGCGCGCGGGACATGAACCACGTCGAAGCCGCGGTGGTCGGATTCGTCGCCCAGCTGTGGCCGGAGGAGTTTCGCCGTCTCGGCGAGTTCTGGACCCGGCACCGCGAGTACGAGGACGGTGTCATCCGCACCTTCGACCGGGAGATCCAATTCTACATCGCCTATCTCGAGTACGTCGCGCGGTTCCGGAACGCAGGCTTGAGCGTGTGCTATCCGCGCGTTTCCAAGAGCAAGGCCGTGCTGTGCCGCGACGGCTACGACTTCGCCCTGGCCCAGCGGCTGATTCCGGAAAGGTCGCCGGTGGTCGCGAACGACTTCTACCTTCGCGGGCCCGAGCGTATCCTCGTGGTGTCCGGTCCGAATCAGGGCGGCAAGACCACCCTTGCCCGCACGTTCGGACAACTGCACTATTTGGCCCGTCTCGGGTGCCCGGTCGCCGGGACAGAAGCGCACACCTTTTTGTTCGACGCGCTCTTGACGCACTTCGAGCGCGAAGAGGACATCACCACGCTCCGGGGCAAGCTCGAGGACGACCTGGTGAGGATCCGGGAGATCCTGAACCAGGCGACACCGGACAGCATCATCATCCTGAACGAGATCTTCACGTCGACGGTGCTGGACGACGCCATCCTCCTGAGCCGCAATATCATGGGCGCCATCATGCGCTTGGACCTGCTGTGCGTGTGCGTCACGTTCATCGACGAGCTGGCGTCGCTCGGCGAGCGGACCGTCAGCATGGTGAGTACCGTCGCCCCGGACAATCCCGCGGTCCGCACCTACAAGATCGTGCGAAAGCCGGCCGATGGGCTCGCCTATGCACTGTCGATTGCCGAGAAATACCGGGTCACCTACGATCAACTCAAGCGGCGGATCGGATCGTGAAGGCATTGCTCCTGCACCGCGATCGCGATTTCGACGCGCAACCTCCGCCGCCGTGGAATACGCCGGCCCTCATACAAGATCTCGAACTCGGCACGCTGTTCGGCGCCATGGCAGGCAGCGATGAGTTCGTGCGCGGCGTCGTGCAGACTGCCCTGCTGGACAGTCTGGCCGACGTAGACACGATTCGATACCGGCAGGACGTGCTGCGGGACAGCCTCACCAACGCGGCCGTGGTCCGAAGCCTCTATCGCCTCGCCACCGAGGCCTTCGTGGAAGAGCGGAAGCTGAGGTACTGGACCGTCTTTCGGTCTCCCGGGACCATCCTGCATCGCTCGTTGGACCTGCTGGGTGCGTTCGAGGGCCTGCTCAGGCGGCTTCGGCAGGCCGCCGGCGAGCACGGCAACGAGTTCCAATCGGAAGGGTTTACGCGACTGTTCGCGACGCTCAGGCGCGAGCTCGACGACGACTATTTCGTCAAGCTTCGGGATCACCTGCGACGGCTGCGGTTCCGCGAAGGCATGTTGGTCAGCGCGGAATTGGGGCAGGGACTCAAGGGCGCACACTACGTGCTCCGAAAGCCGCACGACACCGCGCAGAGCTGGGTCGAGCGCATCTTCGCGCAGAAGCCGCCGGCGTACACCTACCGCCTGCATCCCCGTGACGAGGCGGGTGCGAGGGCCCTGTCGGACCTGCGGGACCGCGGCGCGGCCTTGGTTGCGAACGCGCTCGGGCAGTCCGCCGACCACGTGCTGGGCTTCTTCGCCATGCTGCGGGCGGAGCTGGCCTTCTACGTCGGCTGCCTGAACCTCCACGAACACCTCGCGCGCAAGGGCGAGCCGGTGTGCTTCCCCGTTCCCGAGCGGGCGGACCAGCGCCGGCACGCGTTTGCCGGACTGTACGACGTGTGCTTGAGCCTGACCGGAGGATCGCGGGCGGTGGGCAACGATGTCGACGCGGACGGCCGGACCGTCGTGATCATCACGGGCGCCAACCAGGGCGGCAAGTCCACCTTTCTGCGCAGTATCGGCCTGGCACAGCTGATGATGCAGTGCGGCATGTTCGTGCCCGCGGCGTCGTTCCGGGCCAATGTGTGTTCGGGGCTCTTCACGCATTACAAGCGGGAAGAGGACCCCTCCATGAAGAGCGGCAAATTCGACGAAGAGCTCAGCCGGATGAGCGACATCGCCGACCGGATCCACCCGAATGGGCTCATGCTGCTCAACGAGTCGTTCGCGGCGACGAACGAGCGGGAGGGCTCGGAGATCGCGAGGCAGATTACCGCGGCGCTCGCCGAGCGCGGCATCAAAGTCTTTTTTGTCACGCACTTGTACGCGTTCGCGCAGAGCCTGTCCGCCCGCCGGAGCGAACGCACGTTGTTCCTGCGCGCGGAACGGCGGCCGGACGGCACCCGGACGTTCAAGATGGTCCCAGGCGAGCCGTTGCAAACCACGTACGGCGAGGATCTCTACAAGAAGGTTTTCGATTGTTAACGGGCATGGCGCGCGTGTGGTTCGTTTGCGGTCACCAAGGGGGCCGTGCTCAGACGAGCCGGGCCCTCTGCCAGCACATGGCGGAGGATCCGCACCCGGCAACCGGGAGAGAAGAGGCGCTGCCGTTGCCACGGACGAAAGAATCGCCACCGTGAGACTTCCTCACGAATGCTTGGTCTTTCTCTACCGGCGCGTGAACGAGCGGTATGAGGTCCTGTTGCTTCACCGCGCTCCGGTAGCCGGCGCATACTGGCATGGCGTCGCGGGTGCGTTGCATCCCGGAGAAACGAGCGCCGAAGCGGCCGTGCGGGAAACACGCGAGGAGACGGGCTTGATGCTCGGGGATCGCCTGATCGACCTCAAACACCGCTATGCGTACAGCCTCGACGACGAGCCCGAATACCGTTCCTGGTACGCGCCGGACGTGACGTCCGTAACGGTCGACGCGTTTGCCGGTCGAGTCGGCATCAATTGGGACCCTCTGCTCAATGATGAGCACGATCAGTACGGCTGGTTCCCTATCGACGAAGCGCTCAGCATGCTGCGATGGCCGGACGCGCGACACGCCCTGATGGTGCTGGCGCAGGCATTGGAAGCATCGCGTTGACGCGGCATTCGGTACGGCTGCGCCGCCGTTCACCGCCCGGGGGCGGCGAGCGGCGAGGTAACGGGGCAACCCTCCGCTCTTCGCGGTGAGCCCAGGCTCGACGCCATGCGAACAGACCTTGATCGAGGGCCAAGACCTCCGCGCCCCGCGCCGCCCGGCTACGCAGTGCTTGTCATCACCGCGCCGCTTGCCTAAAATATAAACCGACCGGTCAGTTTTGATGGTTTCGGGACGGAGGTGCACGGGTGCCCCGCATGTCCCTGAGCGCACGCACGGAGCGGCGGCAGCAGATCCTGGATGCGGCGTGGCGATGCGCGGCACGAAAAGGGTTTCGCGCGATGTCGGTGGACGAAATCTGTCTCGAGGCCCGGCTGAGCAAGGGCGCGTTTTACGGCTACTTCGACAGCAAACAGGCGCTGCTGTTGGCGCTACTCGCCGATGACGCGGCGGCGCTCGACCGGATCATCGAACGTCTCGGAGCGCAGTCCGTCCAGAGCGTCAGCCGGCTGCGGCGCTTCGTGCGGGCCATGCTGGAACGGGGGGACGATCCGGCCCGCGTGCAAGTGCGCGCAGACCTGTGGGCGGAAATGCTCACGGACAACGTGGTGCGCGAGCGATTCACCGCCGCTGTCCGGCATCGCCGCACGGTCCTTCGGGCCTGGATCGAGCGTGCCGTTGCGGAGGGTGAGCTGGTAGAGCTTCCGGCGAACGCGTTCGCCGCGGTCATGCTGGCTCTCGGCGACGGTCTCGGCTTGCACGCCGGGCTGGACCCGTCGGGGTTTCGCTGGGCGAACATCCGGCGAGCGGTGGACATCACGCTGGAGCGGCTGGCGGGACGTGGCTGACCCCACAGCAACATCCAACCCGATCGTGGCATCCAATTGGAGGACCGGTACGCTGCGCTTCCCGGACCGCCCCTTGCAGCGGGCGTACGATTGGCTGCGCGGCACCCCGACGGGGCTCGTGGTGCTCGCGGTGGCCATCGGCGCCGGCGCCGGCCTCGGCGCGGTCGCATTCCGATTCCTCATCCTGGAGTTCACCAGAGCGTTCGCGGGGACGGCCGACTACAGCGCGGTGGGCCCGGCGCCGCACCCGTGGTTGCCAGAGCTCGGTCCGTGGTTCGTGGTGCTGGCCGCCACCGCCGGCGGACTCATCTACGGTCCCCTGATCGAATGGTTCGCCAGCGAGGCGCGGGGACACGGCGTGCCGGAAGTCATGCTGGCGGTCGCCGAACGCGGGGGCCGCATCCGCCCCCGCGTGGCGGTGGTCAAGTCGCTGGCGTCCGCGCTGTGCATCGGTTCCGGCGGCTCCGTCGGCCGGGAGGGCCCGATCGTCCAGATCGGCTCGGCGCTCGGCTCCACGCTGGGGCAACTCGCGCGGGTTCCCGAAGCTCGGCTGCGTCTGCTGGTTGCCTGCGGCGCCGCCGGCGGAATTTCCGCCACCTTCAACGCCCCAATTGCGGGGGTATTCTTCGGCCTCGAGCTCATCCTGCGCGACTTCGAGGTCGAGTCGTTCGGGGCGGTCGTGTTGGCGTCGGTCACGGCGGACATCATCGGCCGCGCCGCGTTCGGTTCGCATCCGTTCCTCGTCCTGCCCCAGTTTCGCCTGGGTTCCCCGTGGGAGTTTCTGCTCTACGCCGGTCTCGGGCTGCTGGCGGCCATCGTCGGCGTGGTGTTCATCCGCGTCCTGTACGGGACGGAGGACGTCTGCGACCGCCTCTGGCGCGGTCCGCTGTGGCTTCGCCCGGGTGCGGGCGGCCTGGCCCTCGGCCTCTTGCTGGTGCTGCTGCCGCAGATGTACGGAGTTGGGTACCCGGTGCTGGAGCGAGCAATTCGTGGCGGGTATATCCTCGCGTTCCTCGGGGTCTTGCTGTGTGGCAAGATCGCGGCAACCAGCCTGACGATCGGAATCGGGGGATCCGGCGGTGTGTTCGCGCCGTCGCTGTTCATGGGCGCGATGTTAGGGACCGCGTATGGCGACCTGATGCATCGGGTGTTGCCGGGAATCACCGGGCCGGCGGGGGCCTATGGCCTGATTGGGATGGGCGCGGTGTTCGCGGGAGCGGCGCAGGCACCGATCACCGCGGCGATCATGATCTTCGAGCTCACCGGCGATTACCAGATCATCCTGCCGCTCATGGTTGCCGTCGTGCTGGCGACCGCGCTCAGCCGTGCGTTGACGCGGGACAGCATCTACACGTTGAAGCTGCGACGCCGCGGGATCGACGTCCGCCGAGGCCGGGCCGCCAATCTCATGGAGGTGCTGACCGTCGGCAGCGCGATGCGGGCGGTCCCGGCCGCCCTGCCGCAAGAGATGGCGCTCACGGAGGTCATCGCGCGGTTCACCGGCAGCGGCGCCAAGTCCCTGCCCGTTGTGGATCCCGCCGGCGCGTTCCGAGGCACCGTAACGTTCCGCCAGGTGGAACACGCCATGCGGGACAACGCGTTCGATGCCCAGGCCGGTGAGCTCGCCGAGGATACGCCGGCGTTGACGCCGGACCAGACACTCGAGCAGGCGGTCCAACTTCTCATGCGCCGAGGCGACGACGGGCTCGCGGTTCTCGACCGCGAGAGCCGGAGGCTCGTGGGCTGGCTGACGCACCGGGACATCCTGAGCGCGTACTATGCGCGGCTACAGCAGACTATTGCCGCGGCGACGCGGCAGGGCCGCGAGGAACACGAGATACAGGACTCGGGCCGCGCCGCCGGTAGCCCGGGTGATCTGGCGCAGGCGCTGCGGGAGTACCGGATCGTTGATCTGGAACTCAGAAACGAGGGAGTCCTGACCGGAAGGCGCATCGCGGACATCACGTGGCCACCCTCTTCGCTCGTGCTGGCGGTTCGCCGGGACGGCGCGAGCTTTTTGCCGGAAGGGCACACGGAGCTTCGCCGGGGCGACCGGCTCTCATTGTTGTTGCCGGCACGGGCGGCCGAGAATCTGAACGCGTTGGTTGACGCGCTGACCGCGACGCCGCGTCAGGCCGCCGAGCGCCGCGCAGCCATTGCATCACATCGAGAGCTTCCGGCGGTCGAGGCCCGGCCGCCGGTGATCGCCGGGACGGTTGTGCTGGAACCCACCGTAGCGCCGGGATCGGGAATCGCCGGACAGCGGCTGCAGGACGCGAATTTCGGGCCAGGGGTGCTGGTGGTGGCGATTCATCGGGGCGAGTCCGTGATCGTTCCGCGCGGGGACGCGTATTTACTGGCCGGAGACCGCGTCGTCATTGCCGCGAGGTCGGATCGGATCCCGGCGGTGCTGGCCCGCTTCCGCTGAGGCGGTCGCCGCCGGGAAGTCCTGCGGCCGGGCATTTCGGGTATTCACGCGGTGGGGGAGAGTCCACGGCGCACAGTCAGCCCAACCGAGAGATCTTCGAGGCGCACCGCGACGCGCCCGCGTCGATTTCCGACGCCGCCGTTCGACTACCCGTTGAAAGTGCAACGGGGAGGCGTTGTGTGATGTCGAGAGCGTGCCGCCCGGCCGGATACCAGGGGAGCGGTCATCCATTGCGCGCGTTGCGCGCGCTCGTGTCGCCGCACCTCGCGGTGCGGTCGCTGCCGGTGCGGTTTGCACTCGGCGTGCTGGCCCCGCAGCTCTTGTTCTACTGCGCCTGGCGGTCCGAAGGGTTGATCCCTGCGCTCGTGGCGGCCGCCGCGTGGACCGCCGGTCTCCAGTGCTTCGAGTTGGCCCGCCGCAAGATGCTGGACCCGTTGCTTGTCTACGGACTGCTCCTGACGCTTGCTCAAGGCGCGGCATCGCTGCTCACGCACAACCCGCTGGTCTACGCCGGCGCGGGCATCGTGGAAAACGTGATTTGGGCCGTGCTGCTCCTGGGCTCGGTGGTGTTTTGCAGGCCGCTGGTCGTACAGGGATGGCGGATACTGGCCGGGGAGCGGACTTCGTTGGCGCCGGCCACGGAGGCGGCCTTGTGGTCGCTCGCGTGGGTCTGGGGCGTCCTCTTTCTCGCGAGGTCGGCCGGCCTGTACGTCGCGCTGACACACCTGCCGATGGGACAGTTTCTGGTCGTGAACACCGTGGCCGGCTGGCCGGTCAACGGTCTCGCGTTGCTGGTAACCCTGCGATATTTGCCGATGCGGGTGTAGTCGAGCGCTCCGCGACCCCCCGGCGGCTTGAGCCGCCTCCGGTCGACGCCGCGGTACTGATCGCAAGTGAACGGGTGGACCGGCCGCACGCCGCGGCCGGTGTCCGCGAGGCGTGCACGCCCAAACAATCTTCCACGTGCGGGACATCCACGGCCGGCTCGCCGGCGCGCGTAGGCTCGACCTGCTTGGTCGGCTGATCGGGCTTGGTCGCGTGCAGGGCGTGCCAGGTGCCAGCGGTGCCGCAGGAGTTTCGGAATAGGCGAATGTCGTAAGTAGGCCAGCCCGTTCGTACCGCGTATGCGATGGGCCCCTCGTGCGTCTGCCACGGGGGGTTCTATTTTCGCA